>CADDYT010000072.1 GCA_902810755.1 Chloroflexota bacterium
CGTCCGTCTAGAGGAGGGCCACCCCTGGCGGGTGGCCTGCTTGGCGCTCCCACGGCCTGAAGGGAACGCTTCTGGGGGTGGCCCTCCTCTACACGGCGGCTCCATAAGCCCTACGATACGTCCGTATAGAGGAGGGCCACCCCTGGCGGGTGGCCTGCCCGACGCGGCGTCGGTGGCCTACCTGGCGTTGGCACGGCCTGAAGGTAACGCCTATGGGACCACCCCTTGCGCTGGCCTGAAGGTCACGCTTATGTGGGTACCCCTTGCGGGTACCCTGGGCCTGACACCTCCCCGGGGCCTGGCGGCTACCTTGCCCTCTAATGCATTGCGGTATAGAGGCGTTCGGAGGTGATGGGAAGCTCCGTCATACGCGCGCCAACAGCGTCATAAATGGCGTTGGCGATGGCGGCGCTGACGGGAACGACGGGCGGTTCGCCGACGCCTTTCGCGCCAAACGGCCCCAGGGCAGAGGGTATCTTCACCAGAATGGAGGTGATGTTGGGAACATCCTGGCTATGCGGGATAGCATAATCCATAAAGGTGGAGGTGAGCAACTGGCCGTTTTCGTCGTAGACATAGCCCTCGAAAAGCGCCCAGCCGATGCCCTGCGTGACGCCGCCCTCGATCTGCCCCTCGACCTCGGCAGGGTTGATGGCGAAGCCAACGTCCTGCGCCACCACGTAATCGAGGACGCGCACCTGGCCCGTCTCGGGGTCAACGGCCACCCTGGCAATGTGCGCCCCGTACATGGGCGAACTGACCTTGTTCGCAACCCGCCCACTGCCATAGACAGGCGCGTACTGCCCGGCAAACTGCATCGAGGCGGAGGCGATCTTCGTCAACGGTACGCTCTTGCCCGGCGTGCCGCGCACCACAACTTTGTCGCCCTCGATCTCCAGGTCATTCGCCGAAGCCTCCAGCATATCGGCGGCGATGGAGAGGATCTGGTTGCGGGCGTCGCGGGCGGCTGCCAGCACGGCAGGCCCCATCGAGTAGGTCGTTTTGCTGCCGCCGGTGCCGCCGCTATAGGGCATGGTATCTGTGTTATCATGCGCCACGTTGATGGCGTCGGGCGACATACCAAGACCCTGAGCGGCAATCAGCGCCATCGAGGTATCCGAACCCGTCAGGTCAACGGTACCGATGATGACGGTGATGGTGCCATCCTCTTCGAGGCGACAGGCGGCGGCGGTCGGCTCCGTGCCGCCGGGCCAGCCACCGGCGGCCAGGCCAATACCGACCTTCCAGCCCTTCAGCTCCTCAGGCGGCGTCCGGTACTCCTCGCGCTTCGCCCACAGGGGATGCTCTTTCGCCTTCTCAACGCATTCCAGCAGGCCGATGCGTGGCCACTGCGGCTGGCGGGCATTGAGCGTCGGGTCGCCCTCTTTCAGGCCGTTCTTCAGCCGGAAGTCTGCCGGGTCCATGCCCAGTTCGCGGCAGAGTTCATCCACCGCCGATTCGAGGGCAAAAGTCGTCTGTGGCGCACCGGGAGCGCGATAAGCCCCCACACTGACCTTGTTGGTAAGCACCTCGAAGCAGCGAAAATCGATATTCGGGCAGCGATAGGAACTGCCGAGGAGGAAACCGGCGAGGCCAGCCGCCGCGCCGCCATAGCAGCCGCTATCAAAAATTACCTCGGCCTCCATCGCCACCAGCGTACCGTCGCGCTTCGCTCCGAGCTTGATGGTGATGACCGATTGCGGCGCGGGATTGCCGGCCAGCAGGTCTTCAGAGCGCGTGTAGACCAGGCGCACGGGCCGACGCGCCGCATAGGCTGCGGCAGCAGCGAACGGCTCGATCAGTCCGAATTTACCGCCAAAGCCGCCGCCAACCGGCACCGATTCAACCGTCACCTGCCGGGCCGCGACATCCAGCGCCGTCGCCACTTCGCTGCGCACACCCATCATCGCCTGCGTGCTGGGCCAGAGCGTCACATGCTCGCCGTTCAGGTCGGGAGAAACCGTGATCGACTGCGGCTCCATATAGGACTGGTGAACGCTACTGGTGCGATAGGTACGCTCGACCACCACCTCGGCCTCGCGCCAGCCAGCCTCCATATCGCCCGCATGATAGCGTACTTTATCACTGACATTCTCAGAGAGATTGGTGTCCTCCGTGTCCACCTCGTCTTCCTCGGAAACGGCGGCATGCGCGCCTCCGCCTGCAATCTCCGAACTTTCACCCTCACCTCGATGGCGCGTCAGCGGGGAGCCGGGCTGCATGGCCGCGACCGGGTCCAGCACGACGGGCAGCTCTTCATAATCGACATCAACGGCATTTGCGCCATCTTCTGCGGCGGCCTCCGTCTCGGCCAGCACAATGGCGACCGGGTGACCGGCCCACAGCACTTCGCCATTCGCCAGAGGGGCCTGCACCCGCGAAGGGCTGGTGCGCTTCGCCATGCCTAACGTCTCGCTGGTATAGACGGCCACTACACCCGGAACGGCCAGGGCCGCCGAGGTATCAATATTACGAATACGCGCGTGCGCGTAGGGGCTAAGCACTAACCGGGCGTGCAGCAGCCCTTCCAGAACCAGATCGCCTGCGAAACGCGCGCGCCCCGTCACCTTATCCGGCGCATCCTTACGCGGTATCGATTTACCAACGGCCTGATACTCTGTTGACGTGTCAATTGTCTGTGCCATACAAAAAACCTTGCTCCAATACAAAATCAGAAACCATACTCTTCCTCACAATCTGAGATAATGAAAGTGTAGCACATAGAAAGGGGTCATGTCAGGAGAAGCTCTCCACCGGCATCACCTGTAAGCAAAAGAAAGGAAAGCCATACGCCTGAGCGTGTGGCTTTCCTTTCTTTTGCCTGCAACGAAGCAATGCTCAGATGCTGGCTACCGTGTGGATCTCGTGAGGCTTGACCGATGTACGGGTCAACGCCGAGACAGGACTGCCGTGAAGGCAGGAGTAATTGCCGCTCTCAGTCGGCGAATTGGTAAAAGTTACATCGATAGCGTAATAGTACGGTGGAGGCGTATTCACAGGGATGTAGCCAGAACCGCAAATGCCGTTGTTGGTGATCTGGTCTCCATCACCCTGATCGGAGACGCCCGCCTGATAACCACAGCACTGGCCTTCCAGGTTGTAACCACCGGTATTGTTCGCGCCATCATTACTGACGATGTTCTTATTCATCACAATCTTCGTGGGCGTCAGGGTGGGGATGCAACTGCTCGGATTATTGGGATCCCCATCGATGTTGGAGATAAAGAGGCCAACATCATTGCCGACCACAATATTGCCGGTGATGTGTACTCCAATCGTGAGTGCAGCATAATTGCAAGAGCCACCATAGATGAGAATACCACCGGAAGCCGCACCGCCGTTGCTGCCGGTATAGGAATTGCCCTGTACAATATTGTTGGAAATCGTTCCTTTTGCGCCAGCCCCCAGCTCGATACCGTTCTGAGCAATGTAGTTGACCGGCCCCTGCCCAAGCACCGTGTTTTTGCTGATGGTCGCGCTGCTGCCAACGCCCCTGACCACAATCCCATTCTTCTGGTAGTTCCAGATCACGTTTCCGGTAATCTTCCCCTTTGAGTGATGGGCGTCAGAGAAGAAGATGCCGTAGCCATACTGTACACCGTCCAGCGGGCTATCGCCGATATCGTGGATACGCGAGTTGGAAACGGTGACTGTGCTGCCATCGTTGACGATCCCATCGTAGGTGGAGCCGAAAACCTCAGAATTGGTGATCGTCACCGTCAATCCAGGCTGGATATAGATACCAATATCGCAGCCGTTGCCATTGACGGCGGTGGCGCTGATCGTAGTGGATGTCGTCACCACCATCGCGGCAGTCAGGTTAGGGTTGCCATCCTGTGAGAAACTGGTCGCCTGACAGGATGCCTGAGCTTTCGCGCCCACACTGTGTCCAGAGATGAGATAGGCGGCGGCAAGCAGCGCCAGGACAGTAATCATGACCCCCAGTGAGTAGAATGTCTTGCGCATGAGCTTCCCCCTTCTTTGAGTTAATGGATGGCTTGCACGACAACAACATGCCTGCCAGACTGCGCCCCCTTAAGAGCTGACGTAGACGGGGTAATCGGGCTGCCATCAAGACACGAGTAGTTGCCGGTAGCAGTCGGGCTGTTGGTAGCAGTAAGATCGATGAAGTACAGGTACGGCGGCGGTGTATTCACAGGGGTGTAACCAACACCGCAAATGCCATTGTTGTTCATCTGATCGGCATCACCCTGATCGGCAATACCAGCTTGATAGCCACCACTCGCTGCGCCAGTCGTATTATTGACCGCATCGTAGCTGATGATGTTATTGTTTGCCTTGATTCTGGTCGGTGTCAGTGTCGGCACACAGCTATTTCCATCGAGATTGGAGAGCCAGACACCGATATCGTTACCGACGACAATATTGTGAGTAATGCTCGATCCGATGGAGAGCGCCCCACTATAACACGAGCCGCCGACAACAATGATGCCACCAGAGGCGGTTTCACCCGCTCCACTATAGGAGTTGCCCTGCACAATATTGTAACTCACTGTGGCCTTCGCGCCATAGCCAATCTGAATACCATTCTGGGCAATGTAGTTCACCGCTCCCTGCCCCAGCACCGTATTATGGCTAATTGTGACCTTCGTGCCAACTCCATTAACAACGATGCCGCCTTTCTGGTAGTTCCAGATCACATTACCGGAAATCGTACCCGTCGAGCCGCTACCATAGACAAAGTAGATAGCTACGCCGTGCTGATCACCATTGAGCGGATTTTCTCCAATGTCGTGGATGCGCGAATTCGTGATCTTGACGTTGGAACCATCATCGGCAATGCCGAAGTAGTTGGCTCCGTAGATATCGGCGCTGGTAATCACCACACCGGTCAACCCGGGATTGACGAAAACACCGATATTGCAGCCAGCAGCCCCGGCAGCAACCGTTCCCGTCACCGTCGTATTGGAGCTGCTCACAATCATCGCGGCAGTCAGGTTGATATTATCTCTCATATAGCCGGTCGGCGTGCAGGTCACGTTCGCTCTGGCTCCTGCCACGCGAGCAAAGCCGAAATATACGCCCAGAATGAGCGCCACTACAGGAACAACAGAGAAAAGAAGATACAGTAGTTTTCTCACAAGTAACTCCCTGTTTTGATAGGTTATACATCCCCTGTACCAATCATTATAACATATTTATCTACTTATTTCAACATATCAAATGGAAAGTTCGCGTTTCATTACAATCTTGTAACTTATATAAAAAGAGATAATTTGATATAATTTGAAAAATATTGACACATTCTTTGTGAAAAAACTTTACTCTTCCCAGAATGCCCTATCTCCCTGCCACTGCACAATCTGACTAAAAATGGGCAAAAGAGCAAGAGAAGGGAAGACGGTATCTACCTGTCGTCTTCCCCTCTCTTACTCTCTTCTCAACCAACGAACTGACTGAGGGCGCGGCGCACGTAGACGGTGGCCATCTGTTTGCGGTAGTTCATACTGAGGTCGGCGTTGTCGAGAGGTTTGGCGCGTTTGGCGGCGAGGGTGGCCACAGCATTGATGGTTTCGGGTGTGAGGCGCTGGCCGACAAGTAGAGCGGCGGCATCGCTGGCCTCGACGGGATGAGAGGCGACGGCTCCCAGCGTGATGCGGGCGTCGCGCACAGTGCCATCGTCGGCGGTTTGCAGGGCGATGGCAACGCCGAGAATGGGGAAGTCGAAGGAGCCGCGGCGGCGCAGTTTCAGGTAGACGCTGCGCCAGCCATCTGCCGGGGGCAGCAAAACCTCGCTGAGAATCTCGTCCGGTTCGCGGTTGTAGGGATGCATGCCATCGTCGCGGAACAGTTCGCGCACAGGGATGACGCGCTCGCCGCGCGCACTGACCAGCCGCACGGAGGCGGCGAGGCTGACCAGCACGGGGGCAGTATCGGCTGAGGAGATGGCCCAGCAGCGCGGGCTGCCGGGGGCGACCAGGCAGACATCGCCATCCTTCTTCATGCAATAACCGATGCTGTGCCGCCAGAATTCGGTCTGGTTGTAGTAGTTGCAGCGCGTGTCCAGCAAGAGATTGCCGCCGATAGTTCCGGCGTTACGCAGTTGCGGCGTGGAGACCGCACCGGCAGCAACCGCCAGCGCGCTGTAGTGTTCCTGAATCAACAAATGCTCGGCCAGTGCGGTCAGCGTGACGCCGGAGCCAATGCGCAGCCCCTGTTCGGGCGTGCCGCTAATATGTTTGAGCGATAGGATGTTGCGCAGACCGATCAGAACCGGCGGCGTGAACTGGCGGCGTTTCATGTTGGGGTAGAGGTCGGTGCCACCGGCGACCAGCATGGCCTGCTCACCCTGCTGCGCCAGTATCTGCGCAGCTTCCTCAAGGCTGTGCGGGGCGAGATAGCGAAATGGCGGGAGACGCAGCATTAGCGACCTCCCTTCACTGGCTGGCTTTTTTCCAGGGCGGAGGCCGACTCCGCCCCTACTAACCACGACATTAGCGACCTCCCTTCACTGGCTGAACGATCATATCCTCTTCTTTTGGCTGCCAGGAAATCTGGCGGGTGGGCCAGGGAGCGGAAATTTCGATTGGCGGCACCGTCAGGCCGGGGCCTTTGCCCTGCGCGACGTTCTTAAGAGCTTTGTAGAGCCTGTCAGAGGTGATAGGCGTCTCGTCGATGCGCACGCCAACGGCATTGTAGATGGCGTTGGCGATGGCGGGAATGACCGGATTCAGGGGACCCTGACCGGCCTCTTTGCCGCCGAATGGGCCTTCCTCGTCGGGAATCTCGATCAGGATAGTCTCGATTTCGGGCGTGTCGAGCGTGGTGGGCAGCTTGTAGTCGAGCAGGGAGGGAATTTTGTGGCGTCCCTTGCGGAAAATCTGCTGCTCCATCACCGCCTCGCCAAAGCCCATGTAGCCGCCGCCCTCGACCTGGCCCGCCGCCAGCAGGGGATTGATGGCCTGCCCGATATCGTGGGCCAGCCAGAGCTTCTCCACCGTCAATTCGCCCGTCTCGACATCAACGGCCACCTGCGCGACGCAGGTTGAATATGAGTAGGCAGGTGAGGGGCCGACGCCCGCGCCCTTATAGTCGCCATGAATGCCCTCCGGCGGCGCATAGGAACCGGAGGAGACGAGCGCGCCGAAACGCGCCTCGGCAAGCTGCACGGCGTTCTCGAACGGTATGGAAACGCCGGGATCGTTCTCGTTATAGATGGTATCGTTTGCGGCCTCCAGTTGCTCCACCGGGACATGCAGATAGTCGGCGGCAACCGCGAAAAGCTGCTCCTTGAGCTTGCGCGCAGCGGCGATAGCCGCGTTGCCGGCCATGAAGGTGACGCGGCTGGAATAGGAGCCGAGATCAACCGGCGTGAGCGTGGTGTCCGCCGTTTCGAGATGGATGCGTCCCGGCTGGATGCCCAGCTCTTCAGCCACGATATAAGCCAGAATGGAGGTCGAACCCTGCCCGATATCGGTTGAGCCACAGTAGACGGTGACACCGCCGCCGCGATCAAGCCGAATCTGCACGGCGGAATGAGGCATATCGTTCCAGTAGATGGGCTTGCCCGCACCGCAGATATACGCCGAAGCCGCGATTCCCATGCCGCGTTTGATGCTGCCGTCGTGTATAGTAGGGCCGATCCCTTGCGGTCGGCCTGTGGGGTGGAGCGACTGGTCTGCTGACTGCGCCGCCTGGCCACTCTGCGCATCCACCCTTGCTGCCTGTTTCGCCGCCTGAAACTCATGCCAGTTGGAGCGCGCAACAACCTGATCGAGGCATTCGATCAGAGCGCAACTGGTGATGCGCAGGCCGTTGACGGTGCGGCTGTACGGCTCGACGGCGTTGCGGCGGCGCAGTTCGACGGGATCAAGGCCGAGATCATGGGCGATCTTGTCCATGTGAACCTCGACGGCGTAGCGCGGCTGCGTGGTGCCGTGACCGCGTTTGGGGCCGCAGGGCGGCTTGTTGGTGAAGAGACGCATGCCCTCGAATTTATAGCAGGGCAGCTTGTAGGCGACGGTCTGCAAGACGCCAGTGTAGTATGTAGTGGCAACGCCATAGGAACCATACGCGCCGCCATCCAGGAAGGAACGGAAGTGCATGGCCGTCAGCGTGCCATCCTTCTTGACGCCGGTCTTGACCCACATCTTGACAGGATGGCGCCCGCGATGAATCAGGAAGACCTCTTCGCGCGTGCAGGTGAGCTTGATGGGTCGACCGGTGCGGCGAGCCAGCTCACTGGCGCAGATTTCGTGCGAGAAAGGGTCGCTCTTGCCGCCGAAGCCGCCGCCGACGTTGGGGGCAATGACGCGAATGTGCGACTGTGGGATATCGAGGACTTTGCTCAATTCACGGTGAACGTAGTGGGGCGTCTGCGTGGAAGACCAGAGGGTGAGTTTGCCGCCAACGGGGTCGCTCGGATTGGGTTCCCACTGCGCGACGCAGGCATGTTCTTCGATAGGCGCGTGGGTGTTGCCCTCGTAATAAAACCAGTCCTCACGAATGTAATCTGCCGCCGCGAACCCGGTCTCCATGTCGCCAAATTCGTAGGAGACGGCCTTGTGAATGTTGCCGACGCGCGTCTCCTCGTGAATCTTCACCTCTGGATGCGCCAGCGCCTCGTCGATGCTCATGAGCGCAGGCAGCACCTCGTATTCGACCTCGATCAGCTTGAGGGCCTCTTCCAGCGTATCGGGGTCGAGCGCGGCAACAGCGGCGACGGGGTCGCCAACGTAACGCACTTTGTCGATGGCGAGGGCGTACTCATCCTGGCTGGAAGGGAGAATACCGTATTTACGCGGCAGGTCTTCGCCCGTGAGAACGGCCAGCACGCCGGGCAGGGCCAGAGCTTTGCGAATGTCAATGGAGAGGATGCGCGCATGCGGGTGCGGCGAGCGCAGCAGTTTCGCGTAGGCCATACGCGGCAGCAGAATATCATCAGCATAGAGCGCCCGCCCGGTCACTTTGCCATAAGCATCGACTTTAGGCAGGGGCGAGCCGACAACCTTCAATTTGCGTTCGTCCTGTCGAGACATACTTTTAGCCATGTCTCACCTCCACTTCCGGTTCAGCATCGGGCGAGGGCTGGTCGTCCTCTTCAGACATGCGTCGTGCGGCGGCATCGATGGCCTCGTAGATTTTGGTGTAGCCGGTGCAGCGACAGAGATTGCCCGCCAGGAATTCCTTCATCTGCTCGCGCGTAGGGTGCGCGTTGGAGCGCAGCAGAGCCACGCCGGAGAGCAGCATGCCGGGCGTGCAATAGCCACATTGCGCGGCCCCCAGTTCAGCGAACGTTTCTTGCAAGGGGTGCAGCTTCCCGTTGCGTTCCAGCCCCTCAACAGTTGTGATTTCGCAGTCCTGCACCTCCAGGGGCAGCGTGAGACATGAGAGCATGGGAACGCCATCGATCAGCACTGTACAGGCGCCACATTCCCCCAGTTCGCAGCCATGCTTCGTGCCGGTCAGCCCTAAATCCTCACGTAACACTTCCAGCAAGGTATGGTGCGGCACCACAGCTACCTCGTGCCGCTCACCATTGACATGCAGCGTAATCAATTCGCGCATGTTCGCCTCCTTCGGGTTTGACAAAGCAAAGCACAACCCTACCTTCATTCTAATAATCCAAAGTTCACTATGTTGAACAATTTGTTCTCTCACAGGAACAATATACATGGATGAAAAGCGACATGTCAAGGCTGCAAACACATGTTGTGATTCTCTAGCCGACATAATATGATAGAGGGAAAGAGAGAGCAATAGCTAGTAGAGGAGCGGTGAATCATGCCGGAAGTTGATAGCGATCATGTCTTTGGTTTTGATACCCTGTCGATTCACGCGGGGGCGCGCCCAGACCCGGCGACGGGGGCACGGGCCGTACCGATCTACCAGACGACCTCGTTTGTCTTTGATGATACCGACCACGCGGCGCACCTGTTCGCGCTACAACGTTTTGGTAATATTTACACACGCATTATGAACCCGACCAGCGCCGCGTTTGAGGAACGGATCGCGGCGTTGGAAGGCGGGACGGGCGCGCTGGCAACGGCATCGGGCATGGCGGCGCAGATGGTGACAATGCAGACGCTGCTGCGCCCCGGCGATGAGATCGTCTCTTCCAGCAGCCTGTATGGCGGCACGCACACGCAGTTTGATCTGACGCTGCGCACATGGGGAGTAAACACGACTTTCGTTGACAGCACCGACCCCGAAAACTATCGCAGGGCGATTACGCCGCGCACGCGCGCCCTCTATGGCGAGACGATCGGCAACCCGCGCGGCGACGTGCTGGACATCCGGGCGGTGGCGAAGATCGCGCACGAGGCCGGAGTGCCGCTCATCGTCGATAACACCTTTGCCACGCCCTATCTCTGCCGCCCGTTTGAGCATGGCGCGGATATCGTGGTGCATTCGGCTACCAAGTTTATCGGCGGTCATGGCACCTCTATCGCGGGCGTGCTGGTTGAGGCGGGCAAGTTCCCCTGGGATAACGGCAAGTTCGCGCATATCGTTGACCCATCGCCCGGCTATCACGGCGTGCGCTTCTACGAAACCTTCGGCGATTTCGCCTTTGTAATGAAGGCTCGCTGCGAGACGCTGCGCGACACGGGATCATGCATCAGTCCCTTCAACTCCTTCCTGCTCTTGCAGGGGTTGGAGACGCTTTCGCTACGGATGGAGCGGCACTGCCAGAATGCGCTGCAGGTGGCGCGCTTCCTGCAAGAGCATCCCGCCGTCGGCTGGGTGCATTATCCCGGCCTGCCCGAAGACCCATCGTATGCGCTGGCACAGCATTACCTGCCGCGCGGCGCGGGTTCCATCTTCACCTTCGGCGTCAAAGGCGGCTACGAGGCGGGAAAGGCGGTTATCAACAACGTCAAGCTGTTCTCGCACCTCGCCAACGTCGGCGATGCGCGCAGTCTGATTATTCACCCGGCCAGCACAACGCACCAGCAACTTTCAGAGGAAGATCAACTGGCGGGCGGCGTCACTCCCGACCTGATCCGCCTCTCCATCGGCCTTGAGAACATCGAGGATATCCTGTGGGACCTCGATCAGGCGCTGCAAGCTGCTGCAAAAGCGGTTTAACCGGGAAGATGCGAGGGAAAAAAGCGGAGATAGAGTCTTCCACTCAGCATGACACGTCCGAGAGAACCTTTCTCTTACAGCACGGTTCACCGGCATGGAGCGAGCTGGTGAGGGCAGGGGCGACCCTGGCGCTCGCCCTGGACCTCCATCCTTACCAACCTCGCTTCACTATACGGCGTATGAGATCGTATTCAAAGGAGACTATATGAAAAACTTGATGCCTGATATGTACGAACGCTTGCAACTTTTGCGGCAGTATAAGCACATCGCCCTTGTGGGCATTTCCGCCGATCAGTACCGGCCCAGCCATTTCGTCGCCATTTACATGCTGGCGGAAGGCTATGATATTGTACTGGTGAACCCGAATTATGCCGGGCAGCAGATTCTGGGCAGGCCCGTCTATGCCAGTCTGATGGAGGCAAAGACCGCTGGCGAACAGATCGAAATCGTGGATGTCTTCCGCAAGGCCGAGGATATTCCGCCGGTTGCGGAGGAGGCTATCGCGATTGGCGCAAAAGTCCTCTGGCTGCAACTGGGCATTCGCAACGATGAGGTGGGCAAACGCGCGCAGGAGGCCGGGCTGGTCTTCGTGCAGGACCGTTGCATCAAGATGGAGCATGCCAGATTTTTCGGCGGTTTGCATACCGTCGGGCTAAATACGGGGGTGATTTTATCAAGAAACCTGTGATAGTAAGCTTCATGCCTGCTCAGGTACTTGACAGCACTGATGAATAGAGTATATATTGTTTTGGAAGGTGAACAATCCGTTCGCTGTTTTGAACGGCACCAACTACAAAAAGATTGGAGGTGTACGCAGTTTTTCTCCTGCATCGGCAGGAATAGCAGCGGCTTTTTCCTCACCACTACAGCTTTTCGCGGATCCGATACCTGGTCGTCTGGCACCCTGAGCATGTCGCGGCTTCAAGTAACGAACCGACACAGAGACTCTCTGATACGGGATTTGTTGCTTGTTACGCCTTCCCCTTGAGAAGGGAAGCGCGTGAAAGGAGGAGTATCCTATGGCATCCGAAGCTGGCGATACTTCGGTTCCTATTTCGGCAGCAGGAACGAGCAGCGCAACAGGCGCTGCCATCATTGCGCGCCAGGACCGCATTCCCATCTGGTCGCTTTCCTACCTGTTTATCGGCATCATTGGCATCGGCTTCCTCTTCACGTTCTTCGACATCTTTGACATCACCGTTTCATTCATCCAGACCTGCACTCAGATCGTGCCGGGCTGCAATCCGGGCAACTCGGCCACCTATCTGGGCCTGCCTGTCGAGTTGAACCTGGCAGGCTATGTTGTCGGCGCGCTCATCCTCTCGCCCCTGGCCGACCGCTTCGGCAGGCGTGATATGCTGCTCTTCACCCTGCTGCTGACGGGTATCGGCTCGCTGTATACGCTCTTTGTCGGGGACTACACCAGTTTCATTATCGCGCGTCTCGTCACCGGCATCGGCATCGGGGCAGACCTGGCGCTGGTCAACACCTATATCAACGAGGTGGCCCCCAGCAATGGGCGCGCTCGCTACACGTCGCTGATCTTCATCATGTCCTCCCTCGGCGCCTTCTTCGGCATCTGGCTGGGCCTGTGGCTGACCACACCCGCCGCGCCTTTCCCCAGCGGCCTGCCGTTTGCTCTGGCAACCGTCAGCGGCCCGCAGTTCCTCGGCCCCGGATGGCGCATTATGTACGGCCTCGGGGCCGTGCTGGCGCTGGTCGGCATTCTGCTGCGTTTCCAGTTGCCGGAATCGCCGCGCTGGCTGATCACACGCGGGCGCGTTGATGAAGCAGATCGCATCGTCACCCATATGGAGGAGCGGGCGCGTCGCCGGGTTCCCGATCTGCCCCCACCCGGTACCGACCTGCAGGTGCAGACAGAGGCCCCCAGAATCTCATACACAGAAATCTTCAGTAACCCGCTTTACCTGCGGCGCACCGTGTTTCTGATCGTCGTCTGGTTTCTGGGCTATGTCACCGTCTACGCCATCGCGCAGGGTTTGACAACCTTGCTGGCCGGTATGATCCCGCTGCCGCCCGGTCTGCCAAAACCTGTGGCAGAAGGGGCAGTGGCAGGAGAGGCGGGCATGATTGCCGCCTTTGGTACCTTCGGTTTCATTGCTACCACTGTTTTCGCTTACTTCTATGGTGAGCGTCTGGAACGCAAGCTCTGGTTGCCCATCGCTGCTATCCTCACGCTCATCGGCGGGCTGCTGATTGCGTTCTTCGCCTCCAGCAACTTCGCGCTGGCCGCCATTGGCTCGATCATCACTTTCTTCGGCTTCAATCTGTGGGTGCCGATGAGCTACGCCTGGACGACCGAGAACTTCCCGACGCGCGCGCGTGCCACCGGTTTCGCGCTGGCTGACGGCATCGGCCACCTCGGCGGCGGCGTGGGCATCCTCGTAATTGCCCCGCTCATCCCCACCCTGCTCGCATCCCTGGGAGTTCCCGCCGGGCCGGTTGTGGTCTTCCTGATCATCGTCGCCTTCCTGATCGTGGCCGCCATCATCGCCCAGTTCGGCGCTGCCACCAGGGGCAAGCGGCTGGACGAGGTCTCACCGTAGCTTCTTCCGCTACAACATAACATTCAGAAACGGGCGTCATTCACGTTTTTACTGAAAA
The DNA here is from genome assembly GCA_902810755.1 of Chloroflexota bacterium. The sequence goes on from CADDYT010000072.1 coordinate 13,675, forward strand.
GGCTGGATGGCGCCCGCTGCGTCATCACAAGGCAGAAATTCTGCTGGCGGCCCCCGACAGAAGGGTGGAACGCATCGAGATCAACGGGCAGGCGCAGGGCAAACTGAACAACACGTTGCGCGTGTGGAAGACCGGTGACGATTCACGCGGCTCACTGAGTCACTCACCCGAAATATGGCGCAACCTTGTTAGCAAACAGGTCGAGTGTTTGCAGGTCGGGCATACGGAACATGAAGTGGGTGACGCCGAGTGCGTGAAATTGTCTGATTTCGGTAATGACCTGTTCGGGCGTTCCGGCGACGTAGTGCTTGGAGGGGCTGGTGATGATCCGGGCCGGATTCTCGGCAACGCTGAGCGTGGCGAGATAGGTGAGCGTGATATCGGAAATGTCGCGGCCTATCTGCTGGCAATGTTGCGTGAGGATGTCGAGCCTGTGGGCGTATTCCTGCAAGGGTACAGAGTTGTAGTTCCACCAGTCAGCATAGTGGGCAACAATGGCGAGCGTGCGCTTTTCGCCGCCACCGCCGATGAGCAGGGGAATGGGTGGATTGGGCGGCGGCTCGCAGTAGGCGTCGTGTATCTGATAGTATTTGCCGTCGTAGCTGGCAGGCTGCGACTGCCACATGCTGCGAATGATGATGGCCGCTTCCTCTAGCTGATCGAGGCGCACGCTGACAGGCGGGAAGGGGTAGCCATAGGCAATATACTCATCTTCCTTCCAGCCCGCGCCGAGACCCAGCACCATGCCGCTTTGCGCAATAGCTTGCAGGTTGGCCGCCATTTTGGCGACCAGCGCCGGATTGCGGTAGGACTGGTCAAGGACGAGCGAGCCGACGCGAAACTGCGGGTATTTCCCGGCCAGAAAGCAGAGCGTGGAGAAACATTCCAGACAATCGTTTGTCCCCCATTGCAGGTGATCCTCGAGCCAGAGCGTATTGAAGTTCGCAGGCAACGCCTCGATGCAGGCGCGGTTGTACTCCATGACGGTGCGCAGCGAATCTCCCTCTTTATATGGCCGCAGCATCAGCCCGAATTCGATTTTTGCGTTTGTATCTGTGTTCGCGTCAGGCATTTTTTTCAGGCTCCCGTTCTCTCTCTCCTCGTATGCTTTCCCATCCGACGGTTTATTTCTTATGATAAGATACGTTTCTGAGAAATGCCAGTGGACAACGAACTTGATGATTCTTGTGCTTGCCTGCCTCTCACTTACGTCCTATGCTCTAAGTAAATCATAGAGTGTAGGAGATACAGCAATGGGTTATGGGAAGCCGAGGCCGAAGGATGAGGAGATGATGGCGCTGGCCCTGAACGAGGCGCGACTGGCGATTGCTGAGGGTAAGGCGGGCGTGGGCGCGCTGCTGCTGTGGCACGATGAGATTCTGGCGCTGACGCACAATATGTTCTTTGAGACACGGGATATGACCGACCACGCGGAGATGGCCGCATTGCGTAAGGCGGCGCGCCGCCTGAGCGCGATGAGCGATCAGGAGCGGGGCGAGATCACGATCTATGTGACGCTGCAACCATGTCTGATGTGCCTGTCAGCCATCTCATTTCTTGGCATCAAACGGACAGTCTATTCCGCGCTAAACGAGGATGGGCAGGAGCGCGTCGAGATTGTGCATGGCCTCAGCATCGAGCAGATCAATAACGCCTTTGTGCGCGGCCCCATTGAACTGGTGCCGGGCGTGCTGCGCGAAGAGGGCATTCGCATCCTGCAATTGATGGGCAAAACGGCGACGCAACCGACTCCGAAAGGGGTAGAGAGATGATTCATGAGACATCCATCTCCACCCTCAGGCCCACCAAAGATACCCAGACCAGCACGCAGGCCACCCGCAAGGGACCCAGAAGCATTCACTTCAGGCCGTGCGCGCGCGAAGCAGACCACCCCAGACCAGCCGCACGCAGACCACCCGGACCAGCCGCACGCAGGCCAGCCGCAAGGGGTGGCCCCATAGGCGTTCACGTAAGCCCGTGCGAGCGCCAGGCAGGCCACCCGCCAGGGGTGGCCTGTGGCGGCCTTAAGTGAACGCCTATGGGGGTGGCCCTACTCTACGCGGACCCACTCAGATGGCTCTGGGAGCCATACTGGCACCGTCTCTAGTAGGGCCACCCCTGGCGGGTGGCCTGCGGCGGCCTGAAGCGAACACCTGTGGGGCCTGCGGGCTGATCTGGGGACCGGGCGCGCCGACTTTTTGCGCCTGCCTGCTTATCTCTCTTTTATCTGGGCCACTCGTAGCCTGCGGAACGATAAATAGCCTCGATGGTGGCGAGGTTTTCGAGCGTGACGTCGAGGCTAAGCGCGGGCCTGTAGCCGAACTGGATGCAGGAGGCGAAGTGTTCGACCTCCAGACGATACTGGTCGACGGGGGCGAAGTGCTGGTGGATGGTCTGGCCTTCCACGGAGAGAATGACCGTCGTCTCATGCGTGCCCGGCGTGAAGGGGACGGGGATGGTGATTTTGCCTGCTTCACCGATAACCTGCGCAACCTGGCGCGCCGGCAGATCAAAGCTGGAATCGATGAGGGCGAAACGGCCATCGCCATAGTCGAGAACGGCATTGGCAGAAAGCTCCACCTCGAAACTGTCGGGCGTGTAGACACGAGCAGAGGCGGCAACGGGCGAATGTCCGTAGACGGCGCGGCAGAAATTAATGGGATAGCAGCCGACATCCATCAGCGAGCCACCGGCAAGGGCAGCCTGCAGGCGAATATCTTTCGGGCGCGGCGGATTCATGATGTTGAACGAGAAGGAAGAGTAGATCAGCCTGACTCTGCCGATACGCCCTTCAGCAATTTGCTTCAACGTCCACACAGTCTGCGGGTGGAAGCGATACATGAAGGCTTCCATCAGCAGTTTGCCGCCGGTTCGCGCGGCCTCGACCATCTGCTCCCCCTCTTCAACGGTTACGGCCAGCGGCTTTTCACAGAGAACGTGTTTGCCCGCCAGCAAAGCGCGAATGGACCATTCAGCGTGCAGGCTGTTGGGCAAGGGATTGTAGATGGCATCAATCTCAGGGTCGTTGATGAGGCTTTCATAATCGCTATAGACGCGCACGCCGGGAACAAAGGCGTAGGCATCTCGCCCCCGCGCCGGGTTGCGACTGGCAACAGCAATCAGCTCTCCGTTGGAAGAGGTGACGATGGCGGGGGCCACGTGCTTGACGGCAATGTTGGCCGCGCCGAGAATGCCCCAGCGCACGCGCTCAGCAGTCACAATGGTAGCGGGATCAGTTTGCATCATAGGTCTTCATGCTCCTCATACTATTCAAGCAAGGTGCAGGGTGTGGGCGAAACCAAGCACCACGTTGGTGATCTGACGCAGCCAGCGACTGAGGGCCGTGACAATGCCTGCCGCCAGCAGCCCATCGATTGCGCCGCCCAGGATATCGCCAGGGTAGTGAATGCCAACGAACACACGGGCAAATCCAATACTACATGCTATCACAAGAGCGAGCAGTATGAGGAGAAGCGAAACACGCCGACCAGAGCGCGAAGATGCTGATGCTAGATTTTGCCCGTCGCGCGAGCGGGTGGCAAAGAGGACAGGCAGCACACAGAAAGCGAGCAGGCCAAACACGGCAAAGGCCCAGGCGGTATGATCGCTGGGAAAGGAGGCATCGGCAGCATGGGAAATAAGCAGGTGTACTTTATGACTGACAAACGGACGCGGCTCAAAAATCACCTGCTCCCAGGCAAGATTGATCGCATAGGAAAGCACACAGGTGATAATCACCCAGATCACGACAGAACGGCGGGCATAAGCAATTTCGGCCTCAGACGGCAACACCGGGCGTTTGCGCCAGCCGAAGGGAAGGCCCCAGACAAAGAGCAGAAAGATCGGCAAACAGAAAATGAGATAGTTCGCGCAGAAAATCATCAGGACATCGAACCAGGCAGATTGCCCGGCATGAACATTGATATCCTGAAACAGCAGATAGTTGAGTTGTAACAATCCTGACACGTGTTGTCTCTCCTTAGCAGAAGACTACTTATCCTTTCAGATAGGCTTATTATAGGGAATTTACCCCCACCTGTGAATAGCTCTGGTACTGCCCGGCTAATGATACCTCGTATCATTGACTTTCTTCATACCTCTGTGCTATAGTTCTATTGACGTAATCGATACAAGGTATCATTTATTGGCCGATACAGAGGAGAGAGACAACAGTATGCGCTTGAGAACATGGGGCGGCTATGGATGGCCTGTCGTGCTGGCTATATGGCTGGTCGGTCTTCTGAGCGGCTGCATTAATCCGACCGGCATACCCGCTCCCGGCTCTGGCAGGGGCGTCACGATTGTAGCAGCGGAAAACTTCTATGGCAACCTGTTCCAGCAGCTTGGCGGTAGCCATGTCTCTGTGACCAGCTTGCTGAATAACCCGAATGCTGACCCGCACGAATTTGAGTCCAGCGTGCAGAACGCGATTCTGGTCAACAATGCCAGTATCGTGATTGAGAATGGTGAGGGCTATGACTCCTGGATGGATCGCCTGCTGGCTGCCTCGCCCAACCCTCATCGCATCGTGCTGATAGCTACCGCTCTTGCCAGTCACAAACTGCCCGATAACCCCCACGTCTGGTATGGCATCGACAACATGCAGACGATTGTGCAGGCAATGACCGATGCCTTGAAGCGAGTTGACCCGGCGCACGCGAGCGTATACGAGCATAATCAGACGATTGTGAGCCGCTCACTGGCCGCCATCCAGCAGACAATAGCGGCCATGAAGGCACAGTACAGAGGTACGCCGGTCGGGCTGACAGAGGATATTTATCTGTATCAGACCGGCCCACTTGGCCTGCGCGTTCTCACGCCCTATCCATTTATGAAAGCTATCGCCGAAGGCAACGACCCGCCTGCCGATACAGTGGTGACGGCTAACAACCAGATCACTCAGCGCAAAATCAAGGTCTTGATTTATAATGAGCAGACGGTGACGCCGATTACCACGAACCTGCAACAGGAGGCGATGCAGCAGCATATTCCCGTCGTCGGGGTAACTGAAACAATGCCGCCAGACAAGACATATCAGGCATGGATGCTCGGTCAACTGGCGGCGCTGGCAAATGCTTTGCACAGTACGACATAACAGCGGTTTCGCGCCGTGTCATGCTTTGCTACGCTCAGCATCCGGGCAACCGATGATTCAGGGCGGCACTATTGGATGCATGACACGGGGAGTGAACCAGAGGAGAGAATACATGGCACGGGAACCGGTTATCGAACTGAATAACGTCTCCATTGCGCTGGGCGGGCGCACCATTCTGGAACATATGAGTTTTACGGTCGAGCAGGGAGAGTTTATTGCCGTACTTGGCCCGAACGGAGCGGGCAAAAGCACGTTGCTGAAAATGCTGCTGGGGCTGCTTAAGCCGAGCGCGGGAACGTTGCGCGTGCTGGGCAGGCAGCCGCAGCGCGGCAATGTAGAGATTGGCTACGTACCACAGCATCGCACGCTAGAAGCGGACCTGGCCCTGCGCGCTCGCGACCTCGTAGGTTTCGGACTGGACGGACAGCGGTGGGGCATCGGCCTGCCGAGCCGCAAACGCAGCGCCCTGATCGAAAAAGCCCTGGACGAGGTTGATGCCTGCGCCTACGCCGACGCGCCGGTGGGCGAACTCTCCGGCGGCGAGCAACAACGCCTGCTGATCGCCCAGGCCCTGCTCACCAATCCGCGCCTGCTGCTCCTTGACGAGCCGTTGTCGAATCTTGATCTCGCGCACGAGCAGGAAATTGTCGCGCTGGTGGCGCGGGTCTGCCGCTCGCGTAACGTGGCCGTCTTGCTGGTCACGCACGATATCAACCCGCTCCTTCCTGTAGTAGATCGCGTGTTATATATAGCCAGGTGCCACAGCGCCATCGGTACGCCGGAAGAGGTGATTAACAGCCAGACGCTGAGTGACCTGTACGGCACGCAGGTTGAAGTTGTCCACGCACTGGGGCGCGTCTTTGTAGTAGGCGCGGAAGTCTGATATGCTGAACTTGTTACTTTATCCATTCATGCAAAACGCTTTGCTTGCAGGCTCCATCGTTGCCATCGTGGCAGCGGTGACAGGCTATTTCGTGATTGTGCGCGGCCTGACCTTTGCCGGGCATGCGCTGGCGCAGATCGGCTTTGCCGGAGCGGCTGCCGCCATCCTGCTCGGCATCGACCCCGTTTTCGGCCTGCTGGTCTTCACTCTGGGTGCGGGTATCAGTATCGGCGTGCTGGGGAAGGAGATTCGCGAGCGCGATATCGCTATCGGCATTGTGATGACGCTCGGCCTCGGTTGCGGCATCCTCTTCATCGCCCTCTACCAGGGCTATGCCGAGCAAGCGTATAGCATTCTCTTCGGCACCATTCTCGGAATCTCCCGTGCAGACGTGGGCATCACCATCATCTCCGGCACGCTCACGCTCGTTCTGCTGCTTGCCATTTTCCGCCCGCTACTCTTCAGTTCATATGACCCGGAGCTGGCAGAGGCGCGAGGTGTGCCGGTACGGGCGCTGGCAATTATTTTCCTGGCGCTGCTGGCCATTGTGGTCTCCATCTCCGTGCAGATCATCGGCATCCTGCTGATCTTCACGCTGCTCATCGGCCCGGCGGCGACGGCGCGGCGATTGACGCATCGTCCTCATGCCATTATCGGGCTGGCGATCCTGCTGGGCCTCCTCTACACCTGGGTCGGCATCTTCTGGGCGGCGCTGAGCAACTGGCCGATCAGCTTCTGCATCGCCACCATCTCGTTTGGCCTCTACCTGCCCGTGCGCCTGCTCTCGCCCTCGTGGCAGCGTCGCCACCCAATGACACCGGCGACCGGCATCATGGATGAAAACATTCCACACTATTCTGAACAGATGGCGCGGGAAGAACACAGAGCAGACAAACAGGGACTGCCGCGCATCACAACCGAGATGAGGGACAGCTTATGAATCTCTTTCAGCTTGCATTTGTACAGAACGCTTTTATCGCCGGAACCATCGTCGCCATCCTGACAGCGATCGTGGGCTATTTTGTGGTGCTGCGCGTGCAGGCGTTCGCAGGTGACGCGCTTTCCCATATCGGCTTCGCAGGCGCGACAGGCGCGGCGGTACTGGGCCTGAGTTCGCTGGCGGGGACATATGTCTTCACATTGCTGGCGGCAGTGGGCATTGGCGCGCTGGGTGAGCGCGTGCGCGGGCGTGACCTGGAAATCGGCATGGTGCTTTCCTTCGCGCTTGGCCTGGGCGTCCTCTTCCTGAACCTCTACACCAGCTTCGCCACCGAGGCCGTCGGCATCCTCTTCGGCTCCATCCTCAGCGTTAGCCGCGCCGATGTGTGGACCATCCTCGCGTGCAGTATCGTCATGCTGCTCATCCTGGGCTTCATCTTCCGCCCGCTGCTCTTCTCCTCGATTGACCCCGAAGTGGCGCTGGCGCGGGGTGTGCCGGTGCGCGCGCTCTCCATCGGTTTCATGCTGCTGCTGGCGATTACGGTAGCCGAGGCGATTCAGGTCGTGGGCGTATTGCTCGTCTTCGCCCTGCTCGTCGCGCCCGCCGCCACCGCACAGAAAGTCACGAGCCGCCCGCTGACCGCCATCGCGCTCTCCGTCGCCCTCAGCCTGTTCTTCACCTGGTGCGGCCTGCTGCTGGCCTTCGTCGCCCACCTGCCCGTCAGCTTCTACATCTCCGTGCTGGCCGCCCTCTCCTACCTCGTCGTCACGCTGATCAGCCGCCTGCGCACACCCTACCACTACAAAGCGCCGCCGCACCCCGGTCGCGAATGCAAAGACCCGACGATGATCCAGCCGCCGGTGAAGACGCGCCCCTTGCAAGAGAAGGTGCTGTGAAAAGCGGCGAACGCTAAGGCGAAGCCGTCACAGACGGAGCAGGCGTCGTCGTTGACACCGGCGTTGGCGTCGACGTATCCGTTGGCGTCGGTGTTGGCGTATCGGTCGGCGTTGGCGTCGGTGTTGGTGTATCGGTCGGCGTTGGCGTCGGTGTTGGTGTATCGGTCGGCGTTGGCGTCGGTGTTGGCGTATCGGTTGGCGTGGGCGTCAGCGTAGCTGTTGGCGCTGGCGTGGGGGAGGCAGAAGATGTGGGCGATGGCGGTGGAGAGATAGTGACCCTGGGAGTTGGCCGGAACGTGGGTGTAGGCGAGAGAATGATGACGTTGGGAGCGGGGCTGAGTACGGTCAGCAGGCAGGTGACTGTGCTATTGCCGCCATCGGATTGAATGGCTATAGTAGCCGTGTAATTGCCCGGAGCAAGCCCGGCGGTTAAAGCGGTGAGCTGGATGGTCTGTGGCTGGCCACCGCGCTGAATACTGCCAGCAGTGGGGGTCAGAGTCAACCAGGAAACTGCCCCGACACTGGCGCGCCAGTGAAGGGTGCGCGCACCGGTATTACTGATGGCAACCGAGAGGGTGATCTGCATGCCCTGCTGAACCTGCCCAAAGAACAGGGTGGCCGGGGCAACTTGCAGCCGGGGACTCTTCGTGCCAAAGGGTACCACCTGCACGTGGACGGGCAGCGAAATCTGGCCGCCGTCTGAATAGAGTTGCACGGTGGCCCGGTACGTACCGAGCTTCAGATGGGCCGCATCAGCGGTAACATAGAGCAGTTGCTGACCATTGTTCGCCCGGATACTGCCCGCTTTTTGCGAAAGATGCAGCCACGTCGCGTTTCCGCCAATCTTCGCCGACCAGTACATCAGGCTCCCACCGGCATTGAAGAGCGAGAGCGTGAGGACAGCCTTCGTCCCCTGCTCCAACTGGCCGAAATCGAGGATAGAGGGCAGGAAGGACAGTTGCGCCGGGGCAGGCAGAATAATGAATGAAACTGCCGCCGTATGAGAGCCGATGCTATCAACCGCCAGGATGGTGTGCCGACCGGGCGACCAGCGCGGGTCAACCAGCACAGCTATCTCAAATGTCCCACTCAGACCGGTGGGGATCGCATTACCCGTTGCCTGATAGTGAAACTGATGAGAAGCCAGCAATTGCGCAAGCGCAGCCGTGTCAGACAATTGATTGCCCTGTCCGCCTGTGAGAGCGCGACCTGTGGCAAGCGGAATGCGGCTATCGAGCAGGAGGGTGACCTGGCTCTCCGGGACAAAACCGGAGCCATGAATTCTCAGAATGCCGCCGGGAATGACGCTGGAGCTTCCTTCAAGCGATAATGTCGGGGCAAGGGACAGCAGAAAAGCGCCGACCACCCCACTGACAATCAGCAGGCAGGCAATACAAACGATAAGCCATGTCATCCAGGGCCGTCGGCGCGCCCGTGAGCGCACGAGAGCAGGGGAGGGAGCGACAGGCAGCATTCCCTGCTCATCTGGCGAGATCGATCTGCCGGGCAACAGCCAGGTGGGTTCATCAGAGGCAGGTTGAGCCGGTATATCAAAGACGACGGGCATGGGCTGTGTCGGCGTATCAGTAATATGCGTCACAGCCGCCCCGGTTTCGGTGAGTGATGGCGGGATCGGCGTGAGCGGGTCGGCGGCAGAGGAAGCGGGGAAAGTATGTGTCGGCGGCAACGTCGTAGGTTCGGGTTGCGTGGTCGGCGCAGGCCGCGTTTCGGGAATACGCGGCAAAACAAGCGTTGGCTGGGCCGCCGCGCGACTCGCCTCTGTTCGCCAGCCGCTCCTTCGCCCGGCGGAAGCTTCTGGCGCAGGCACACCTTCGAGAGCAGCTTTACGGTATGCGGACCCGCTAGCCCCTGCGCCAACGGCATGGCCACAGCGGCTACAATAGTGAGCATACTCCGGCAGCTTTTCCTGACAATGTTCGCAGCGCAGCATGCTGGTACCCTCACTGACGGAGAAAAAGTGCGATTCCCACGTTTCCCGTGCTTTCTCGACCAGTTCCTACAAGAACGAAGCTACTTCAGCCACTCTGAAAACATACATCATATACATAGTATACGCTTGAAAAGCCTATCTCGTTCTCCGGTCTTCTACGCGCTTTGCCTTCAGTTCAAAGCGGGGCAGCGTCCCCTGTGGCACCACTTCGACGGGGAAACGCAGGCTGAGAGCAACGTGCAATTCTTCCTGCAACACGGCAACAATCTCTGGCGGGCATTCCACCTGCAAGGCGATTTCGTCCATCTCGCCATGCCGCGTGACAATAATGCGATATTCGGCCACCTGCGGGAAGCGGTGCAGCACATTGGCAAGGGCGGAGGGATAGATATTGACGCCGCGCACAATCAACATATCGTCGGCGCGCCCGATGATGCCGCCGGGCAGGTGGAGAAACGCGCGCCCGCACGGGCAGGAATAACCGCCATGCCGCACAAGGTCGCCGGTGCGGTAACGGATGGCGGGACTGCCCCAGCGCCCAAGATTGGTCAGCACCAGTTCGCCAACTTCGCCTTCCCGCACGGGCTGGCCGCTCTGCGTATCCAGAATTTCGGCCAGAAATTCTTCCTCGTTGACATGGATACCGCTTTGCTGCGCGCACATGAAGCCATACGCGCCCATCTCCGTCATCCCGGCATGGTCAAAAGTGCGCGCGCCCCATGCCTGCTCGATACGCTGGCGCGTGGCCGGAATCGAGGCCCCCGGCTCACCGGCGTGGATGGTCACGCGCACGCTCGATTCGCGAATATCCAGGCCGTGTTCCTGCGCCACCTCGGCCAGGCGCAGAGCATAGCTGGGCGTGCAAACCAGAACCGTCGCCCCGACCTCCAACATGGCGCGCAGGCGTTGCAGCGAGTCCATGCCTCCGCCCGGCACGGTCAGCGCGCCCAGGCGTTTCGCGCCCTCATAAGCAGACCAGAAGCCGATGAACGGGCCAAAACTGAAAGCGAGAAAGACAATATCGTCGCGGCCCACACCCGCTGCCCGGTAGACGCTTGTCCAGCATTCGGCCCACCAGTCCCAGCTCTCCTGCGTATCCAGTATCTTCAAGGGTTTGCCCGTCGTCCCGGAGGTCTGGTGCAGCCGCACATATTCGGCAAGCGGGTACGTCAGGTTGGTGCCATATAAAGGGTGCGCTTCCTGATCGGCCACCAGTTCGCTTTTGGACGTGAAGGGCAAGCGGGCAAGGTCTTCTAATTGATGGATAGCCGGTGAGAAATCGGCGAACTTCTGCCGGTAAAAGCGATTACCGGGCAGCATACGCTCTATCCCCTGTTGCAGCCGGGCAAGTTGATGAGCGGTGATCTGCGAGCGATCCGCGCTTTCCAGTTGAGACATAGAGGTTGTCTTCCTTTCTGCCATACCGTGTTCTCAGGTGCATAGCCAGCTCTCTGTCTATAGTCTAGCCCATGCCTCGTCCGTTGTCGAGATAGCAAGCGCACCACGATAACATATTGCCACCATATCATGACATAGTGGCGATAACTTTTATACAAATGGATGTGCTTATTTCTGGACTTGTACGCATATTATCTGCTTATTTTTCTTTACTCTCCAGATACGTACTTTTCAGGCTTGACAAACAGCCTGTTTCTCATTATTCTTTGTAGTGGGGAAGTCCAACAAACCATCGCAATGCCGAAAACAGGAACCTGGTGTATCCGTGTGCATGTAGCCAGCTCATGGGTAAAAGGGCGCAAAGCGCCTGGAAGGAGACTGTAGATACCTCTTTGTTGTTCAAGTAGCGTATCTGATTAGTTCGCGTCCCTCTGGTTGTTGTCTGCTTTTCTCTCGCCTGCTGGTAGAGAAAGATCGATACATGCAGAGGCGTGTACCACAGTGGGGTATCTTTTCATCATCAGCAAGCGGCAGAAGTGCTGAAAACGCGCTTAAGGAGTGTTTTAGCATGGAACGAGTACATGCTCGGAAGAGCCTTTCCTTTGCCCTGATAGCCTTCACCGTCATCGCCAGTTTTGCCATCGTGGGATGGAACGGCGGCGTCAGCCACGCGGCAAGCGCCAGACCACAGGCGACCCAGAACAATAACCCGCTCTGTGGAGAGCTGGGAACAAAGATTCAGGGGTCGGCAGGGATGCAGTCGTGGTGTTTCGGGGCGCAGCAAAACGGCCCGACCAACGTGCCAGTAACATCCAACCCCTCGTTCGGCTCCAATGTTGACGCGGCCAACCCTCATGAAGACGTTTCGCCTGCCGGCGTGCAGGCATACGGGCAGTCAGAAGAGTCTGTGGCCGGCATAGGGCCTTACGTGGTTGAAGCCTGGAACGATTCCACCGGTTTCTTCTCCCCCTGTCCTTCCCCTGGAAATAAGGAAGAGTTGACCGGCTTCGGCTTCTCGGCCAACGGCGGAAAGTCCTTTGTTGATGAAGGCGGCCTGACAAATGCCAGTTGTAGCGCAGCCATATTCGAGGGCGACCCCAGCGTTGAGACATGGCAGGCTGGCGGCTCAACCTACTTCTATATCAGCAGCCTCTTTAACAGCCCGACCGGCCTGGGGCCATCGTATATCGCCTTCGACGCCTGCAAGGCCAGCGGAACGGGGTCATCAGCGACGATCAGTTGCAGCCAGCCGATCATCGCGGCAGCCAGCACGCAGTGCGAGACAAGCGGAGGTTTCACCTTCTGCAGCTTCCTGGACAAAGATTTCCTCTCGATTGACCCGAAGCGCGGGCGACTATACGTGACTTATACCGAGTTTGGCTTCTCCGGCAATCTCGCCTTCGGGCAGATCGAACTGGCGGTCTGCGATATCGGTACGCGCAGCGGCGGCGCTGGCCCGCTGGGCGGGACGGCAGGCGCACCCGTCTGCGAACCGGGTACCGGAGCCACGACCACAGGTCTGCCGTACTTCGTGGTTGCCCCCGGCCCCAGCTGCGAAAACGAGGGCGCATACCCGGCAGTGAACGTGGCAAACGGCGATGTCTACGTCGCCTATGAGTTCAACTGGGCCACCAACTTCGAATTTGCTTCCTGCGCCAGCGTCCCGACACAGAACGTCGTGGATCGCATCCCATTCTCCTGCCTGACGCTGACGGCTACCTCACCCTGCGCCGGGCCATCAAATACGGCCAGCGTCAACGTGATCTCGATGGATGCCGCGTTCATCCCCGGCTACAACCGCTTCCCGATGAACGACTTCCCGCGCATCGCCGTCAGTGACCCGGCAGGAACTGTCAGCATTGTCTGGAATGACGCCCGCCTGCACCCCTATGGCGACATCCTGCTTCAGAGCTACACGCTGGGCAGCCTGAGCAGCGTGCAGTCGAAGCCGGTGCGCGTCAACAGCAGCACGAGCGGCTGGCATATGCTGCCTGCCCTGCGCCGGGCCGATACGGAAGGACACATTTCCATCTCCTTCTACGGTCGCACCTCCGCGAATAACGCTATCACCAGCGTCTACGCGGCAACCGGGGTAGACCCGCGCACCACCTCAACGCCATCCAACAGCGTGGTGACGACCGGAACGAGCAACTGGAATGCTGTCTCTTCGGATATCGTGCCGAACTTCGGTGACTACACCGACAACTACTACATCGCGACAAAGGGATCGCCTTTCGTTGGCGATAATCTCTTTGTCGCCTGGGCCGATGGGCGGCTTGGCGACCCGCAACCTTTCGACCAGGTCATCGTGGACGCGATCTAGCGCCCTGCCCGGCTCGCGTTCATTGCTTCCCCCTCTCAGGCGCCTGCTCGACGCATAACCAGGTCTGACAGGCCCTGAACGAGCGCAAGAACTTATTCTTGCGCTCGTTTTGTCTTTACCTCCCTCTATGCGCTTCACCAACTGACCCGAAAAATGGTAATTTTCCACAAAACGCAGCTTTTTTGATCCGGTTTTCCTGTATCAAATTGTATCGATATATTTCTTTATATACCACTATATATCAAACAAAGCGATTATCATAGTAATTAATGCTTGACAAATACCATTTTCCATATTATGCTTGCCGTAAGCAAGAGCTAATGCTGCTCAAGAAGCCTTGCCGGGTGCCAGTCCTTTCGATGTACACTTTTCTGTTGCCTGCGCTTTTGCCAGCAGGCTCAGAAGTGTGCAGCAAAGCCGCTCTTTATCACCGGCACCTCATCTCTACCCTGGTTCTTTCGTGTTTATTCGTTTTTCTCATCTGTTGGCTTGTTTTACAGGAACAGGTATCTCAACGGGCAAATGGGCGCTGTAAGAAGACAACAGGGTGAGGAGCAAGTAAAAATCGTTCAGGAGAAACTGAGTAATGAAGCGATTGGCTACGCGAAAAAGCCTTCTCTTCGTGGTCATGGCGCTGACGCTGGTGGCCGGATTTGTGGCAGGCGCCCTGACACGCGGTGGCACACCGACGCATGCGGCAGGTTTGCCCTATGCAAATTTGCAGGCCTTTACCAGCTATATGCAGGCCCATCACAAAGCGCCGTTTGATCGCGACAATGTGGCCTACTCTGGCAGCAGCGCGCTGGGTGCGGCACGCAATCACGGAAAAACCTTCACCTCCACCCCGTATTCGGGCGGCGGCAGCAATGTGAAGGTCAACCAGGATCGTAACCCCTGGCCCAAGGCCGAAATTGGCGCGGCAGTTGACCCCACCAACGGCAACAACTACGTGGTCATGTCCAACGATTTCCGCGAAAACTACGATCACATGTTCTATCACGTCTCCACCAACGGCGGCCAGAACTGGACGGATGATTCGATGGTCGGCGGCGCCGATCCGGTAACGGGTTTCGTCCCCCTCAATTTTCAGAGTGACCCCGGCGTGGCCTTTGACTCCTTCGGCCACAGCTACCTGAGTACCATTACCGGCAACCTGATCTTCGATGGCGTCAACGGCTATCTCAACCTGGATACCGAGATCGAGGTCGCGGAAGGCTACTCACACGGGCGCTACACCAGCTTGCTGCCCGTGCCGGTCGACGATCAGCCCTGCGATGGGACGCTCTCGGCCTTCAACTGCCCGGCGCAGCTTGACAAGCCGTTCATCACGGTCGACAACGTTCCCGGCAGCCCGCACAGAGGCACCATCTACGTTTACTACACTCTGTTCTGCAACGGGACCGGCCCCAGCGGCACCGACCCCTGCACGGACGGCAACGCAACCGTCCCGGCCTTCTCCTCGGCTATCCTGGAAGCCCATGCCAGCGCCTGGGGGCTGCCGTTCTCCGCGCCGGAACTGGTCAGCGGCTCACTCACGCAGGAGCAGTTCTCGGATCTGGTGGTCGACAGTCACGGCACCGCGCACATGTTCTTCGACGATTTCTCGACCCCTTCCATCAACATGTATGAGTCCACGCTGACCGGTAGCGGCTGGGTGGTGAGCAGCACGCCTGTCGCCTCCTTCAACTACACCGGCCTGAACAACATCAACTGGGGCTTCCGCGACTTCGGCACCGTCGCCCCCGGCTGCGGCATCTCTGCCGATACCGCCTACTGCGCCTTCGATGCCACGCAGATCGGCAGCGGCACGGTAGCAGGCACGCCCAGCGTCTATGTCGCAGTGGTGAACACACAGACGGCGGCCTCTAAAATCCACCGCGTCAACAACGACCCCCTGCTCGATGGGAAGGATCACTTCTTCCCCTGGGCAACAGTCACGCCCAACGGCAATGTCTATGTCGGCTGGTACGATGACCGCAACGACAAATTCAACACGAAGGTGCAATACTTCGTTGGCAAGTCGACGGACGGCGGCAAGACCTTCCCGACGCAGGTAGCGGTGAGCGATACCTCCTTCAATCCCTGCGTTGGCTTCCCCGGCTGCGGCTTCTTCGGCGACTACACGCAGCTGGTCTCCGGCCCCAACGGCGTCGTCCACGCAGCCTGGTCAGATACCCGCGACGGCGCAAGCATGCAGATCTACACACAAAGCATCACCTGGTAATCTCTTTTCGGCCTGCAAGCAAGAGATCCGCACCAGGCCACTCGCAAGGGGATGGCTCCAGAAGCGGTAACGGAAGCCTGTGCGCGCACGACGCAGGCCACCCGCAAGGGGTGGCCCTACTCTAGACGAAGCCGCAGGCCACCCGCAAGGGATGGCCCTACTATATACGAGGCGGTCGTGCCGCTGGTGGAGGGGGCGTCTCTAGTAGGGCCACCCCTTGCGGGTGGCCTGCTCCTTGCGGGTG
>CADDYT010000073.1 GCA_902810755.1 Chloroflexota bacterium
CCGCCAGGGGTGGCCCTCCTCTAGACGGGCGGCTCGTGCCCCCTGGGGAGCCATCGTCTAGAGGAGGGCCACCCCTGGCGGCTGGCCTGCCTGGCCTTCGCACGGCCTGAAGTTAACGCCTCTGGGGCCACCCCTGGCGGCTGGCCTGCGTCGCGCGCGCATCGCCTGAAGTGAACATTTATGATACCCCTTGCGGGTACCGGGGATGGGTACCTTGCGAACCGGTGGCCTGCTGTGGTCGGAGAATGGGCTGGAGAGGTTAGAGGAAGCGGCGCTGGCGCACGCGCTCGATGACTGAGTGTTCGCCGACGTCCCACAGGTAGATGTTGCCATCTTTGTACTGGTAGAGCAGTCGTTTGTTGATGCTGACGTAGCAACTCCAGACGTCCTCTGCCTTTGCCTGGTGCAGCCGGTGCGCCTGCAGCGACGGGTGATACGGATTACTGGCGAGTAGATCGATAGTGTTATCTACCATCTTCCGCACGTGTGCCGGTAGACGTTTGTACGCATCGCGAAAGCTTCGGGTAGCGATCACTTTCATAGAGATCATGTTTTCTCCTCTCGCATGATGAACAAGAAAAGTGGTTCGCCATATAAAAGATGGCTGAGGCGAGAAAAGTTGCAAAAGTAACTCTGGACTGGATAGCGCAGGAAGCAAAAAATACATGCCGCCATTTGCAACTTTTTGCGAACAGAGGATATTTCTTTCTATAGAAGTTGTTAGTCTTCTCTGCTATAGTAATTGTTTGTGTTTTTTACAGTTGAGTTTTATTGTGAAAGGAGGGCGGAGCGGTTCCCGACTGCAATTGGGAGGGCCATTGCTTGAAATAGTGACAGGAAAAGCTCCTTCTCTGAAGGGGTATGCGTGAGTTTGCGATATCATACCCTCATGCAACCTTTCGACGCTTTCGCGGATTATCTTTTCAGGAACCAATCACTGAGATGCGTGGCAGCAGAGGAGGAGAACACGTATGTCAACTGATGAAGAGCATTTGCGTCAGGGCCTGGCGACAAACCTGAAAGAGACCTTCCCGGAACTGCGGCGGCTGTACGAACAGGTTGTGAGGCGTATTATCACGAGGCGGGCGGGGAATATAAACAATGCCGATTTTGTCGATCTGTGTGTGCAGAAAACGTTTGACGAAGCTTTTGAACAGCTTGCTGATCTCCCGGCAAAGGCTATTGCTGAGATACGCGATCCAGGAGAGTGGCTGTCCGGGTTAGCTGAAACAGTTTTTGTGCGGGAACTGCTGGAACTGCTGGTGAAAGATAGAAATCGCTATCTGGAGTGGGTCTATCTGGCCTACGAGTCGTCGGTGCGGAGCCTTCTGGCATACTTATGCAGGAAGGATCTTAATCATCCTGAAGTTGATTACTGCGTTCAGCAGACCTTTGAAAGCGTCATCCGGGCTTTGAAGAATAAAAGCCCGGATCAGATTCGCGCCCTGGTGCGTTTCGGGAGCTGGCTCAATGAAGCTGCGGTCACCGCGTTTAAGAGAAGGGAGCGGTTTGGTTTTCTACCGATAAGAATGTCGAGGGGAAAAGAGCAAGGCGAGCAGGTGGAACAGGGAGGGCAGGCGACACAGAGCGAAGCAGTGGAGCAAGACGAGTCAGCGAAGCGGGATGAGCCAGTTCAAGGTATAGTAATTGACTCGTTAGATCAGCACCAGGAGACAGTCGAGACAATTGCTGATCCGGGCAAATCGCCGGAAGATGAACTGCTAGAGGGAGAGGGTCGTGAGGAGGCTGCACGATATTTGAGCAGCCTTCCCGACCATTACGGGGTAACGCTGCGCAAGCATTACCTGGAAGGTCTCAAGTTGGCTCAGATTGCTGAACAAGCGCATGTAGAAGAGACTGTGGTAAAAACCTGGGCAAAGCGCGGGAGAGAGTTGCTCCTTGCGTATCTTGAAGTAAAGGAGTTCACTGAAGACGAGGGAATGAGAGAGTATATTGACACACTTGCCACTCCTTACAGAGGGGTCGTGCTGTTACATTTCTACGAACACCTTACACTGGATAAGGTTGCCGATAGATTGCACTGGACAGAAAAAAGGGCAAAGGAGAGTCTTGCGCGGGCGTTGAAACCGCTTTATGATTATGCCAGGGTAAGTAAAGCGTTGCGGGCAAGTCAGGCGGAACGCGCTTTTGTTGATGGTTTGCCCGATAGTTACCGTATAGCAGTGCGTCTTCACTTCTTTGAACGGCGAACATTTCAGCAAATCGTGACCGGTCGCGGTTGGACGATAAAGAAGGCGATGGGGTATCTACATTACGGGGTGGAGCTACTCCGTCAACACCTGGATGAGCAGTTGGAAAAGCAGCAGGGCGACAGGAAGTGAGGAGAACGATGGAACAGGACGAATTGTATTCAGCACAGGAGTCTATGACTCCATCAAACGATGTCGTTCGTGAGGATGATACTCCCTCTTCTGAGGCTATTCTTTCGCGCTTGAAAGATATGTTCGGATTGGGGAACGCGCATTTGCCGCCGGAGGAGAGCGTGGTAGCCCTGGTGCAGGCGCTTGACGATGCGGCATGGCAGCGGCGAGCCGCTGCCGCTCGCCGCCTGGGTGAAGTGGGTGGAGAGGAGGCTATGAGCGCGCTGCAGGCCCGGCTGGCAACCGAAAAACATCCGCCTGCCCTCGCGGCCATCATACGTGCGGTGGGCGAACTGCGCATAGCGGAGAGCGAACCTACCTTGCTGGCGTTGCTCTCCCATGAGGAGAGCATGGTGCGCGACGCGGCTGCCCAGGCTTTAGGCCAGACCGCCGGACAGCTTTCAGCAAAGGCAATCGACGCGCTGATCGAGAGCTTCTTTACCGAAGAAGATGAGGAGGCCAGAGCCGCAGTCGTTGCCGCGCTGGGAAAACTGGGAGAACGCCGACGCGAAGATGTGCTGGAGGCGCTGGAAGCGGCATTGCAGGATGAAGCATGGCAGGTACGCGAAGCGGCGGCGCTGGCTATGGGGGAACAGAAAGAATTTCTCCGGCTGACCCATATTGAGGCTCTGGAGATGGCGCTGGACGATGAAGCTGTGCCGGTCTCTCAGGCGGCCATCTACGCGCTCAGCAAAATTCTCGCCGAAGAGGAGCAATTCTCCGGGGATTCTGGTTCCGGGACAGGTGAGGGTGGTAGCGGGCTGGATGAGGGTGAAGCGGAGACATCACAGGAGCAGACTGATATTTCTGTCACGAAGCGCGACCAGGAATCAGCGGCGCAGCAACAAGATACACAACAGGAGACGCGGAACAGACATGCTCTGACAGTGGATGGCGTGGAATTTATTCCTCTGCTCCCCACATCGATTCGCGACTCGCTGGGTATTGTCTCTCAGGCTTTCGACGATCAATGGATGCCAACAACGCTCTTGCGCGCTGTCCTCAACGGCAAGATCAGCTATCAGGAGGCCCAGCCCTACCTGGACTATCTGGTGCGCACGGAATACATTCGCTCGCTGATTAATGGCGAGCGACTGGTGGTGAATCGGGCTTTCATCTACAACAATCCCTGGCTCTACCGCGATTTTCTCCCGGGCAGCCCGGCCCGCAAGGCCTTTCAAGCCTTCCTGGAGAAGGGAGTGATTATCCCTTTCCTCTTTAACGAACCCGGCCCCGTTACCCTGCCGCCCTGGATCAGCGCGCGCCAGGATGGCTTTACCGCCTGGGTGAATCTGTGTAAAGAGACGCTGCTCCAGTGTATGCGCCTCTCCTGGGATGACCGGCAAAATCTGCGAGAGGCGCAACAGGCGCTCTCCTTTCGCTTTCACGACTTTGCCAGCAGCGCCTATGCGCTCAATGAGAAGAAGTTTCTGGAAGACCTCGGGCTTGACCCCACACATGCCGCCGATTTCGCCCGACGCCTTGATGATTTACAGGAAGCCAGTTTGCGCTACTTCCGGGAACACCAGCGACAGCACGTTGTGCGTACCTTCCTTTATGAGCAGTTTATTACGAGGGGAAACCCGACCCTCAGACAGTATGACGGCTCCCGACCATACGCGGGCGCGATCAAACAACTGCTCGATCTGGCCTATAACAGCAACCTGGCCGATGCTCTCGATTGTCACCTGCTGACCCCGCTTGATTCGCCAACTCGCCTGGTGTTGCAGGAATGGAACAGGGTGAGTCGGCGCGCGGAAAAGATAGAGGCCAGTACGCTTGTCGATATGGTGCGCAAGGATATCTTCCAGATTGTGCGTTCCGCCCTTGACCGGGAAAGTTTGAAGTCGGTTGGCCTGCTGAACTTGCAGGATGTCCAGGCCCTGCGGGCAATGGATGAATGGCAGGCGTATATTACCACGTTACGCCAGCTGTTGAAGGAGCCTCTCCGTTTTGAAGAATTCGCCGGTACCATCGCCATGCAATACGCTCTGCTTACTGATCGCATGACCGATCTCATCCGGGAGCGCAATCTAAGACAGGGAGGCGCGCTGACGGCGCTCTGGAGCCCGGGCGTCGAAGTGACTCTGACAGTAGGCGGCGTCGATACTTCGATTCTCTGGAACAGGGAGGGCATCATCAGCAATGCTCCTGTCAGCAGAGACGAGATAGCAGGGACGAAGAAAAGGATACAGGTCGACCCTTCCACCCGTGACGCTGCCTGTAGCCTGCGCTTCACCATCACTGATGGCACACACGCCTCTTCCCATGCCCGGCTGGCTTCCCGCGTTGATTTTTTCAATGGCCGCATGGAAGATGCGCGCGAGCAGTGGGAAGAGGTTGTGCGCAAGCTGGGAGAACTTCTTAAGCCGCAAGAGTTTGCTACTGAAGCTGAACAGGCTCCTACCATGAACTGGCAGGAAGTTGGGAAATAGTACTTACAGGAGGGTCTCAGGAAAGAGCATGAGCGCATTACAGGACTATTTCACCTTCGCGCAGCTGCACCCAGAACTTTTTGTGAATCCGTCGGCAGGAGGATTTACGATCATTCTGGATGAAGATGAGATTCGAGAGATAGAAGCCTTTATGGCGCAAAAGCTGAGCGCGCACGGGCTGCCGCCATCATTTGCGCAGGTGGGTATCGTCTATGAAGATCAGTACGGGCGCATCCTGCGCGATGCCGTACGTTTCCCGGATGGCTCTCCCGGAACATACATCCGTTTTGTCAGTCGGGAAGTGGGAGTGCCGGGCGTTGTCATTTTGCCGCTGTATCAGGGCAATATCCTGCTGCTGCGCCGTTTTCATCATGCAACGCGCCGCTGGCACCTGGAAATTCCGGCAGGTACAGGCAGCATGCAACTAAGCAGCGAAGAGGCAGCGCGACAACTGCTGCTCAGGGACGTAGAAGCAACTGCTGACAGCCTGGTCCCTCTGGGGCAGCTCGACGTGGGTCCGGGCATGGCTGCTGACGGGGCGAAGCTTTTTTACGCGCAACTGGCCAGCTACGGTCAGGGAAACCGACACGAGGGCATCACTGACGTGCTGTGCCTCGATCTGCCCACTTTCGAGCGCATGATACGCGAAAATGAGATTAACGATGGCTTCACCATCTCAGCCTACCTGCATGCGAAGCTACAGGGGCTGTTTGAGCAGGCGCAACAGTAGGCGTCGGGTAACAGTGGGGAAAGAGCATGAGCATGTTAGAAGAATATCTGGCCTTCGCCCGGCAATATCCTGCCCTCTTTGAGAATCCGCCGGAGGCTGGTTTGACCATTATCCTGGACGTAGATGAGATTCGGCGGGTGGAAGATGAGGTGAGCCAGCGACTGGCCGCGCAGGGCTTTCCGGCAGCCTGGGCGCAGGTAGGCATTGTGTATCAAGATCAGTATGTGATGCTTGTACGTGATGCGGTGCGTCTGCTTGATGGAACGGTTGATACCTGCGTGCGTTCTGTCAGTGCTGCTGTTCAGGTTCCCGGCATCTTTATTTTACCTGTCTATCAGGGCAATGTGTTGCTGATTCGCCATTTCCGGCACGAGGCACGCGCCTGGCGCTGGGAAATCCCCGGCGGCTTTGGGATGCCAGGAATGTCGAGTGAAGAAAACGCGCGTAGAGAACTGGCAGAGGAGATAGGCGCAGCTATTATCCGCCTCATCCCTCTGGGCTGCGTCTATCCCGATGCATTTTCCGGTGCGGACTCTATCGACCTTTTCTTTGCCGAGATTGGAACTCCCGGCGCAATAGAATCGCAGGAAGGCATTACTGAGGCTGTCACACTCCCGGTACAGACCATCGAGCAGAAGATTCGCTCCCACGAAATTACCGATATGATTGTCCTGGTAGCCTATACCCGCGCAAAGCTGCAAGGGTTGCTGTAAGAGCCTTGCGCTTCCCTTCCATCTCCGTTAGAATGGGAGAAGACAATATAATGAGAGAGGGGAAGCTGCAATATGTTAGAGAGGGAGCCTGTGCCGCGCATTCCGCCGGTGGAGCAGGTACAGATAGATGTGCGGGATATCCCCGGCGCCTCGACGATGGAGTTGCTGTTTCGCGTGATGGAGCATCGCCCGCAGCTGGCTCGCCACAGCCTCGCGCTGCTACAGGCGGCGATGCGCGAGGGGACGGTTGAGCCGGAGTTGAAGGAACTGCTGGCGATCCGCGTCTCGCAGGTCAACAACTGCTTCTACTGAATGGCCGCGCATACTGCCCTGGCGCGGCAGATGGGGGTTAGCGAGGAGCTGCTGGACGCGCTCTACCATATAGACACACACCGCCACCTGTTCAGCGCGCGTGAACTGGTTGCGCTGCGCTACGCTGAGATCGTGACGACGAGCGGCGGCGATGTGGATGAGAACCTGTGGGACGAATTGCAACTGCATTTCGACGATGATCAGCTGGTTGAAATCACTACCGTCATCGGCCTGTTCAACTTTTTCAACCGCTTCGCCGATGCGCTGCACATTCTCCCGCCGCCCACAGGCACACAAAACATACCTCACGAGGGGAAGAAAGGGGGAAGAGAGCGGAATGCCGAGTTATGAAGAGAAGTTCAATGCCCTGCTGCAAGATTTATACCAGTTCGCCGCCGACCTGCACACGCAGGGCAATAAGAAGCGGCTCATGGCACAGCAATTCGAGGCAAACGCGAAGCGCGACCCGGAGAACCGCGAATTCGACCTGACGCAGGCCCGTTTGCTGGACTACGAACACCAGCTCCTGCACGATATCGGCAACATGGTCGAGCGGCTCATCAAAGAGTACGAGGGTAAGTGACGCACAGGTGCAGGCCACCCGCGCGTAGGTCATCGCCGGGAGCAGGCCACCCGCGCGTAGGTCATCGCCGGGAGCAGGCCACCATGGGCAGGCCATCGCCGGGAACAGGCCACCATGGGCAGGCCACCCCTTGCGGGTGGCCTGCCCATGGTGGCCTGCGGACGCCGGGAAACAGGCAAGCCTTAGAACTGGCCCTTTGTCTGGTTGTAACGCTGGGTCAGCTCGTCTCTGGTGCGATCGTAGAGCTGGCGACCGGCTGTTACCGCTTCGGCGGCGCGTGTCTTCAGCTCTTCACCGAGCGAACCGCTGCGGTTGCGCAGCATAGCGCCCTGCTCGCTTAACTGGGCCAGTGTCGCCTCGCCCGATTGTGGCGCGAGCAGCAAACCGGCAATTGCACCCAGAGCAAAGCCCACCAGCAACCCGAAGAAGAATTTCATCCCTTGACACCATCCTTTCTTTCTGTTTCATCTTTTGTATGTTCTGTACTTTTCACAGCATTCTACCTGTGCAATGGTCAACCGCCTGTACTGATGGACAGGCAAGTAACGCGCAGCAAAAAACCGGCGCACCATCCCTGGGTTAGCTCCGATTCAATTGCTGATATTACTATTATAGCACAGAATGCTACCGTACCGGTTCATTCAGCACTTGCTGAACCAGTTCTAGCAGGCTTTCCAGTTCAAATGGTTTCTGGACGACATACACGCCCCGATAGTGGCCGGGATGGCTGTTGATGAGCCGCGCCACTTCTTCGGCTTCGAGTACAGCGGCGGTATATACGATGACAGGGATGTCGCAGGTCACAAGATCATCCTTCACCTGCTTCAGGATGTCCTGACCGGAAATATCTCCCAGTCGCAAATCGAGAATCAACAGATCCGGCAGCTGGCTTTTCACCTGTGCGAATGCCTCTTTCCCCTCTTGCAGGATCGCGACATGATATTGTTCATCTTCCAGCACCCTGCGCATCAGATGCAGCAATTCGCTTTTATCGTCAACGACTAATATTTGTTTGGCCACTCGTTCTCGGTGCCTCCTTCTCTACTCCAGATGATATGTATGATATTCATCGCAATGTGAAGGAAGCGCCGCCTCCTGTCATCGAACTTCAAGGGTACAGGGGAACGAAGAACGCGACGAATCGCAAGCGTTATATTCTCCGCGCCCACTTCTACAAAATCTGTCACCATACATCACACGGATGCAGTAATGCCTCTCCAGAGATGGACATGGATCGATGTATGTTTCTTTGTTCCCTTGCTTTGTAGTAGTATACGCGGCAAAGGAAGAAAGGTTCTTTGCGGTTCAGCACTGATAGTAGTGTATCATGACTCTGCTGAACAGGCAAGGCTAAACATGGGATAATCTGAAACAATCTCGAACTTCTCAGATAATATTAATGTCCCCCCTCCATTGTCGGCCGGGGCCCCTGTAGGCGCGCACGTGATGGCGCGCCTACGAAACATGGCGGCGCCGTTCGTCGCGCCAGCGTTTGATGTCGAGCAGGCGGCGATAGGCGTTGTAGACGAGGGGCTGGTAGGCGAGATCGTGGGTGGCGAGCGAGCGCATGGCGTAGCCGCCGAAGCCGCGTTTGAAGACGTAGACGCCCCACAGTTCCTGTCCCTCTTCCAGCACATCGGGGATGCCGCGAAAGTTGTAGTACCAGCAACCATGCGCCTTTGCCCACTGCATGCCGTTCCACTGCAAAAGGTGGTTGGGCATCAGGTTGCGCTGCTCATTGGCTGAGGCGCCGTACATATACCAGCTCCACCGTCCAAAACGCAACACGATGATACCGGCGATAGCCTGCCCCTCGTGTTCCGCCAGCAGCAGCGCCGCGCGGTCGCCCTTGCTGTAGAGACGCATGACATCCTCGTAATGAGATTTGTTGTGGATGAAGAACTGGTCGCGCTCGCTGGTCGTCTCATAGAGTCGATAGAAGGTATCCAGGTCAGCCTGTCCCTCGCCGCGCCGGATGGTCACGCCCTTGCGCGCGGCCAGTCGCACATTGTAGCGCCACTTCTCCTTCATGTTGGCCAGCAGTTCCTTCTCGTCCGGGCGGATATCCAGCACCCATTCGTGGCGCACGTGGCTGGCGTAGGGATTGACGCGGAAGCCGCGCCGCTTGAGCGCGGCCAGCCATTGCTCGTCACCATCCGGCACGCTCGGCTCGACTTTGAGCATGAACGCGCCGCGTTTGTGTGCCTCGGCGCGCACGTAGTTGAGCAGCACGCTCAGCGCCGGGGAGTCGGGATTGTCGATGACGGGTCCGCGCGGCGCATAGAGATAGGGGCGGCGCAGCACAGGAACGGGCGAGATAAGGACGAGCATAGCGGCGCATAGCCTGCCCGCGTCGTCTACCACGCCCACGCGCAACGCTTCCGCGCCCAGATGCGGCGCCAGTTCGCCCCACTCATATGACTGGGTGATATTGCAGCACACGGACTGCTCTACAAAATCGTTCCACTGCTGGCAGTCCGTAATGATACGCGCCTCCATATACGTTCCCCTATTTCTCCTGTTTCCCTTTCGCGGCCCGTTCCAGTTCGACTTTTTTGCGTTCTTCGTGGCGGCGGGCGCGACGAATTTCGACGGTTTTGCGCCAGGCACTGTAGATCAGCGGGCGATAGACGTAATCCTGTGTGGGGATGTTCAGGCGGGAGAAGCCGCCGAAGCCCTTTTTGTATTCGTAGACGCCCCACATCTCTTCGCCCGGCTCCAGCACTTCCGGGATAGTGCGGAAATCGAAGTAGCTGCACCCCTTCGACTGCGCCCACTGAAAGCAGCGAAATTGCAGCAGGTAGGTGGCCTTCAGGTTGCGCTTGTTGTTGGACGAGGCCCCGAACATGTCCCAGCACCAGTCGCCGAAGCGGATCAGCATTTTCGCCGCCAGCGGCTCCCCCTCGTGTTCGGCCAGGTAGAGGACGGCATCGCCTTTAGCGGCAAAGGTGCGCAGGATTTCTCTGTGGTAGTCCTTGCTGTGAATGAAGAAGGCATCGCGCTCGCTGGTGACTTCCAGCAGTTGGTAGTAGGCGTCGAAATCGGCCTCGGACTCGGCCTCGCGCACGGTGACGCCTTTGCGTTCGGAGACGCGCACGTTTTGCCGCCACGTCATCTTGAAGTTGGCGAGCAGTTGTTCGGCGTTGGGCCGGATATCCAGCACCCAGCTGCGCCGTCCGTGAATGGCGATGGGATTGGTCTGGAAGCCCAGGCCGCGATAGGCGGCGAGCCAGGCATCCATCTGCGGGTCATCGTCGGCGATGTTGGGTTCCAGACGCAGCACGACCGCTCGTTCGCGGCGGGCAAGGGCGTGCGCGCTTTCAACCAGGGCGGGCAGCGCGGGCGAGTCCGGCGACTCGACGGTGGGGCCGCGCGAGCTGTAGAGCCATGTCGGGTGCAGGCCGGGAATGGAGAGCGGGATGGGAACGGGGGCAACCGTCAACTGCATGACTCCCACCACGCGCCCGTTTTCCAGCGCGGCCAGTCGGTGGGTGCGCCCGCCCAGATACTTATTCAATTCGCCCCACTCATAGGATTGCAGCAGGTGGCCGCGCGGCTGGCTCCTCAGAAAATCATCCCACTGCTCGCGGTCGAGCGTTTCAGAGATAGCGATGGTCATGCTTGCTGGCTCTCTAAATATTCGCTGCGCAGCAAACTGTAGACGCGCACGTTATGATATTTGCCGAAGCGCAGGATGACCTCACGCAGCGTCCCCTCATATTTGAAGCCGGCCTTCTCGTCTGCGCGCCAGCCGCCGATATTCTCTTCCATATCCTGCGTCTGGATGCGGTTCAGGTTCAGTTCCATGAAGCCATAGCGCACCATCAGCTTTGTGGCCTCGGTGCCATAGCCCTTGCCCCACGCCGCGCGGTCGCCGATAATCACATAAAACTCGGCTGTCTGATTCACGTTATTGATATCCTTCAGCCCGACCATGCCGATCAAGCGGTTATCGCTTTTGAGCGCGACTCCGAAGATGATATGCTTGCCGTCGCGGTACAACTGCTCGATGCGTTCCCTGCCGCGAAAGTCGCTGGTGGGATAGATCGAGAAATAACGGCGAATCTCCTCGTCGTTCATCCATGTCGAATAGAGGTGATTATCCTGCGTCGGCTCCAGTGGCCGCAGGTAGATACGTTCGCCGATAATAAACGGATTCTGCATATGTGACGTATCCTGCTGTGTCATGCTCTCTCTCCCTTCTACGTTTCCAGGCCAGTATAGCACAGCATGGCATGAGAGACAATTGTATTGCCCCTTTTTGGGCAGAAAGGAGCGGCGCAGGCGCTCTATAGCAACTCATAAGCTCGCTCTTATGGAAGTTTCGCCGCCGTCACAATCTCAAGCAGGTCCGTCATTTCGTCTTTTCCGGCCACGATGGGAACGACGTCGCACTGGCTGATCTGCATGCAGAAGTCGGTGTCGGCGCTAAGACCGGCCTCGATGACGCTGCGGGCGGAGTTGCAGTGGTCGAGGATGGCGGGCGGTTCGTAGGCTCTGTAGAGCGTGAGGGCGGCGTCGGCGCTTTCAAGCAGAGGGATATCCGGCTGCAGGCGTTGCAGTTCGAGGACGAGGCGACCGGCGCAGACGGCATCATCCAGCGCGAAGTAGCCCAGTTCGCCGGAGCAGACGAGGTGGATATTTCCTCCGCGCTCGCGCACGCTAGCCAGGGCATAGGCGGTGACGGCCTGCGCGTTGTAGAGGCTGGCCGCCAGCCGCGTGGCGTCGGCAGGGCAGGCGTAGAAAGCGCGCGTGCCGTTGGTGGTGGTAAGAATCAATGTTTTCCCGTGCAGGTCGAGCCGGGCAAACTGGCTGGGCGAGTTGCCATAATCAAAACCCGCCACCGGACGCACGTTGCGCTCCCCGCATAGCAAGCTACCGGGAATTTTCTCAGCAGCGGCCCGCGCCTCTGCGATATCAGGCGCGACCAGCACGCGCGCGGCTCCTCGCCCAAGCACGGTCGCAATAGTAGTAGTGGCTCGAATGACATCAATGACCATGAACATATCGCGCGCGCTCAGTTCGTCCGCGACCGGCGCGATTTCAGCAGGCGTAAAGAAGACGTTGAGATACAAGTTGGTGTCCTTTGTTGTGTGATAAGACAGTCTCTCTTAATTATATCTTGTCTGGCGTGTGGCTACTGGCATTGTGCAATGCAGGTTATTATGAGATGGGTAAAAACACTTGACAAACCCCACACAGCATGGTATAACCATTGTAGCTTACAATTTCATAGTGAAAAGCGATGATGGGACGAGTAACGGCTGGCGGGACATGCAGAGAGCGGGCGGTTGGTGCAAGCCCGTATGTTCCCCGCCGTGAAAAAGACCCCATAGCTGCCAGCAGAAATCGCCTTTGTGGCGAGAGTAGATCTGAGCCGGTTGCCCCCGTAATCGGGCATTGGGTCACGAACAATCATGACCCGCCGAGGCCGTTTGCTGTGAAGCGATGGCGAATGAAGGTGGTACCACGAGTAGCCCGAAACGTCGATATTTCGCGCTCTTCGTCCTGATGAGGATGAAGGGCGTTTTTATTTGCCCGCGCCCTTGAGAGACAAAACACCATTGCATAGCGCAAAAGCGATGATGGGACGAGTAACGGCTGGCGGGACATGCAGAGAGCGGGCGGCTGCTGCGAAGCCCGTATGTTCCCCGCCGCGAAAAAAGACCCGTAGGCCGCCAGCAGAAATCACCTGAATGGTGAGAGTAGACCTGAGCCGGTTCGCCCCCGTTAGCGGGCGCGTAAGGACTATTCCGATAATCCTTACGCCGAGGCTGTCCATCGTGAGGTGGCAGCGAATGTGGGTGGTACCACGAGAGCAAGTGACGCTCTTCGTCCCGACGAGGACGAAGAGCGTTTTTGTTTGCGAAAGTCGAAGAGTAAGCTCTGTCAAAGCAGAAGGAGGAACAAGATCATGGCGCTGTGTCCTGAGTGTGAGGCCGAAATTGTATTGAACGATGTGCTGGTGGGCGAGATCGTGTATTGCCCCGATTGTAACGCGGAACTGGAAGTCTTGAACGTTGAAACGCCACAGCTTGCGCTCGCGCCGCAGGTTGAGGAAGACTGGGGAGAGTGAGACGATGCATCTGGCGATTCTGACCTCGCGCATTCGCGTGGAAGAGAAGTTGCTTTTCGCGGCCATGCAGCAGCGCGGCATCACCTACGAGGTGATCGACGATGGCGAACTGCTGCTCGATCTGGCGCGGCCCGATGAACGCTGGCGGGCATTCGACGCCGTGCTGTGTCGCAGCGTCAGCCAGTCGCGGGGCCTGGCGATGCTCTACGTGCTGGAAAGCTGGAGCGTGCCGGTTTTCAATGCTCCCGCCGTCACTGCCACCTGCAACGATAAGCTGCTGACCACCCTGGCGTTGCGGCGCGCCGGGGTGCCGGTGCCGCGCACGTTGCTGGCCTTCGCGCCCGAAGCGGCCTTGCGCGGCATCGAAACGCTGGGCTATCCGGCAGTGCTTAAGCCCGTTACCGGCTCGTGGGGGCGTTTGCTGGCGCGCGTCAACGACCGCGACGCGGCGGAGGCTGTGCTGGAACATCAGGAGACGCTTGGCTCTTACCAGCACCACATCCATTATATTCAGGAGTATGTCGATAAGCCCCTGCGCGACATCCGCGCCTTCGTCGTCGGCGAGCGCACCATCTGCGCCATCTATCGCAACAGCGCGCACTGGATCACCAACACGGCGCGCGGCGCGACCGCCAGCAACTGCCCCGTCACAGCCGAACTCAACGAACTGTGTGTGCGAGCGGCGCAGGCGGTTGGCGGCGGTATCCTGGCCATTGATGTGCTGGAAGACCGGGAGCGCGGCCTGCTCGTCAACGAGATCAATGCCACCATGGAGTTTCGCAACAGCATCGCTCCTACCGGCGTCGATATCCCCGGCGCGATGCTGGATTATGTGTGTGAAAGCGTAGAGACAGGCCGTGTTCTGACAGTGAGCGGGGAGGGAAGGCGATGAGTGCGACGAGGATACGCGCTGCCATTGTGGG
This sequence comes from Chloroflexota bacterium, assembly GCA_902810755.1. Next base: position 14,154 of record CADDYT010000073.1, read on the forward strand.
CGGCTCCGGCTATACCGGCGGCGAACTGGCGCGCCTGCTGCTCTTTCACCCCAATGTGGAACTGGCTCAGATCGCATCGAGCAGCCACGTCGGTCACTACCTGCATAGCGTCCATCCCAATTTGCGCAAGCTTTCGTCCCTGCGCTTCTGTCATCCCGATGACCTGTCATCATGTGATATACTCTTTCTCTGCCTGCCGCACGGAGCCTCGTCCGAGGTCATTGAACGCTATCGGCAGCTTGCGCCGCGCATCATCGACCTCGCTGCCGATTTTCGCCTGCGCTCGCCCGCGCTCTACGCGCAGTGGTACGGCGAAGAACACCGCGCCCCGGCTTTGCTGGCGGAGGCTGTTTATGGATTGCCTGAACTGCACCGCAAGGAACTGGCAGAGGCGGCGCTGATCAGCGGCGCGGGCTGCATGGCGACGGCGGCTATCCTGGGGCTGGCCCCGCTCTATCGCTCCGGGCTGGTCAACGGCGATCTGCCGCTGGTCGTCGAGGCCAAAGTTGGTTCCTCGGCGGCGGGCGCGACGCCCGGCGCGGGCAGTCATCATCCTGACCGCAGCGGCGCGCTCCGTTCCTTCCAGCCGACCGGCCATCGCCATACCGCCGAACTGCTGCAAGAGCTTGGGCGGCTTTCCCCGGACGGCGTGGGCGGCGAACTGCGGCAGACGGTGGCTTTCTCGGCGACAGCGGTGGAACTGGTGCGCGGCGTTCTCATCACCGCCCACGTCTTCACCTGCGAGCCGCTGGACGAGCGCGTCCTCTGGCGACTCTACCGCGAGTCGTATCGGCGTGAGCCGTTCATCCGGCTGGTCAAAGAGCGCGGCGGCGTCTATCGCTATCCCGAACCCAAAATTCTGGCGGGCAGCAATTACTGCGATATCGGCTTTGAACTCGATACCAGCCAGCAGCGCGTCGTTGTCATGGCTGCCCTGGATAATCTGATGAAGGGCGCGGCAGGCAACGCTGTGCAGGCCCTCAATGCGGCCTTCGGCTGGGACGAGACTCTTGGCCTCACCTTCCCCGGCCTGCACCCGGTATAGACATTTGATTATGCGGAAAGGAGCAACAAAAATGACGCTGGTCGTAAAAATTGGCGGCGCGGCGGGAATGGATACCCATACAAACACTATTGCCCGCGACGTGGCGCAACTCATCGCGGAGGGAGAGCGCGTGGTGCTGCTGCATGGCGGCTCAGGCCTCACGAACGCGCTGTGCGAGCGGCTGGGCCTGCCCGTGCGCACGATCACCTCGCCGGAGGGCATGACCAGTCGCTACACCGACGAGCAGACCCTGCAGGTCTACGCGATGGCCGTTGCCGGGCAGATCAATACGGAACTGGTTGCGCTGCTGCAAAGCCAGGGCGTCAATGCGCTCGGTCTGAGCGGCGTCGATGGCCGCGTGCTGGTGGCACGGCGCAAACCTGTCGTGCGCTCCGTCCTGCCCGGTGGCCGTGTCCAGATCATCCGCGACGACTACACGGGGCGCATCGTTGAGGTGAATGCTACCCTGCTGAACCTGCTCCTTGATCGGGGCTACACACCGGTGCTGGCCCCGCTTGCCCTCGGCACAGCCGGAGAACGCCTCAACGTCGATGGCGACCGCGCGGCGGCAGCCGTTGCCGCCGCCCTGCACGCCGACTCGCTGGCCATCCTGACCAACGTTCCCGGCCTGCTCGCCTGCGTCGATGATCCCGCAACCCTCCTGCGCGACATACCCGCCGCCGGGCTCGACGAGGCCTTCCGGTACGCGCAGGGTCGCATGCGCAAGAAACTGCTGGGCGCGCAGGAAGCCCTTTCCGGCGGCGTCGCCCGCGTCTGCATCGGCAACGCCCCCCTGCGCGCCCTCCTCAACGGCGCCGGAACCACCATTTACAGGTAGCCAGTGATGATCTGGTAGAGATGAACACGATACACACACAAAAGGAACGAGAGACATGATAACAACCGGCGAAATTCACGCGATTACAGGAACTATCGAACAGGAGAGCAGGTATACGAGCGGCGTCTATGGCAAGCGGCAGGTGGCGATGGTGCGCGGCAGCGGCGCGTTGCTGTGGGACGAGGAGGGGCGCGAATATATCGATTGCGCCGCCGGGCATGGCGTCGCCAACATCGGGCATGGGCGAGCGGAGATTGCCGCCGCGCTGGCCGCGCAGGCGCAACGGCTGATTACCTGCCCGGAGATCGTCTACAACGACGTGCGCGCCCGCTTGCTGGCCCGCCTCGCCGCTATCACGCCAGCAGGGCTGTCGCATTTCTTTCTCTGTAACAGCGGCACTGAAGCGATTGAGGGCGCGTTAAAATTCGCCCGGCTCGCGAGCGGGCGTACAGAGATCGTGGCTGCCTTGCGCGGCTTTCACGGGCGCACGATGGGCGCGCTCTCCGCCACCTGGGAGCCTCATTACCGCGAACCCTTCGCGCCCTTGCTGCCCGGCGTCCAGCACGTGCGCTACAACGATCTTGCCGCACTGGAAGTTGCCGTCGGCGAGCGCACCGCCGCCGTGCTGCTCGAACTGGTGCAGGGTGAGGGTGGCGTCCACGTCGCCTCGCAGGAATACATTCGCGGCGCGGCGGAACTCTGCCGGGAACGCGGCGCGCTGCTCATCATCGACGAGGTGCAAACCGGCTTCGGGCGCACGGGGCGTCTCTTCGCCTGCGAACACTACGGCCTCTCGCCCGACATTCTCTGCCTTGCCAAGTCGCTGGCGGGCGGCCTGCCAATGGGTGCGATCTGCCTGGGAGAGCGTGTGATGCAGAGCGGGCGCATCGCGCGTGGGGTGCATGGCAGCACTTTCGGCGGCAACCCCCTGGCCTGTGCCGCCGCCCTTGCCACTCTTGACATCCTCGAAAGCGAGCGTTTGCCCGAACGGGCCGCCACGCTGGGCGCGTGGGCCTTAGAGCGTCTGCGCTCCCTGCGCAGTCCCCTGATCCGCCAGGTACGGGGCCTTGGCCTCATGCTCGGCATCGAACTGCGTCAGAAGGCGCAACCCTGTCTCGAAGCCCTGCTCGCTCGCGGCATCCTCGCCCTGCCCGCCGGGCCAAACGTCATCCGTCTCCTGCCCCCTCTGGTCATCAGCCAGGCCCGGTTAGCGCATGTCATCGAGACCATCGAAGAGGTACTGGAACACAACGGCGCGAACGGGGTTGGTAGGGGTACGAGCTTGCCTCCGCCCTTCTCTTATCCCACAATCGAAGCTGTCCTCACAACCGCATCCCAAGAATCCCTTGCCAACCCCGAAATCGCCTTGCTGCACAACATGCTGACCATTCCCAGCTATTCCGGGCAGGAAGCAACGCTGGCGCGCTTTCTGGTCGAACAGGCGCGGGCAATGGGACTGGACGCGCATGTTGATGAGGCCGGAAACTTCGTGGCCTGTATATCGTCTGACGGAAACACGGAGGCAGAGCCGGTCATTTTGCTCGGACATATGGACACGGTACGCGGCAACATCCCCGTGCGTGTCGAAGAGGGACGCCTCTACGGGCGCGGCGCGGTGGACGCGAAGGGGCCGCTGGCCGCCTTCCTGTGCGCCGCCGCGCGCCTTGCCCGTAAAGCTCAGCCATTGCAGCGCCCCCTGCTTGTGATCGGCGCGGTCGAAGAGGAGGCGGCGACTTCGCGTGGGGCGCGCGCTGTGGTCGGTCGCTATACACCCGCCGCCTGCATTATCGGCGAGCCGAGCGGCAGCAACGCCGTCACGCTCGGCTACAAGGGACGACTGCTGGTAGAATATTGCGTGCGGCGCCCGCTCAGCCACAGCGCAGGGCCGCAGGCAAGCAGCGGCGAACTTGCCACAGCCTTCTGGCAGCGCGTGCGCGCCCATGCCGACGAGTGGAACCGCCAGCATGCCGGTGATTCCGCCTTCGCCTCGCTCCAGCCCTCGCTGCGCAGCATCAACAACGAGCAGGACGGCCTGGAAGAGAGCGCGCGCCTGCTGATTGGCTATCGCCTGCCGCCCGGCTCCCGCAGGCCACTCCAACCCACCCCAGGCCAGCCGCAGTCCACCCCAGGCCACCCGCAAGGGGATGGCCCTACTATAGACGACGCCTCTGCAAGCCCCACGGATGTATCGTCTATAGTAGGGCCACCCCTTGCGGGTGGCCTGGGGTGGGGTGGCCAGGGTGGTGTGAGTGGTCTGGGGGCTGCGGGTGGCCTGGGGCGGCCAATTGACCTGCCGCCCGCTTTCGATATCGCCGCCCTGCGCTCGCAATTGCAGGCGTGGGTGAGAGAACAGCAAGAGGCGGAGGGCGATGATGTATCCTGCACGCTTACTTTCAGCGGCGAAGAGCAGGCTTTCCAGTCAACGCGCACAACGCCGCTGGCCCGTATCATGAGCCGCGCCATTCGCGCCGGTGGAGGGCAGCCGATCTTCAAACTCAAGACGGGAACCTCGGATATGAACGTCGTGGGGCCGAGCTGGGGCGACAACATCGTCGCCTATGGCCCCGGCGACTCGCGCCTCGACCATACGCCGCAGGAACACATTGTGCTGAGCGAATACCTGCAGGCCATTGATGTACTGGAACGGGCGTTGCGAGAACTGGCAGTCGCGCCGACGCCGCCAGCAGAAAGGGGAAGCGTGTTATGAGCTTTGCCAGACCTCTGACCATTCTCGATTCGACGCTGCGCGAGGGCGAGCAGTTCCGGGGGGCGTTCTTCAGCCTGGAGCAGCGGCTGGAGATCGCGCGTTTGCTGGATGCCTTTGGCGTGGGCGCCATCGAGGTGCCTTCGCCCATCGTCTCTCCGGCCACGACCTCGTTTGTGAGCGCGCTGTGCGAGCTGGGCCTGCGCGCCTCTCTTGTGGCGCACGTGCGCTGCGTCGAGGCCGATGTGCAGGCGGCGCTGGCCCTGCCCGTCTCCGGCCTCAACCTGTTCTACGGCACCTCGCCCGAACTGCGCGCCTACAGTCACGGGCGCAGGGTCGAGCAGATTCGCGCCGCCGCCGTCCCGCTTATTCGCCGTGTGCGCGCCGCCGGACGCTACGTGCGTTTCTCCGCCGAAGACGCCTTTCGTAGCGACCTCGTTGACTTGCTGACCGTCTTCGACGCGGCTGTGGAGGCGGGCGCGCAGCGTATTGGCCTGCCGGACACGGTGGGCATTGCCACGCCGCGTCAGGTGGAACGGCTGGTGCGCCTGTGCGCCGAACGCTATCCAGGCGTGGGCATTGAATTTCACGGCCACAACGATACCGGCTGCGCCATTGCCAACACCGTCGCGGCCCTGGAGGCGGGCGCGGACTGCCTGGATGTCACCGTGCTGGGGATTGGCGAGCGCAACGGCATCGCCTCGCTGAGCGGTATCGTCGCGCAACTCTACATCCACCATCCTGACCTGCTGGCCGGTTATGATCTTAGCTACCTGGCCCGGCTCGACCGGTACGTTGCCGATTGCCTGCGCCTGCCTATCCCGTTTAACGCGCCGATCACGGCGAGCAGCGCGTTTACCCACCGCGCAGGCATTCACACGCGGGCCGTTCTCAACAACCCCCGCGCCTACGAAATCCTCAACCCGGCTGATTTCGGCCTCGAACGCCAGGTTGATCTCGGCTCGCGCCTCACCGGTCGCCACGCCGTTGGTCAGCGCGCCGCCGCCCTCGGCCTGCATCTCAGCGCCGCCGAAGTGAGCCGCGCCACCGCCGCCCTCAAAGAGCGCGCCGAAGATGGCCCCTTGAGCGCGGCAGAAGTCGATGCCTTCCTGTATGAATGGTGCCGACGCGAGTGCAACAGCGCCGTATCGCGCTGAAATTGAGCAAGGAGCATATCTCATGGGAACGTTAACGGAAGAAATTTTCAGCTATAAGCTTGGACGCCCGGTGGAGCAGGGAGAGACCGTAATCGTCGAGGTCGATCAGGTGATGAGCCATGATACGACGACGCCGCTGGCCATTCAGGCGTTTCGGCGGCTGGCCCCCCTGAACGGTGGGCGCGTCTTCAATGCGCAGCGGTCGCATATCGTCTTCGATCACATTGTGCCTGCCGCGACGGTTGCCGCCGCCACGCTGCACCGCGACATTCGCGCTTTTGCGCGCGAGCAGGATATTCCCATTTTACAGGAGGGTATCTGCCATCAGGTCATGCCGGAGCGCGGTTTTGTCATTCCCGGCGACATCATCGTGGGGGCCGATAGCCACACCTGCACCTATGGCGCGCTGGGGGCCTTCGCCACCGGCATGGGTTCCACCGACATCGCCGTCGCCTACGCCACCGGTCGCACGTGGATGCGCGTGCCGGAGACCATCAACGTGCGCCTGACGGGCGAACTGCCGCGCGGGGTCTATGCCAAAGATGTCTCACTCGAAATCGTGCGCCACCTCGGCGTCGATGGGGCCAACTACCGCGCCATCGAATACAGCGGCGATACGGTAGAACGTTTCTCAGTGAGCGAACGTTTCACGCTGTGCAACATGGCGATTGAGATGGGCGGCAAGGCCGGGCTGGTCGCGCCCGATAATACTACCGTCGCCTGGCTGCGCGGGCGCACGGAGCGCAGCTATCCCCTGCTGGCGGCGCGCCACCCCCGCTACGAGCGCGTCATCGAGATCGATGTCTCGACGCTGCAACCGCTCATCGCCTGCCCGCCGGATGTGAACAACCTCGCCTCGGTTGAGGAGGTGGAGCATGTCCAGATCGATCAGGTCTTTCTCGGCACCTGCACCAACGGACGGCTCGATGATCTGGCGATTGCCGCCGACATCCTGCGCGGGCGCGCCATCTCTCCTCGCACGCGCATGGTCGTCATTCCCGCCTCACGCGAGGTCTACCTTGAGGCCATGCGCCTGGGCTACCTGGAGATTTTCGCGCGGGCCGGGGCGTCCGTCGGCGTTCCCGGCTGCGGCCCCTGCATCGGACGGCATTTCGGCGTCCTTGCCCCCGGAGAACGCGCTCTCACCACCATGAACCGCAACTTCACCGGTCGTATGGGCGACCCCGGCGCCGAAATCTATCTCGGCAGCCCCGCCACCGTCGCTGCCAGCGCCGTTGAGGGGCATATCACGGACCCCAGAAATTATCTGTAAAGGGAAAGGAAGCGTACGCTATCATGGGCCGTTTATGGATGCTGGGCGATAACGTCAATACCGATGTTATCATCCCTGGACGCTACAATGTCACCACCGACCGGGCGCAACTGGCGCACCACTGTCTCTGTGAGGTGCTGCCCGAATTTGCTGAGCAAGTGCAGCGGGGCGATATCGTCATGGCCGGCCATAACTTCGGCTGCGGCTCCTCGCGCGAGGGGGCGCCAGTTGCGCTGCTGGCGAGCGGCGTGCGCGCCGTCGTCGCTCGCAGCTTCGCGCGCATTTTCTATCGCAATGCCATCAACATTGGCCTGCCTGTGCTGGTCTGCGACGAGGCGGTCAGCGCCTGCGCGCCTGGCCAGCAGGTCGAGGTTGAACTGGAAAGCGGCCTCATCACCAATCTCAGTACCGATCAGATCTTCCGGGCGGAGCCGCTGCCGCCTTTCGCGGCGCGTATCGTCGCCGCCGGCGGTATCATCGAGTACATCCTGCGTGAAGGGACGCTGCGCTGACTGCCCCGTAACTCCTCTTTTGTTCTCCTGTATGATAAAAGCAGAAAAGACGAGTCTTGAAACACACCCGGCGGGTGCCTGCCGGGTGTATATATATCTTACCGGAGAATATCTTATGGTCATGCCTATGCCTGACAGCCCACCGTCATTGCTTGCCCAGCAGTCAGAGCAGGTGCAGGCGGCTATCGAGCGGGAGCGGGAGCGGATTGCGCGCGATATTCATGACGGCGCGGCTCAGCAGGTTGCCGCCGCGCTGCACCGACTTGAACTGGTGGCGCGTTTACTTGCGCGCGAAAGCGGCACGGACCAGCCCGGAACGGCGCATCGCGAGCTTATCCTGCGTGAGCTTGAGCGGGCCTGTGAGACGCTGGAAGTGGGGTTGAACGAACTGCGCGCCAGTATCTCCTCGCTGCTGCCCCCACAACTGGAAGAACAGAACCTGGATGCCGCGTTGCGCGCCCTGCTGGACGAGTTCGCTCTGCACAACCCGGATGCCGTTGTCTCCTATGACAACGTGCGGCCCGAACTCCTGTCGCCTGCGCTCTCTGCTCCACTCTTCCGCTTTGTGCAGGAGGCGCTGCACAACGTGCGCAAACATGCCCATGCCAGCCGCGTCACCGTGCGCATTCGCCCTCTCTCTGGCCTGCTCGTCGCTGAAGTGCGCGACAACGGCGTCGGCTTTGACCCCCGGCACATGGCCGACGCGCAGCAGCATTTCGGCCTGCGCGATATGCGCGAGCGCATCACCGCCGCCGGGGGACGCTGGCACATCAGCAGCAAGCCCGGCGCGGGTACAACCGTCAAAGCTATTTTCCCCATCGCGAAGTCCGCTTTCATGCTGACCGCACGCGAACGTGAGGTGCTGCGCCTGCTCGCCATCGGCCTGACCAACCGCGCCATCGCCGAAAAGCTCTCTGTCAGCGTCGAGACGGTCAAGTCGCATGTGCATCACATCATGCAGAAATTGCAGGTCGGCGACCGCACGCAGGCAGCCGTTGTCGCCATGCGCCTGGGCCTCTTATAGTGACGCCTGGGCATGGTATGATTAGAGTGGTCAGCTCGCTTGATGGAGGGCAGAACATCAGCGCCTGACACACTCACGCAGGGGTTCGGGAAAGCGAGGGAAGCGACCTGAAGTCAGGAAGGGCCGGTTTCACATCTCTTCGGGAATCAAACCCTGTCGCAATGCATAAATGGCGGCCTGCGTGCGGTCGCGGATGTTGAGCTTCTGGAAAATGATGGAGAGATAGTTTTTCACCGTCTTTTCGGAATAGGCGAGGCGTTCAGCGATCTCTTTGTTGCTCATGCCTGCCGCAAGATAGCGGATGATCTCCACCTCTTTCTCCGTCAGGGCGGTGATGTCGCGGCCCTGTGAGCCGGTGGAGGCGGCTTCGGCCAGGCGGCGGAACTCGCTGACCAGCGTGCCGGTCAGGCCCGACTCGATGCAGGTGCCGCCCTGGTGAACGGTGCGGATGGCCTGCGCGACCTCACGCGCCGAGACGCTTTTCGGCAGGTAGCCGCGCGCGCCGTTCTTTATGGCCTGCAATAACTGCTGCTCCTGTCGATGCATGGTGAGCATGATGACCGCTATGTCAGGAAACTCGCGCGTCACCTGGCGGGTCAGGGCGACGCCGTCCACGCCGGGCATGCTAATATCCATCAGCACCACGTCGGGGCGCAACTGTCGTATCTTTGCCAGCGCCTCGAAGCCATCGACCGCCTCGCCGATGACCTGCACGTCTTCTTCCAGCGCCAGCAACTGGCGTAGACCCTCGCGCATCAACGCATGGTCGTCTACCAGCAGTACCTCGATCAGCCCCGTTTTCTGTCCATCTTCCGGTTTCTGCCGCTCCAACGTATCCGTTTGTGTGGCAACGGACGTTTTACCCTGATGAGATATGTTCATGGCTACAGATGAGGGCATGAAAGATGTAGTATACTTATTATCGGAATGATACGTAGATTGCATAGTAACGACTCCTTTCGCGATATCCTGGGCCGAATAGTTGCTTGATCCTGTTCGTCGCGAAGTTCCGCTCAACGATATCACCAACCGCACAGGCATGTTCTGTCTGATAGTAGTATAGCCACCGGGCGGAGGAATACATCACTCACCTGGGGGATTTTTGAGTCGAAAGCAGGGGTATGGAGACAATTTTGCAGGAAACGCAGATATTGACGACGACCTATGAAGAGGTGCGGCGGCGCTTTAGCGGCCTGGACGATCTGGCGCACGGCTGGGAACACGTGCAGCGCGTCTACCATCTCGCCCTCTGGCTGGCTGAAGAGGAGAGGGCCGACCGCTTTGTCGTTGGCATGGCCGCGCTCATGCACGATCTGGGGCGCGCGACCCCGCACGACCCCACTCATCACATGCCGCGACACCATGCAGACCTCTCAGTTGAACTGGCGCGCGAAATGCTCGTCGCCCACAGGGTTCCCGGCGAGAAGCAGCAGGCCATTTTACACGCCATCGCCGCCCACAGCTTCAGCCGCAATATTGAGCCGCAGACGCTCGAAGCCTGTATTGTGCGCGACGCCGACCGGCTCGACGCGCTGGGGGCCATTGGCATCCTGCGCCTGGCCATCACCGGCACTATGCGCCGCAACGAGCAGACGCGCACCTATCACCCCGACGACCCCTTCGCGCAGCAGCATCCCCTCGACGACAAACGCTACCTGATTGACCACTTCTACACCAAACTGCTCAAACTCGGCGATACCATCATCACTCCCAGCGGGCGCGCCCTTGCCCGCCAGCGTACCGCCTTTGTGCATGCATACCTGGAACAACTGAGGAGGGAACTGAACATGTAAGGGATGGGAAGGGCATAGAACGCCAGTTTGCCTGCGCCCGATGCCCTTTGTGTTCCTAATACCCTTCGTCCAGAAAGGCCCAGCTGATGATGCCGCGTGGGTAGAAGTGGCCGCCCCAGTCGCTGCCGTTATCGTGCAGGCCATCGCCGAAATTGCTGGAGAAACTCTGGTTGTAGTTGTACACTTCCTGCGCCAGATTCAGGCGCGCGCAGCCGTTACAGCCATAGCTGGTATAGACCAGATCGGCGACGATGCCTGAGAGCATGACCTTGCTGAACCACTCGTAGCGCAGGCAGTGGCCGGTGGAACACTGAGGGCCGCTGGCCCGACTGGATTGTAATGTCACAATTGAGGTAGACGGCGCGGCTGGCAGCGAGAGCGTATCGGCCTGCAGGTCCGCGAGATACTGCCGCGCCAGATCGTGCAGCAGTTGCTGGCTCATCAGCTTATCCAGGCCGATCAGGTGAGCGTAGAACAGCCCCTCGCCGAGCGTGACCGAGCGTCCCGCGCAGTTGCTGAAGGCCGTGCTGCCGGCTATCGGCAGGTAGCCGTGAGCGTTGTAGCTGGCGATCATGGCGTTTTCAATCTTGCCGGCGGCGGCGTTCCAGGTCGCGCCGTTGCTGTCGCCCGGCACCAGACCGTCGAGAAAGGCGGCGGCGCGATAGCCGGTGGCCTCTTTCAACCCCTGATAGTAGAGGTTGCCCGCGCCCGCGCCATCGTTGTGCAGGCAATCGCTGGCCGCGTCAAACGTGGTCGCCGTGTCCTGCCCGTTATAGGCGATGCCGGTGGCCGGGTCGCCCACGTGGATATTGTGCAGCATGGCGCGGTCGATGAGCGAGATGTTCTGCGCTACCATCGCCGTGTCGCCCGTCACGCTGGCGTAGTAGGCCAGCAGCAAGGCAACGTTATCGTTCTCTTCCACCGGCATGGGGACGGCGGTGGCGATCTGCGGCGGCGCGTAGCAGGTCGAGCGGATCGTCGGCAGACCCTTGCCCGGCGTCATGCACTGCCCGTTGCTCACGTCGCCGCCCTGATCGTGCTGGAAATAGAGGCCAGAGGCGTCGCCGGTGGCGTTCTTGAGGACGATGGCGAGCGCGCTCTTGAAAAACCAGGGGACGCGGTTGATCTCGAAGTAGCCATACTCATGCATCACATCAACCGTTGTCAGGAAGCCATAGGAGCCTTCATAGACTGCCGCGTCATAGCCAGCGGCCCCGGAGCTTGCCGGGCAGGTGCGCCCCAACAGCCAGCTGCTCGCCTTGTAGCTGCGCAGCGTGTCGGCAATTACCCAGCGTTGCGCGGGCGTCAGCACATCGTTCTCGATCAGGAGGTTCTCCATGGCCTGCGCGCGCGCCAGCAGGTTGTCTCCCGCATTCAGGTTATCGATGGCGAAGTTCACCACCGCCTGCTGTGATGACCACTCGTGCGCCGCGTATAACCCCTCAAGCTGGCAGGAGGCGGGAAGCTGCGTATTCAGGAAGAGGTTCTGCCGACTGTTCCAGCCGCCGAGAAGCAGGTAGGCGGTGCTGGTCTGCGACGGGCCGACGCTGTAATGCCAGGCCAGCCCGGCGCGGTCGGCCACGCTCGTATTGCAACTCCACGCGCTCGACGCTCCGGCCAGGAAGAGCGTGCCGCCCGCGACATCGGCGCCGGGAGCGTAAGAGAGGACGCGCACATCGTTGCCATCCGGCGTCGTTTGCTGAGCGCAGGCGTTGCTTTCATTCAAGGACCGATTGCTGCCAAAGAGAAAATTGCCTGACTGCACGCTATTGCCCCCGTTCTGCAGGCTGATGCCCACAATGAAGACGGGAACTGTATCGTCACGCACCTGTTCAGCGCAGGCCGCGATGGCGGTGCAGCCCGGCTCGCCCAGAAAGGGATCGATCAGGTCAACGATGATGTGCAGGCCGGAGCCATTGGCAACATCGTCGGCGTCTCCCGCCCAGCGCGTGGTATCCAGCCCCTGAATCCAGTGTTCGTTCTGCACGTACACGTCGCCCTGCGCGGCATCCAGCGCGCCCATATGGAAGATAAACGTCTTTTGCTCCCCCGCAGGCGCGACGCCCACCACGTAGCTGGCGGTATTGTCGTGAAAAACGCCTTCCGTCCCGCTATACACCTGCGCCTTGCCCGGCTGCACCGTGAAATCGAAGCGCGAGCCAAATTTCGCGTTCACATTCGTAAACGCCGTGTTCTCGCTCACCGTCTGTGACGGCAAACGGTTGTCCAGCCTGATGTCCGGCGGAGCGGGCGGCCCCTTGCGCGCCTGAACACTCTGCTCGCTTGCGCTCACTCCTGGGTCGGAGCGGGGGCCGCTCATATGCGCGCTGGCATACGGCGATAGCTGAATATAGAGCAATGGGATGAGTGCAAGCAGCAACAGGCCCGGCCCTACTCGCAGGCCAGAGGGGCGGCTGGTCTGTGCCGTGCGATTGGCCCGCCGGGTATGGGGCAGCAAACGCGAATTACGCAATTCTCAAACCTCTTCCATGAATATCTACACTTCTATTAACGTATCAACCTCACTCGCTTTCCTGCGTAAGGGACTTTCTGGTGCCTGCCGAAATATGACATATGCCCCATGTATTCATGCCCGATTTCCGGTACCCTTGTTCGTACAAAGAATAGAGAGATAGGAGGGAAACGCATGGTATCACAGTGTATCACAACCGGCGCCAGCGCGGTCGCCGGTGTATATGATCTATTCATGCGTGGAGATAGTACGTTGCCTATGAACAATATTTATGCAACCGTCCCGATGATCGCTGTTGAAGCGCAGTTCGCGTTTTCCCGGCCTGTCTGCCCCGATACGGGCGAGGAGGAGCTGCACACCTCGTTTGAGCAGGCCATCAGCGACCGCCTGCTCGCCCTCAACAGCCGCCTGCAGCGTATTACCCGTTCTACTGACCCGGCGTTTGCGCCGCCTTCTCTCTGGCTGCAGACGCAGGCTGAACCGACCCGACACGGGCGCACGCGACGGCTACACTGGCAGCAGAGGATGCTGCTCGCCAGCCTCGCCCTCATGTTCCTGCTGCTCGGCTTCGACCTGATGGGTTTGCTGGTTCTCTACCTGCATTGAACCGGTTTGCCGACTACCTGCGCCTGTCACTCTTGACCATCGTGTATAATTAAGAGAGCGCGATACAAACAACCGGTCAAAGGAAACTCCTGAATATTGCGGAAAGAGGAGGGAATCGTCTTATGCAGAATCAGCCGGAGAGCAGGCCATTTCCACTGCGGCCTGCAGCGAGCGGGGCCAGCGTGACCAGCGCGGTGGGCATGCAGGAGAGCGCGGGCCGGATGCGCGCGCGTCGCCAGTCCATCTTCACGCAGACGGTGATCTGGGTCACAGGCCTCATCTGCCTCTCCTTCCTGCTGGCCACGCTGGCGCAGGCATGGTCGAACAGCCAGTTGATGCAGCGCGTGCAGGCGGCGCAGCAGCAGGAGCAGCAGCTCCAGCAGCACCATAATGCGCTGGCGCAGGCCGCGAAATATTACAACAACCCCTTTGTGCTGGAAAGCGAGGCGCGCCAGCAGCTTGGCTACATCCGCCCCGGCGAACACGCCGTCATCGTCGTCAGCCCGGCCAGCCCCCCGGCACAGAGCGCGCCCAGGCACAGCGTCCCCGCGCACACCCAGGGCTTCTGGCAAGACTGGTGGAATATCTTCTTCGGCCTCGGCAGCTAAAAATAACCCCTACAAAAGTCCCGTTGCGCTTGACAGGCGTATTACGATAGATATATAACAGTTGTGACGACTTTGTGAGGTGATTGAGGAAGCAATGAACGGACACCTGTATGCGGCACCATTTCTCGTGATTACCTGGCTCCAGTATCCTGTACTGGAGCTTATGGGCTTTGGGGACGCGGAGGTGTGTTTCGTTTTCTGATTTCTCAGTTTTCTTTTTCCAGGCGGAACGCATCGCAAGCAAAAAACGATGCGTTCCGCCTTTTATATTCTGCGGTTATGTACCGTCATACATAACAAAAACATACGTAGAGGAGTAACTGTATGCGTCCACTGATTGGCATTCCGTGTTACGCGGGCATTCACGAGGGAACTCACCGACCTGTCTATTGCAATAATCGCACCTATACGCACGCGGTGGAGGCGGCTGGTGGTGTGGCTGTCCTCATTCCATTACTACATGATCTCTCTATGCTTGAAGTGCTGGTAGAGCGTCTCGACGGGCTGCTCTTTCCCGGCGGCAAGGATATCGCCCCGGCCTGCTATGGCGAGCAACCCCATCCACTGCTGGGCGCGGTCGACCCGCGCCAGGACGAGGTTGAACTCACGCTGGCGCGGCTGGCTTTCGAGCGGGATATTCCCACGCTGGGTATCTGTCGCGGCATGCAGTTGCTCAACGTCGCGCTCGGCGGCAGCCTCTACCAGGATATCGGCGCGCAGGTATATGATAGCCTCAAGCACTGCCATGACGACCTGCCGCGCACTCATATTGTCCACAATGTCCAGATCGAGCCGGGCAGCCAGATGGAGCGCATCCTGGGTAGCAATGAGGTCTGGACGAACAGCCTGCACCACCAGTCCGTCAAGCAGCCGGGCAAGGGCGTCATCATCAGCGGTCGCGCCGAAGACGGCATTGCTGAATTGCTGGAAGTTCCCGACCGCTGCTTCATGGTAGCTGTGCAGGGCCACCCGGAAGAGATTTACCGGCAGGAAACGGTCTGGTTCCGCGTCTTCAGCGCCTTCGTCGCCGCCTGCGAGGCCAACGCGGCCAGCACAACGCAAAAGGCCAGATCCGTCATCATTGGCTCGCAGATGATCGACTAGAGAGCAGCATGCACTGAACATGTGGCGAGCTGTTCCGCCCGCGCCAGGCCAGCCGCC
>CADDYT010000074.1 GCA_902810755.1 Chloroflexota bacterium
ATGCTTCGCTTCCGCTCAGCATGACATGCCTGCAACGCTTCGGAGATAAAGAGAACGTTGGCTGCAAAGGTGCAGTGCAGAGGAGGAGCTGGCATGTTACTGCTCCAGGACATCGCGGTGACGTATCAAAACATCGTCCCTGCCGTACAGGGTATCTCGCTGGAGGTAGCTGATAAGAGCGTGGTGACGCTACTGGGGGCGAATGGCGCGGGCAAAACGACCATCTTGCGCGCTATTTCCGGCCTGCTGAACATCCACAAAGCCAGCCTGATACGCGGCTCCATCCTTTTCGATGGCGAGCGCATCGATGGGCTGAATACCACGCAGATTGTGCAGCGCGGCATTGCCCAGGTCATGGAGGGCCGCCGTCTCTTTGCCGACCTGACCGTCGATGAGAACCTGCGCACCGGGGCTATTGCCTCGCGCAATCCGGTGGCCACCCGGCGCGCTTATGAGTGGGTAATGGAACTTTTTCCTGTGCTGCGCGAGCGCCGTCACAGCGTGGCCGGCTATCTTTCCGGCGGCGAGCAGCAGATGGTGGCCATCGCCCGCGCGCTGATGGCAAGCCCCCGCCTGCTGTTGCTCGACGAACCCTCACTGGGCCTTGCCCCCTTTATGGTGCAACAGATTCGCACTATCATCGCTGAGATAAATGCCGGTGGAACTGCCGTATTGTTAGTGGAGCAGAATGCGCAGATGGCGCTGTCCGTTGCGCATTCCGGCTATGTACTTGAAACCGGCAAGGTGGTGCTGGCGCAGCCCGCCGCCGACCTGCTGCAAAACGAAAGCGTGCGCAAGTTCTATCTGGGCCTGCACGAAGGGAGCGAGCGCAGCGGCATGGCGACCCTGCGTCGGCGCCGCGAGACAAGGAGGTGGACGTTGTGAGCGATGTCAGCGCCGGAGCGAAAAACGCTTCCACTCTAACAACCGATGGTTTGCCTTTGCTCAAGGTTGAGGAGATATCTGTGCGCTTCGCCGGTGTGCGCGCCCTGACGGATGTCTCATTTGAGGTGCTGCCGGGCGAGCTGTTTGCCATCATCGGCCCTAATGGCGCGGGCAAAACCTCGCTTTTCAATGTGCTTTCGCGCGTCTACCAGCCTGTCTCCGGTAAAGTTACCTTCGATGGACATGACCTGCTGCGCTACAAGACGCACCAGATTGCGCGTCTGGGCATTGCGCGCACCTTCCAGAACCTGGGCCAGTTTCCCAACACGCCTGTGCTGGAATATCTCTTGCTCGGTCGGCATACGCGCATGCGCAGCGGCATCCTGCTCGGCGGTCTCTATCTCGGCCCGACCCGCGCGGAGGAACGCAAAAACCGTGCCTATTGCATGCATCTGCTGGAACTGCTTGGCCTGGAGCGCGTCGCCGCCACGCCCCTGAAGTTGTTACCCTATGGCCTGCAAAAGCGGGCCGATCTCGCCCGCGCCCTCGCGCTTGAGCCAAAGTTGCTCTTACTGGATGAACCGGTCGCGGGCATGAACCTGCAGGAATCGGAGGATATCGCCGCCGCTATTCTGGATATCAAAGAGCAGCTTGGCGTGACCCAGATTCTGGTTGAGCATGATATGGCGCTGGTGATGGGTATTGCCGACCGCGTGCTGGTTCTCGATTTCGGGCGCGCCATCGCGCAGGGAACAACGGCGGAAGTCCAGGCCAACCCTGACGTGATTAAGGCGTATCTGGGTGAGGAGTTCGGAGAGAAAACGGGAAACAGGGCAAACGGTATAAGTGACGTGTATCGCCGTGAAGTGCCATGAAATGGTACAGGAGGAAACATGGCATATTTTATGCAATTGCTCTTTGCTGGCATTGTGCAGGGCTGTATTTACGCGCTCATTGGACTGGGTTTTTCCATTATCTTCAAGGCCAGTGAAGTGATTAATTTTGCCCAGGGAGAGCTGCTGCTGGTCGGGGCCTATGTCGTCTCCGCCGGAGTGTTCGAGTGGCACCTGCCGTTTCTGCTGGCGTTGCTGGCCGGTCTGCTCGTCACCGTTCTCATCGGCCTGCTGTTTGAACGCTTCATCCTGCGGCGCATGATCGGTCGGCCCGTTTTTTCCATCCTCATGATTACGATTGGCCTGGATATTATCCTGCGCACCGCCGTCATTATCATCTGGGGGTCAAAGCCCATTCCCGCCGCTTCACCTTTTAATACCATCAGTGGTATCAATTACGGGGGTGTCCATATCGGGGCTAACGATCTGTGGACTATCGCTGTTACCATCGTGTTGTGCGCGGCCCTGTTTTATTTCTTCCGTTATACGCGCTACGGGCTGGCGATGCGCGCCACCGCGCTCGATCAAGAAGCGGCGCTGGCGGTGGGCATCAATATTCGCACGATCTACGCACTGGCCTGGGGTATTGCGGCGGCCATCGCTACGGTTGGCGGCGTCTTTCTCGCCATCGATTCCTTTGCCATCGACCCGACCTTTGGTGGGGCTGCGCTGGTTGCCTTCCCCGCGATTATCCTGGGCGGCATCGATTCGATCAGTGGCGCGGTGGTTGGCGGCATTGTCATCGGCGTCATCCAGCTTTTGACCGTCGGTTACGAAAGTCATGTTGCCAGCTTTCTGGGCGCGGGTATCCACGAGATTACGCCATATATCATTATGATTTTCATTCTGCTCATTCGTCCCTACGGGCTTTTCGGCACGCGAAAGGTGGAGCGCATATGAGCGTTACTGTGACCGATCAGAAGACGCGCGCCAGCTCCGGGCCGCCGCGGCTGCTGGGAAGCCGCTCGCGCTGGCTGGTTATCGGCACTGGCATCCTGCTGGTGATCCTCTTTTTCTCTTTTGCGACCGAGGACTGGTTCTCAATTGTCAATTACGTGCTGATCGCAGCCATTGCGACGCTGTCGTTGAACGTGCTTTCCGGTTATGCCGGGCAGGTTTCGCTGGGCATTACGTTCTTCATGGCCATCGGGGCATATACCGCAGCATTGCTTGGTGGGACTCCGCCGACCACTTCACTCGATCCACAGGGTTTCGGATGGTCGTTCCTCATCTGGCTGCCCGCTGCCGGTATCGTTGCTGCGCTGGCCGGTGCGCTGATTGGCCCGGTCGCTCTACGGCTGCGGGGGTTCTATCTGGCGATTGTGACGCTGGCCCTGGTCTTTATCGGACAGTATATTTTCATGAATATCGTCCCGCTCACAGGCGGGCCGCAGGGGCGCTCGTTCCCGACCCCCGGTTTCGGAGATCTTGCTTTCAATCAGCAGAATGACTATTTCGGCATTGCTCTGACTGCCGGTCAGCAATATTTCCTGCTGATTTTGCTTGTGCTTGTACTCTCGGCTCTCTTTGTCACCAACGTCATGCGCTCGCGGGCCGGGCGCGCCTTCCGCGCTGTGCGCGATCACGAAGTGGGCGCGTCCATCATGGGCGTGAATCTCTTTGAGGCCAAGATGGGCGCTTTCATTCTCTCTTCGTTCCTGGCGGGCATCGCGGGCGCGCTGCTGGCTTCCTACACCAGCTATGTCACGCCCGATTACTGGAGCCTGACGCTGGCAATCCAGTTTGTGGCCGCCATCATCGTCGGCGGCATCGCCAGTGTCTGGGGTTCGATCCTGGGCGCGGCCTTCGTCTTCGGGTTGCCGCAGGTGATTGACTATTTCTCGCTGCTGCCCACCAGTAGCAACTCTGGCGGCCTGACCAGCGGCAACCTGAACGCGCTTATCTACGGCGCGCTGATTATCGTCTTCCTGCTTTTCGAGCCGGAAGGGGTGATCGGCCTGATACGCCGGGTCCAGTTGTGGATGCGTAAAACCAATCCCAATGCGGAAGGAGGTGAACCTGCTGAGATAATTGATCTTTCATCTGCCCCTGCTTCCCGGCTCGATGTTGAGGACGCGGCGCCCGTCAATGGCGATGGCGAGTAGCGTTGCCGGTTAGCTGGCAGGGGCAACACAACCGAAACCGGATTGAGGTGTACTGTCTGCTTTTCAACGTCATCTCAGTTGTTCACGAAAGGGTGTCACGCATGGTAAGCAAAAAGCTCCTGTCCACTTGTATCCTCACCCTTGTTACCGCGCTGCTGATTCTCTCCGGCTGCGCCAGCAATAGCGGCTC
This sequence comes from Chloroflexota bacterium, assembly GCA_902810755.1. The sequence continues at coordinate 4,074 of CADDYT010000074.1, forward strand.
GACCAGCGGCGGTGGCATCAAAGCCGGCCCCGGGGTCGATCTCACCCACAAGACGATTACTCTGGGCATTCTCTCTCCGTATTCCGGCCCGGTCGCCGACCCGATTGGTATTCCGCTGGCGAATGGCGTGAAAGCTTTCTTCGACCATGTAAACGATAACGGCGGGGTCGATGGCTTCAAGGTCAAATTTCTGGAGGAGGATACGCAGTATAATCCCCAGATTGAGGTGCAAAAGTATAACCAGATTCGTAACCAGGTGCTGATGATCGCCGACAGTCTGGGGACGCCCACAACCTTTGCCATCAAAGACCTGGCGACCGCCGATCACATGCTGGTCTCTGCCGCCACGCTCTCCTCGGCCCTGGCGCGTGAAAAGTACCTCATCCTCGTGGGAACGCCCTACCGCCTGCAGGTCGAGAATGCGTTCGACTATGTTGTCAACAAGCTCGGCGTCAAGAATCCCTCTACCGCTATCGTCTATCAGAACGATGATTACGGCGCGGATGGCTTGCAGGGCTACAAAGAGGCGGTCAGCGCCTATAACCTGCATAACGTGGCCGAAGTGACGTATGCCGCGACCGACACCAGCTTCACGGCGCAGGTGGCCCAGTTGAAGGCATCCGGCGCGAAGTACGTCTTCCTCACAGCGATTCCGAGCGCGACGGCTGGCATCATCGGCACGGCTTTTAAGCTGGGGTACAACCCGCAGTGGATCCTGCAAAGCCCGGCCTTCGCCGTCGAATTGCTCGCCGTCCCGGCTTTGAAGGCGCTGCTCAGCAAAGCCTGGGTGGTCGCGCAGGGCGCGGCGTGGGGTGATACAAGCGTTCCCGGTATGGCGCAGATGATGCAGGATGTGCAGAAGTATTATCCGAACCAGAAACCGGATGGCTACTTCGAGTTCGGCTATGCCGAGTCATACATCACCTATGCCATCTTAAAGAAGGCGCTGGACAACAAAGACATCACGCGCGATGGTCTCTTCACCGCCTTCGAGTCGCTCAAAACAGTCAGCCTTGGCGGCCTCTATCCCCCGGTCACGTATGGTTCTACCCCGAACCAGCGCGTCCCCACCCGCGACTCCATCATTTACCAGATCGACCCGACGGCCCCGGCAGGTGTCAGACCGATCTCATCCGATTTTGTCGGCACCGCCGCCCAGCAATCGCAGTTCTAGCATTCGGCTGCTGTTGCTGACATGAGAGAGGTGCGGCTGGCCGCCAGTCACCGTCGCGTGGGCAGGCCAGCCACCGTCGCGTGGGCAGGCCACGCGCCAACCGGGGGGCAGGCCACGCGCCAACCGGGGGGCAGGCCACCCGCAAGGGATGGCCCTTACTATATACGCTCATCCCGCCCCTGGCACGCATCGTCCGTATTATATAGTAGGGCCATCCCTTGCGGGTGGCCCGGGGCGTGGGAGCGGGTGGCGGCATCTGGATTCAGGATAACAATAGAAAGGCGTATCTATGTTAGATCTCAAGTTGGGTGGCAAAACGGCTATTGTGACGGGCGGCAGCGCAGGTATTGGCTTTGCCTGTGCCAGCGCGCTGTATGCTGAGGGCGTGAATGTCGTGATTACCGCGCGCAATGTGGAGCGACTGGAACAGGCGGGAGAAGCAATTCGCAGCCGGCACGGAGGGGAAAATCAGCGAGTGATTGTTGTGCAGGGCGATATGTCTCAGGGGGCTGATATCGAGCGGGTCGTGGATGTTGCTGTGCAACAACTGGGAAAAGTCGATATTCTGGTCAACAATGCCGGGTCGGCCCCTGCCGGGTCGTTTTTGCAGTTGCCTGAAGAGGCGTTTCTGGATGCCTGGAAGCTGAAATTGCTTGGCTACATGCGTATGATCCGCGCCGTCGCGCCGGGCATGATCGAGCGGCGCGACGGACGTATTGTCAATATCGTTGGTGGGGCAGGGCGCACGCCTGCGCCGACGATGCTACCTGCCGGGACAACCAATGCTGCGCTGCTGAACCTGGCGCGGGGGCTTTCTAAAGAACTGGCCGCCCACAATGTGCGCATCAACAGTATTTCACCCGGCAATACGGCCACCGCACGCGCCGAGCGACTGGCCGAGCAACAGGCCGCCGCACGCGGGCTGAGCGTGGAAGAGGTCAAAGCCGAGCGGGCGCGCGCTATGCCGCTGGGCAAGATGGTACAGCCGGAAGAGATCGCAGCGATGACGCTGTTCCTCGTTTCCGACCTCGCCGCCTCCATCACGGGCGCGGAAATTCTGATCGACGCAGGCGCTGCTCCTTCTGTGTAAGCGGAATCTCATATAGCCATATATCAACCCCAGACCTCGCGAACAAGCGTGACGGTGAGGCTGATGAGTACGGCGGCGATGAGGATGATCGCCTCGCCGGTGCCGCGCAGGGGCGAGAGCGCGCCGACAGTATTGATCAGCGCGAGCAGGATGATGGCGATGACGACGCCGATCAGGATAACCATGTCCCCGACGAGGAAATTGTAGACGGCTTTGATAACCTTCATCGATGCACCTCCTCCTGCGGTATGGCTATGCTCTCGGTCGAAGCCGTTGCCAGTTGTCGCTGTTTGTGCTGTCCGAGGGCCGCAATCAGGATGAAGGAGGACAGCAGGTAGATGGCGAGCAGGACGAAGAGGAAGGCGTCGGAGAAGGGCCAGGCAATGCCGAAGCCTTCGCCCGCCCAGAAAGTGCCGAAAGTGGTCAGCATCAGGCCGACGACAAACTTGAGCGTGTTCTCCGGCACCTTCGTGAGCGGCGCCCGCACCAGCGCGCCGAGCAGGATGACCAGCACGCCGGCGATAGCCGCGCCGATGGTGGCGGAGCCGATGCCGCAGGCGCTGCTACAGGTGTTGCTCATCGCGCTGCTGCCAAAGGTAATCACAATGAAGGCCACCTCAAGCCCTTCCAGCAGCACGGCTTTATACGAAAGGACGGTGCCGAAGGTATCAATCTGCTGTATCGTCTCTCCGCGCGCGCGCAGTTCGGCAACCTTCTCTTCATAGATAGCCTCTTCATCGTGCAGCGCCTTGTGCTTGCTGTAACGCAGGATGGCTTTTTTGAGCCATTTCAAACCAAAGAGAATCAGAATAATGCCCACGACGAGGCGTAAGACGCCGATAGGGACGTAAGTGACGAGCGCGACGCCCAGGGTTCCCACGATCAGCGCCAGTGTTGCGGCGGCTAAGAGCGCACCAAGCAGCGAACTACGCCAGTTGATGGTGATGCCGACGACGAGGACAATAGTAAACGCTTCGACGAATTCGACCGCCGAAGCGAGAAACGCGGCCACAAAGACCGGCCATGCCAGTTGCATAGGTGTGTTGCTCCTGTTCTACCGTGCGATGTTCTTAACAGTGTTGGTAGGAAACGTCCTGTCCCTTATTCTAGCACATTCCCCGTTTCCTGTCCGGGTTCCATATATAACACGGCTCAGCCTTCGTTTACGTTGTTTTAACCGGCGTTTGCCTTTTCCCATCACTGTTCCTGCAAGGTCGGCATCTGATCTACCCATTTGTGCCAGTCTACTGCAAAACTGTGTAACAGGCTGGTTTATTCAGGCAGTGCAGGTGTGAAGAGATGGGACACGAAGATGACTGGCAGGTGAGAAACGATGCGTTGTAATGGCGGCAATGCAGCTAAGCATGCTGCCGGGAAAATAGTGCTGGCGCTGCTGGCGATGGCGCTACTGGCGGGGTGTGCTGCACCCTGGAATGCGCCGTCTGGCATTGCACCGACGCCCACGCCACAGTTTGCCGGTGGGGAGCCGGTGCTGCCGCAGTTGCAGCGTCTCTATGCTCCCGCTCCATTGCCCTCTGCCGCCAGCGTCATTTCTCCGCAGGCGCCATCCTGGCTGCTGGCCGGGCATGACATAGCAAATACGTTTGCCGCGCCATCTGCATTATTGTATGGGAAGATGCGCTGGTTTTTCCAGACGCCAGGCCCGGTTGTGACCTCTCCGGTAGTGGGCGACGGCGTGGCGCTGGTCAACGGTGGTGATGGGGTACTCTACGCGGTGGACATGGGCACGGGTGGGCTGCGCTGGCGGGCGCCTGTCGGCGATACGCTGGTCGCGGGTACGTCGGCCATTGCCGATGGGGTAGTCTATGTCGCGACGCGGGGACATGGGCTGAGCGCGCTGCGCCTTGCGACGGGACAGTTCCTGTGGACGGTCGATACACGCCTGCCGGTGCGGGCCGCTCCCCTGGTTGTGGGGTCGCTGCTGTTCGTGGCGGCAGGAGCCAACGACCTGCTCTGTCTGAATCGACAGACAGGCCGGGAATACTGGGAGTTCAAATCGGAGGATGTCTTTGCTGATTTCTGGCCGACGCAGGGGCAGCCTGCTGTGACGCTCGACGATGGCGGGCTGGTCTTCGCCGCGCCGGGCGCGTCAACAGAGTTTAACGCGCTGCGCCTGCGCACGGGACGCAAAGCCTGGGAACTGACGGTAGACTCGCGCACGGTGGGCGCGCCAGTCTATAACGCGCAGGCCGGGCTGGTCTACGTCGCGACATGGGCGGGCTATCTCTACGCCATTCAGGCCAGCACGGGCAAGTTGCGATGGCGTTTTGCCCTGCCGGATGTCGGACAGCCAGGCGCAGGTTTTGCCAGCGGCCCTGCTCTGGCGGCCAACCGGCTCTTTATCGGTGATTACCAGGGGCGCGTCACTGCACTGGATGCTCGCGGCGGCTCGGTTCTCTGGACGTATCGCGATGGCAGCCCATTGCTGGCAACGCCCGTCGTGGGGCTGGTAAACGGTGTAGCTGCGCAGGTCTACATCGCCGACCAGTATGGCAATCTCAGCGCGCTGGATAGCCAGAATGGTTCGCTCATATGGCAGGTCTATCTGGGTGAACTGCGCTCCGCGCCTGCATTGACCGGAACAGCCTTACTGGCCTCTTCGGTTGGCGATCATGGTTTGTTTGCACTTGATTGATGAAGCTGAATGATTCAAGAAAATGATGAGGGAGTTTCAGATGAAACATCTGATTGTAATGCGTTCGCGCTCAGCCGCTTTCTGGTTGGTGCTGGCCTGCTGCATACTGTTCTCGCTGATCGGGCTGGCGGCCTGCGGCAATAACACTACGACACATGCAAGTAGCAGTCAGCAGACGACGAAGAGCAGCACATCGGTAAATACGCCTTCAGCCACGATGACAACACAGGGTAATAACCATGTCTCGCTGGCGGAACTGGTTGGTCAGCCAGCGGCGAAATTGGCGCAGGGGGCGAATTTCCAGGTGACGGGTCAGGTGAGAAATATGGATAAGCTCCAGCACGATATTTACCTGCAGGCGACGCTGAAAGATGCGAGCGGCAAGGTTGTGGGCATTGCCAGGGGGCTGGCGGATAATGTGCAGGGCGGACAGACCGTCACCTTCACCATTCAGGGCATAGCAAAACAGCCAACCTGGACGACTGTTTCGGTGGTCATCACGAAAGTCTCCGAAAATGTCGATGGTCAGGGATCCGATTAAAGAACAGGCGCAACCTGTTCCGGCGCTGCCAGCAGGCCCGGCTTACAGGCAGCGATGGTGGTCACGCTGGAGCATGCTACTGCTACTGGGGGGCGTGATCCTGGTGACGGTTGCCAGCGCACTGATCAGGTTGCCGTCTTCTTCGCCGCATGCAAAGCTCGTGCCGATGCCGACTCCGACCTTTGTACCGAAAGTGGGCGACGTGGGTGATCTGGATGATGGCATAACGGTGGCGCTGGGGCAAACTCCTGCCTTCCAGTTTGAACATGGAGGTTACACCCTGAGTGGGATCACCGTTGATGCACGGACCGGACGCCCACTTGGTGGTATCTCGGTCTGGGTGACGCTGCCGCCTGTTTCAGGACGGCCTACCGCGCCCGCCTTGCGCTCCGTCTCCACGCTTGACGGCGCGTTTACCTTTTTGCATCTCGCGGCGGGAACGTACAACCTTGCCGCCGCTCGCTACTATACGCTCAACGGGCAGCAGTTCATTTACCCGGAAGTCGTGCGTAGCGATGTCAGGGTGCCACTGCCGCAGCATGCCACCTTGCAACTGGCCCTTCAGCCACAGGCGGCGCCGGGCCAGCGACGCGTGAGTGCGGGCGTTGCGCGCAACCTGATTATGCTCGATCTGAGCGGCATCTATGCGGAGTCCTGGTTCGCTGATCCCGCTTTGCAGGGGGAGGCGCAGAACATGCGCGAGCTTGCAAGCGGCGGGGCGCAGGCGGCGAATGTTGTCGCGCCCTATGGCTGGCATCCCGCCGACCAGTACGCGCTGCTCAGTGGCAGCTACCCCGCCTGGCGTGTCTACGACCCCTGGCCGTATCGAACGGCGTGGGGAACGCCAGATGGCATCGATACCACCTTCTGGTACAACGCTGACCCGATGTCGCTGACTTTCGGGCAGGAGAGCCTGTTTGATGTGGCAAGAGGCTATGGCATGAGTACGGCTGCGCTTGGCGGGCCGCAGTATGCCCTCAGTGATGTCAGTACGCGCGGCGTGCAGACGGCGCAGGTTGGCCTGACCTTTGACAGCGCGAACTGGCTGGCGACGGCGCAGCACTTGATCGAAACGATGGCCGACAATCCCAATGGCTTCGTTTTCTACAGTGAACTCGACCCACCTTTTGGTTCGGCAGCAGCGGCAGGAGCCGCGCCCGATGCTCCCGGTGGCGCGTATGCGCGGGCCATGCAGGCCGATGATGAATTGATTGGCCTCCTGCGCCACTGGCTGGCGAGCCGAAATTTGCTCTCACAGACGTTGCTGCTGGTGACTGCCTCAGAAGCGCAGGTCAATGAAACCGTCTACGACAACTACTATGGTATGGGGCCGGATGGGCGAGGCAGCAGCCTGCACGTGCCGTTCGTGCTGGCAGGCGAAGGTATCAGGCCGGGCATGGTGGATGCTCAGACTTTCTCAAGCTTCGCCGTCGCCGCAACGGCCCTGCGCGGCCTCTGCCTGCCCGCCCCTGCCAGCAGTCGCGCACAGGCGCTCACCATGCTGTTTGATAATCACTGTCCTTGAGAAGATGCCGGGAAGCTATTATGGGAAAATATGGTAACAGAAATCTCTTAATAATCGTATGGTTGTGCGGCCTGCTGCCGGTGCTGGCAATGGCGTTGAATGGCTGCGGTGGGCAGGCGCAGCAGAGTGACCCACGCCTCAAGTATTTCAAGGTTGTTGATTCTCGCGTTCTCATCGAGGGCAGCCAGGCGGAGGTGTTTGGCGATGTGGAAAACACCAGCGACATGACATTTCCTTTCGACGTGACCATGCAGGCAGACCTGATGGATCTCAACGGTCAGCAGGTAGGGATGGCCTATGGCACGGCGGAGGACGTGGGCATGGGACAGGTGCGCCAGTTTGTGCTGGTGGGAACGGTGGATGGCACGCGCTATGCCCGGCTCAAGGTGACGCCGATTTCGCTGCAAGAGAAGCGGCAGGAACTCAACTGGCCTACCCCCACGCCCTACGGACAGTGATTTGATGTGTCAGATAAGGAGAAGATGAGACGATGCTGCGTTTTGCCTGGTGGTCGCTGAGGGGCCGATGGGGCAGGCTGTTGCCCCTGTGCTGCGGGCTGCTCTGCATCGTTGTCTGCACCACGCTGCTGGCAGGCTTCACGCGGCTCTCAACGCTCACGACCGACCGGCAGCTTCGTCGTTCCTGGCGCGCCAGCTACGATCTGCTGGTACGCTCCCCGGATGCTATCAGTTCTGTTGAGCGGCAACTTCAGGTGATTGATCCCGCCGGGCCGGAACAGACTTACGGAGGTATCTCGCTGGCGCAGCTCGCACAGATTGCCCGTATTCCCCACGTACAGCTGGTCGCCCCGGAGGCCGTTGTGGGCTGGCTTCCCCTGCGCGTCTCTATACCAATCACCTTTACTCGTGCGGGCGTCTATCGTATCATCACCCGGCTGGATGATGCCACAGCGTCCGCCAGCGAGCAACAGACCTTCGTGGTATTGCCCCTTGCCGCATATGTGCGGCTTGCCGGGCGGCAAAACGAGAGCGGCATGAGCTACGTGCCGCTTAATGCTTCCGGTCGCGCAACGATTGCCGCTACCTGGTCGCTCTCGACATTGCTGGTGGGCATTGACCCGATAGCGGAGGGACAACTGGTTGGCCTGCGCTGGCAACCCTCACCCGCGCCGACCGGAAACGTGGGTTTGCCTCTTTTGATGGACATTCACCCCTGGTCAGCATTGAGCGCGACTGTGACTGTTGAAGCCGGTAACCTTTCTCCGTTGTCTGCTTCTCAGCCGGTAAATGATCGTATGTTTGTTCACGCGACATGGGCCGTTCTCCAACGTCGCCAGCTTGACGCGCCATCATTTCTATCATTGCTGACACAGGAACTGGCCGCGCGCGAGCAAGGATCGCAGTTGATGCCGGTGCAGGGCGGCGGCGTGACCCGCTACGCTCGCGTGGGCTACACAGTGATGCAGCCAGGTGATGGCACCACGCCTGTTCTTGCTGTTTCCAGCATCGGCGATGATGCCGGGGGCAATCTTACGCGCCTGCCCTTGCTGCCGCAGGCATCCACACCCTGGGTGATGCTCAATGGTGGTCGCGGCTCTTTTGCGACATTTAATGCCGCAATGCTGCCGGTATGGCACACGCCTGCATCGTCTGCCACGCCGCTCGGCCTCTACAGACCGGAGCCAGGAAGGGTGCCGGCGAGTCTGTTCCCACAGCAGAGCATGGCCGCGTGGCCGCCTTTGCTCTTCACCACGCTGCAGGTCGCTTGCGCGCTGACTGGCAGTCGCTGTGTTAGCGCCGTGCGCGTGCGGGTGAGCGGGCTGGATGGCTTCGGGCCGCGCGGTGAGGCATTGCTGCAACAGGTGGCCTCGGATATTGAGAATAGCACAGGTCTGCATGTGGATATACTGGATGGCGCATCTGCTGAACCGATCACTGTGCGGATGCCAGCTGCTGACGGCGCGAACCAGGCCGTTTCTGCCCTGTGGATTGCACCACATGCAGCGGTGAGCATCGCAACCGGCGTCAATCTGGCCGGTATCTTGCTTTTGCTGGCGATGCTCGGCGTGGCAGCACTGGCTCTGCTAACCGCCGCTCTGCTGGCCGCAGGCGGTCGCAAGGCCGATATGCGCCTGCTGGCCCGGACCGGCTGGTCGGGCGGGCGTCTGCTGGTCGCGGCGGCGTTAGAGGCGACAATGACTGCGCTGCTGGCCGCCTGTCCTGCCTGGGCCGTTGCGCTCCTGCTGCAACGTGTTGGCGCGCCCCCTGTCTCACCTGTTCTGCTCGCGGGGCTGCTGGCGGCTGGTACACTACTTTACATCATAGTATATATGACGGCGATATACAGAAATATCCTTCCTGCTCAACCTGTCAGGAGTCAGAAATTGAAGGCTCGTTCTCATTCAGCCAGCGATCGCTCTTATGCAGGAATGGCAGGACACTTTACAGACAATGTATGGTGGTGGGTGATGTTGAGGCGGCAGATGCGCTCGCGGAAGGGGAGTGCTTTGCTGATGCTGGTCGCGATAGTCGGCGCATGCGGACTGGTGGGGCTACTGGCGCTGGTGCAATGGGGGCTGGATGGCCTGCTGGCGGCAACGCTGCTGGGGCAGCAGGTGGAGGTGAGCCTTTCGGCCATTCACCTGCTGACGGCGCTGCTGGTGTGCGTGTGCGCAGCCTTCACTGCCGGTATGGTCCTGTTGCTGGCTGCCCGTGAGCGACGGCGCGAATCCGGTCTGCTGCTGGCTGTCGGCTGGACAGGCCGCGCTGTCGCTCTGGAGATGGTGTGTGAAGGGTTGCTGCCGGGGCTTGTCGGCGGCTGTACCGGTGGTCTGCTGGCTGTGCTGCTCTTCCTGAGCCTCTATCATAGCTGGTCGCTATCCCTGTTTACTGCGGTAATAGCAGGTACGACCCTGCTGGGCGCGTTGCTCTGTGCGAGTGGCGCCGCCTATCCGGCATTACTGACGGCCCGGCTTTTGCCGAAGCGCGTATTGAGCGAGGAGTGAGGAGAAAAGCGATGAACAGAGTACAATGGCTCTTTCGTAAAGGTACACGGGGCGGCGGTGAGATACAACCTGCAGGGGGAGCGGCGGTTGACATGGTGGATGTGTACCGGCGATATGAGACAGGGCAGGTAGAGGCGCTGCGTGGGATAACAATGCACATTGATGCTGGCGAGTTTGTGACCATCTGCGGGCCATCCGGTTCGGGCAAGTCGACGCTGCTGCACCTGCTGGCATCGCTTGATCTGCCCACCACCGGTCGCGTGCTGGTGGACGGCGTAGATACTTCTGCTCTACGGGGCAGCGCGCTGGCAGCTTTCCGACGCGAGCGCGTCGGGCTGGTCTTCCAGGGTTTTCACCTGCTTCCCGCGCTGACCGTGCTGGAAAATGTGATGGCCCCGTTGTTGCCGTATTGTTCGCTGCGAACTCTGCGCGAGCGGGCGCGGTTGTTGCTGGCGCGGGTAGGGATGGAACAACGGGCGAATCATGTGCCGGGCGAGCTTTCCGGCGGAGAGCAGCAGCGCGTGGCCATTGCGCGAGCATTAATCGCCAGCCCGCGCCTGCTGCTCGCCGACGAGCCGACCGCTAGCCTGGATTCTGCTACCGGCTTTACGGTGATGGAGCTGCTCCATGAATTGCAGTATACTTGCTCTATGACCCTCGTTGTGGTCACACACGACCCCCGCGTGGCCGCACTGGCTCCCCGTACTATCAGGATAGAAGATGGTGTTATTGCTCAGCCTGCGTCGACTGTTGCCCTGTAAGCTGCTTACGTCTTATGAATCCTTGACGGCGACGATTTGTAGCCAGGTGCGCGGCACTTCGCTCAGACCCATTTCCTGGCCTGCCTCGTAGACGGCAACGCTAAGCGCATCGGCTCCACAGGAGAGCGGCGCGCCCGGCAAGGCCCCTTCGATGAAGAGCCAGTAGCGGCCCAGGTCTCGCCATCCGTCAAGCGTGACATCGACGACTTCTTGCGCGGTCTGGACATGGCTGAATCCGCCCTGCCTGAGCTGCTCGGTGTACTCTTCAGGTGTCAGCCACTGGCGGGCGACCGCTTTGGAGTCGCGTGAGAGTTTTACTTCCGGGTGTTCTTTGCGCAGCCAGCCAACGGCACGGCGCGTCCAGAGGCGATAGAAACGTTCGGTCCCTGGAACGTAAGTGCCTTCATAAAAGGCGCTGTTACAGGCGAAGACGCCGCCGGGGGTGAGAATCGTCGCCACCTGCTGGAAGGCGGCCAGCTTATCAGGGACAAGGTGGATGGCGTTGCAGAAGAAGGCAGCGTCGGCGTTGCGCACAATTTTCGGCAGGTCATCGGCCTCTCCCTGAATAAATTCCGCCTTTGCCCCAATCTCCAGCATGCCCCTGTGGGCGCGACGCAGGGCCTCGGCTGAGGGATCGACGCCAATGATGTGCGCTTGACGCCCCTGATGAAGCATCTCTTCGGCGATCAGGCGCGTCACGGCTCCTGTGCCACAGGCCATGTCGACGATAGTCAGGCTCCTGTCGGCAGGTCGATCGGCGAAATGAGCCAGCGCCTGGCGAACAAGTGAGCGGTTGATAACGGTATAAAAGGAATGCGCGGCAAACGGTTCAAAGGAAAACCGGTTCGTTTCCTCAGTTTCAATTAAACTCATGGGTGTAGTCTCCTTTATCAGAGTTTCTGTTACGGATTTAGAGAAGATCTACACCCATTTTGTTTCACTGTCTGGAAACGGGGGTCATAGCTCAGATATGCATAGACATACCGCCATCTACGCTGAGTATCTGGCCGGTGATATAGCCTGCTTCCGGCGAACAGAGGAAGTTGATGGCGTTGGCGATGTCTTCCGGGGTGCCGAAATGGCCCAGAGGGGTTGCCGCAAGCATAGCCTGCCGCTGCTGCTCGGTCAGGGTAGAGGTGAGTTCGGTCGGAATGAAGCCCGGCGCGATGGCATTGGCGGTGATATTGCGGCTGGCCATCTCTCTGGCCGTGCTGATGGTGAGGGCGATGATGGCGGCCTTCGAGGCGGCATAGTTAGCCTGACCGGCGTTGCCAAGCAGGCCGGCCGGTGAAGAAATATTCACGATACGTCCCCAGCGCGCTCTCATCATGCTGCGCAGCGCCGCTTTGGTGCAAAGGAATGCTGAGCGCAGGTTCGTATTCAGCACGTACTCAAAGTCATTCAGTGACATCTGGATAATCAGCTTGTCGCGGGTGGTTCCCGCGTTATTGACGAGAATGGTGATTGGCCCCAGCGCCGCATTGGCCTCGGCAAAGAGGTGCGTCACCTCTTCCTCCTGACTCACATCGGCCTGAATGGCGATGCAGCGCCGCCCCAGTGCCTCGATGGCGGCCTTTGACTCGGCGGCGGCGTTCGCATTACTGCGATAGTTTACGACAATATCAGCCCCTGATTGCGCGAGTCGGTAGGCGGTGGCGCGGCCAATGCCCTGGCTGCTGCCTGTGACAACTGCCACTTTTCCGGCGAGAGGCAATTGCTGTTCATTTTCCATAACTGTTCCTCCTTCCAGCATTTCCCCACCCCATCACAGCCCATCGTTGCTAGTATAGCACATAGAATGCTGTCCGTGCGGGAAATTGCCGGGTTTTAGCAGGAGATTACGCAATTGCTCTGGTCAAACCGGTGAGTTACGACGTTTTTGAACGCCTTCTGCCGCTATTTTTCCCTTTTTGTACCCTCGTGTCCCGCCTATGCCCGTTGCCGTTTCCATTGCTATGTCCATTTCCGTTCCCATTGCCCTGCTCATGCCCGTTCCCGTTTGTGCCATGCCCGATTTCGAGCGCGACGAGTTCAGGCTCGGTAGGCGCGGATTCGAGGAGGGTTTCGGTTGCACCATCGAGTGCGATCAATTCAGATTCAGGCCTCGCGGCTTCTACCGAGGTTTCATCTGCAACGCCGTCTGCTGTCCATGCTGGCATGGTACGCGGAACTTCGCCTTCAGAGAAGGATGGCGCACTTTCGGCAATGGAAGGCTCGCTCTCCTCGATGGACGACTCACTTTCTGAAAGAGAGAGTTGACTTTCAGGCGTAGAAGGTACGCTTTCAAAGAGGGGTGGCTCAGCGACGGCTGCTTCGGAGATTGGCGAGGGTAGAGGCGCAATATCGGCTATCTCGATTTCTTCGATGTCTGATAGCAGCGACCGGTTCACTGCATCCTCGTTTGGGGCAGTCTCACCGACGGTGTCAGTCATATCACTGGCTACGTTGCTCTCTGTCTGGCCCCTTGCATCGGTTTCAGCTTCGCCGATCTCGCTAACATCACCATCGCCGATTTCACGGATTTCAGCGTCGGTCGGTTCGCTTCCCTGGCTGGCGCTGACGGCAGCGGTTTCAAGGGTGACAGCCTCGCTGATTTCGGTAATTTCGCCCTCGATAACGCCATCGGTTTCAAAAGATACAGGGGTTGGAGAAGCTGCACGGGTTTTTGCTGGCGTAGGCGATACGTCCAGATCGGGAATTTCTATAAACTCTCCCTTGCTGGCCGCCTCGCTCTGTTTCGCTTTTACATCGGGCGTCTCTGCTATAGCAGAGAATGGGGAGTGGGGAGATGGGGCTTGCGCGCCTGTGGTTGATGGAAGTGCAGTCTTGTTCAGGCGCGGCAGGCGGGGCAGCGTGAGATCGGTGTCGGCCTCGAACTGGCTGGTGGCATCGTAAATGGCGGTGTCAAGCTGTTGCTGGCTCAGGTTGCGCGCGCCGTGCAAGTTTGCGCCGAAGAGGATGGTGTTGTGCATATCGGCGACTTGCAGGTTGGCGTTGACCAGAATGGCGTTGTGCAGGTCGGCGTGAGAAAGGTTCGCGCCGGTCAGGTCTGCACCGGTCAGATCGGCGCCGGAGAGATCGGCGCCGGAGAGGTCGGCCATAAAAAGGTTCGCGCCTCGTAAGCGGGCTTCGCGCAGGTTGGCCTGCCCGAGAAAGCGGCGCGAGAGGTCGCGTTCGGATAGATCGACACGGGCAAGGGCCAGCGGCTGCCAGCGCGAGGAAAGGGGTAATCGCTGCCCTTTGCTATCAAAAGCAATGGGCATCTCTTCAACGAGTGGAATGCGCGCCAGTTCGCGCTCGATATGCAGGAAGGTGGCTATCTCGGCGTGCTGTTGCGAAACGGCCTGGGCCAGTTCCGCATTTTTCTGTTTCCACGTGTTCCAGTCGCTCTCAACCTGCTGGACGCCTGCGATCAGCTTTGCCTCTATAGCGAGCGCGCGTCTCTCCTGCTTCATTTCCCAGTTGCGCTGCCTGCTCTCCTGCGCGTTTTCCCAGGCGCTGTGCTGAGCCTGCGTTCTCTGTAAATAGCGGTAGTGTATTTTGAGCGCGATCAATGTACCCAGAAAACCGGCCAGTAAAGCAATGATGGCGGATACTATCACTGTCCCTATCATAATCCCTGTCTCCCGCTGTTATATCGCTATTCTTCGATACAAATACGTCTTCATGAAAAAAAACTCGTCATTCTCTATGCTTTGTATAACGCGATTGAGCTATGGCAGGTAACTTTTCACCATATTCCCTCATATGCAGGATGGTCAGAAGATATAATGGATTTCTGCAAGGGATGGGCATATAATGGTCTCGGTGTTTTTATCAGTAGAGCCTGTTATCCGGTTTTCCTGGTATGTGTAACAGGCATTGCCATAGCGATATGTAAAGAGGAAAGACCCATATGCCATACGATCATCCATCGCCGGTCTCGTTTCTGCTGGATGAAGAGAACCGGAAGCTTATTCTGACCTGGAGTGACGAACACGAGAGCATCCATAGCTGGGAGGCGTTGCGCTGGGCCTGCCCCTGTGCCTGGTGCGCGGGCGAGGGCGGGCTGCCCGGCATGCTCGCGAAGAAGCAGAGCTTGAGTATTGAAGAGACTACGCTGGTCAACATCGAACCCGTTGGCCGCTACGGCCTCACCCCTGTCTGGGAAGACGGCCACCACACGGGCATCTACACCTATGAAAAGCTGCGTGCCAGTTGCGAATGTGACGAGTGCCGCAAGCGACAGGGATTTATGCCCTAGCCCATGTTAACAACCGTTACAAATCCCGTTATATGTAATTGAAGATGAAAAAAGAGGAAGCTTCCTGCATTGAAGGTCATTCAGGAAGCTTCCGTTAAAAACGGGAGCAATGCTTATGGCTATGAATGGTATCAGCGCAAAAATGCCGACTGTACACACTCACTCACGACGCCCTCGCGTCTATATTTCTGGTCTGGTCGTGCGCCTTTTGATCGCTTTTGTGATTAGCTGGCTGATCGTGTTCGCTTTCTTCGCCACCGTCGCTCACTGATCCTGCTGTTCTTTCTGCTCAAGGGCCTCTTCGTTCTCGAAGCGCACGCCGTAACGCCCGCTCAGGTAGTCATACATGTTATCGGCGAAGTGGTGTGGGTTGATGAAGCCGCGATTCTCAGGCTTGATTTCTGAGAGCTGGATCATCAGACGCGTATCGCCGTTGCGGTAATGGCAGTAGAGCGACCAGCGTTCGTTGCGTTCCAGCAGGGTGAAATCGGATGAGATGGAGCCGGAACCGTTGCCGTTGCGTTCGCGCCGCAGTTGCGCGTGGCGGGCGAGGTGATGATAGGCGGCGTCCAGATTGTCAACGACGAAGCCGATATGGTGCCAGCGACTGGGCAGACCGTCCGAGAGCGGCGCTTTCTCGGCAGCGAAGAGGAAGAGTGCTGTATTGCCCGTCGTCAGCACGGTCTGGTGGCGGTCATCGCGCACAACGGTCATGCCCAGTACCTCGCTGAAGAAGTTTTTCGCGTCCTCGCGGTCGGCAACGGTGATTGCCAGATGATCGAAACCATAGTTTGTCCACATGCCCTGCTGACCGGTGGCCGTTGCCTCGCTTAATGGTTTTGCCTCAACGTGAAATGTATTCGTCTTGAAGTGCGTGACGCTCTCGCCGATGAACATATCGGGAAAGACCTCATCTCCATTCGGCGTGCTGATACGGATGCGATGTCCGACCAGCAAACCCTCCGGCAGGGCGTGTTCCAGCGCCTCGTGAAAAATCTCCTGTGGATTGACCTCCGCCTCGTATGGTTGCCCGTTGACCACCAGTGTCAAAGGGAGTGTGCGTGTCGTATTCGTATTCGTCTGCTCGCTTTGCTGCCGTGCCTGATTTGCCATTGCCTGCCTATCCTTTCTTTGTCTCTTGCTGAGAAAATGTTTCCGTATGACCTATAGCATAGAAACCGACCCTGTGCAAGGGTAAAGTCCTGAGGATTGGCATGAATCGCTCAAGATGCT
Organism: Chloroflexota bacterium; assembly: GCA_902810755.1. The sequence goes on from CADDYT010000074.1 coordinate 20,262, forward strand.
CTATAACTATAGTGGGGTTTGTTCTGCTGAGATCATACAAGCTCCACATTTGCGAAGCGAACAATATCACTCGATTATCTGGAGTATCTATGGCAATTATTCTTGGTATTGGCGGCAGTTTGCGCCCCGGTTCGGTCTCCGCGCTGGCCTTGCAGGTCGCGCTGGCCGGGGCAGAAAGCGTAGGGGCAGAGACGCGCACCATCGATCTGGCGCAGTTACCCCTGCCCATGTTTCATGGCACCTATGAACTGGATAGTTACACTCCCGAAGGGCGCAAGGCTATTCTCACATTGTTGAACGCGACGCGCGAAGCCAATGGTCTTATCCTCGCTTCTCCTACCTATCATAACACCATCAGTGGCTCGTTGAAAAACGCGCTGGATTATATGGAACTACTGAACAATGACCACCCTCCCCGGCTTGAGGGCAAAGTGGTGGGCGTTATCTCGGTGCAGCTTGGCACTTCCGGCACGGGCAACAATACACTGACGACGATGATTCTGGCCGCTCGTGCCATGCGCGCCTGGGTTGCCCCGTCAATGGTCGCCGTTTCCAACAGCCCCAACGCTTTTGATGAAGAGGGGCAGCCCAGAGATGCGACTATCCGACAACGGCTGCACGCGCTGGGAGTCGAGGTAGCAAAAGCAAGTGAGATGTTTGCGAACTACTGGAAAGTCGAATAGACCGTTCTTAAACCGCAGGCTCCAGTTAGCACATTATGCGCTGTTCGTATGTCCTGCTGAGCGCAGCGAAGCATCCGGCGACCTACCTGTGACTATTTCGACGATCAGATGCTTCGCTGCGCTCAGCAGGACATACTCGTTTCCTGCATCAGACGCCGGGTGATGGGCAGGACGCGCAGGCTCAAGGGCAGACGAGGGACGACGGTACGAATGCCGAGCGTTGAGAGATCGAAAGCGACCTGCTGCCGTTTGCTCCATTCCAGACCATAGATTTCGCGCACGGGCGGTGGCAGGATGGCGATGGTGAAGTACAGGTTGAACAGCAGCAGGGGATGCAGTACTCTGGGAACCGGCGGGAAGAGGACGACGCGGGCGATTTGCCGCGCCTGGGCAGTGGCAGCCAGTTTGTTGCTGTAGACCATATCGTGGACATACTGGCGCAGGTCGGCGGCGGTCGCGGGCATATCGTGCGGCGGGAGACCGAGCAGGCGCACCAACTCTTTCGATTCCTGGTAGTACTGGTTCTGCTCTTCCTCACTGAGCGGCCCGACCAGCAGGGGATAGATGAGCAGGATAGTATCGATCAGCGTGGCATGCACCCAGAGCAGAAGTTCGGGGTCGCGCGCCCGGTAGGGGGTGCCGCTGGCGAAATCACCGGCGTCGGTTGGCAGGAAGCCGTGGACATGGGTGTGCAGGCGGTTGATGGTGCGCGCCGCTTTGAATGCCTTCTCTGTGTTGCCAAATGTGAGCAACTGGCCCAGCACGAAGGTACGGTCTGATCTGCCGATGGGGTCGCGCAGATAGCTGCTATGCTGGCCTACCCCCGTTGCGACGAGCGGGTGGGCCAGTTGCATCAGCACGGCCCTTGCCCCGCCGAGATTGATGATCGCTTCCTGAGCGACTCTCCAGGTGACGCTTCCTGCTGTTGACCGGGAATCTGGCATATGAGTCACCCGCTTTCCTTAAGATGTTCGTTATCTCTCGCCCTATCAGCGTTTTGTTACTCTGTTTGTCGCTGCTGCTCCAGATTTCTCAGATACGCCTTGCCCGCCAGTATCTCAGCCTTTTCCGGGTCCTCTCGCATCAGTTGCAGGGCAAAAGCGATATCGGGATTCGGTGCCAGCGTCAGGTCGCGGCGGTCTTCCTGCACGGCCTGCAAAATTTCCTGCGCTACCTGCTCAGGTGTGAGCAGCGCCTGAATATTGAGATGAGCTATCGGGTCTGCTTCTTGATGAATCATCGGCGTATCCACCCAGGCGGGATAGACGGTGGTGATCCCTATCCCGCTGCCATAGAGTTCGATACGCAACGCAATGGAGAAGCCGCGCACGGCCCATTTCGAGGCGCAGTAGCCACTGAGCAGTGGCGCGCCCAGCTTGCCTGCGACAGAGCTTAAGAAGACGAAATGGCCGCTGTGCTGCTCGCGCATGGTTGGCAGTGCCGCCTTGACGCAGTTAAAGGTTCCCATGAAGTTAATATTCATCATGGTTTGCATCTCTTGTGTGGTGAAGGTATCAATCGAGCCGCCGCGCCCGATACCTGCGCTGGTCACGACCAGATCGATGCGCCCGTGAGCCTCAACAACCTGCTGCATCAGCGCCTGTACTGACGCCTCATCTGTAACATCCGTATAGATCGCGCGCACGTCTCCCGCCGCTTCGCGGCTCTGGCGGATATGCCGCTCTGCCGCCTGCAAGCCTTGCCGATTGATGTCTGCCAGCGTCACGTGCGCGCCCCTGTCGTGTAGAGCGCGAGCCGTTGCCAGCCCGATACCACTTGCTCCACCAGTGATGACCGCGACCGCTCCCGCGAAGTTTGTCAATGCCATATCTGGCTCCTCTCAAAGAAAATCAGGTGGTACAGCTTTTATATACCACCTGATCTTATAATCTGGAAGGGTGCGTGTCAACGCGAGCGGTGCCGCGAAACCTTGACAGGTTGGCGAAAATGCGCTTCGCCTTTTATTGTTGCGGCGGCATCTCCTGTGGATACTGGCTCTGTGGCTGCTCGTAATACGGTTGCTGCTGGCCGGGATACTGGTACTGCTGACCGCCTTCCTGATAGGTTGACGGTTGTTGCGGGGGTTGATAGCCCTGCTGATATTGCTGGTAGGGCTGTTGATAGGGCTGCTGGTACGGTTGCTGATAGGGTTGATAGGATTGGTAGGGCGGTTGTGGCTGCTGGCTGCCGGAGAGCGCGGCAAACAGGCCCATGCCAAGCAGCGCGCCCAGCAACGGCTTCATCAACGCGCTCAGAACAATGCTCAGGATGACGCCGACCAGGAACCAGAGCCAGGAGCCGGTCAGAAAGAAGAGAGCGAGCATAATCATCCACATCGCCCCGTACAGGCTGCCGTAGATGGCACGCGGTCGCAATGTGCCGAGCGAACCGACAATGACGACGAAGGCCATCATAAAGAAGAAGATGGCCAGGTTGAAGCCGCCTCCACCCAGCAGAAAGGCCAGCCCAATGGCTACAAGCACGAGAATGCCGCAGATCGCGTTCGTAATGCCTCGTATCGGGTTAGGTATCATATAGCCACTCCTTTTTGATGTCGAAAGGTACGTTTCCTGTGTATGATGCTCATTATACACCCATGTCTACGAAAGAGAGGCAACGAAAGTTATGGATGGCATATTCCTGCCAGTTTTCTCAGGCTCTTCCCTGTCAATTTCTCCGTGTTCAGTCACCGACTCAGCGTATATACTGGTGACGAGAACGAAAGGAATGATGGCGTATGGATGAGAAAGAAACTGGCCGTCTGGAAGCTTTTAGCGATGGCGTATTTGCAGTTGCGATTACCCTGCTGGTTCTGAATATCAAGATACCGGGGTTAGATTTGCCTCTCAGCCAATTAGCGGGTGATAAGCGTTTGCCAGGAATACTGGACGCTTACCGCTGCCATTTTCTGTTTCCTGCTTGCCCTGTTCTTTGCGCTGCCGGGCCGCAGTCTGCCATTGATGCGTACAACTCCTGCGCCGGTTGATGCTGCGAATGTGGCTCCGGTTGAGGATGCTGATGGCGCCGGTGAGGCTGAAGGTGAACGAGTTGTTGTCTGGGAGAAATGAGGTCATGCAGCCATCCCGCTGTTTGCAGAAATGGCTGCATGATGAAGAAAGGTCAGGCTTGCATCTCCAGCAGAGCGCGGCGAATACCGGCAAGGGCCGTTTCGATGTCTGCGGGTTCGATGCCGTAGTGGGTGACGGCGCGGATTCTGCCTTCGCCGATGCCGCCCATGAGGACGCCGTGCTGGCGGGCCAGGTGCAGGAAGCGCGTGATGCCTGCGTCGTCAAGCGGCTGCTGGTGGGCGTCGAGGACAGAGAAGATGAGCATGTTGGTAACGACGCGCTCAGGGTCGATCTCGATCTGTGGGAAGTCGGCGAGGCCGCGAGCAAGTTGTTTGCAGGTCTCGTGGTCTTCGGCCAGGCGGTCGACCATCTGCTCCAGGGCGACGATGCCTGCCGCCGCCAGAACGCCTGCCTGGCGCATGCCGCCGCCGAGGACTTTGCGCATGCGATGGGCGCGGCGAATAAATTCTCTGCCGCCGACAATGACAGAACCGACGGGTGCGCTCAGGCCCTTTGACAGGCAGAATGTGACCGAATCGACGCTGCGCACCAGGGCGCTGACAGGCACGCCAAGCGCGGTGGCGGCGTTGAAGACGCGCGCGCCATCCATGTGAACGGCCAGCCCGTGCGCGTGCGCCAGCTGGCTCAACGCCTCGACCTGCTCGACGCTGAGGACGGCGCCGCCCCGTCGATTGTGTGTGTTCTCGATGCAGAGCAGGACGGTGGGGGCCGAGTGTTCGTCGCTGCCATCGCTGATGTTCGCTTTGATACGCTGCAGGTCGAGCATGCCATTGGCGTCCGTGGGAACGGCCAGCATGGGGCAGCCGCCGAGGGTGGAAGCTCCGCCGACTTCGTAGTGGTAAATATGGGACTGATCGCCGACGATAATCGCTTCTCCGCGCCCGGCATGGGCCAGGATAGAGGCGGTGTTGCCCATTGTGCCGGTGGGGACAAAGAGCGCGGCCTCCTTGCCGAGTCGCTCCGCCGCCATTTCTTGCAGCCGGTTGATCGTCGGGTCTTCCCCGTATACATCATCGCCCACCTCCGCGCGGTACATTGCCTCGCGCATCGTCGGTGTTGGCAATGTGACGGTATCGCTGCGTAAATCTACAACCATGAATGTCTACTCCCGGGTGATATAATCTACTACCTTCCTCATTGTATCACCAACTGCTTTTCACGAAGCAGGGGAGATGTTCAGGATCGGGAGAAAAGAGTATGGAATTGAACTGGAATGCGCGCCCGTTGGCCGAGCATACAGCCATCATCACCACCATCGATGCGCACGCGGCGGGTGAGCCTTTGCGCATCGTCACCGGCGGCTTACCCGGGCTGCCGGGTAAGACGATACTGGAGCGGCGCCGTTATATGCAGCAGCACTACGATCATATACGTAAGGCGTTGATGTGGGAGCCACGAGGGCACCGCGATATGTATGGCTGCGTGCTGACCGCGCCGGTGACGACAGAAGCAGACCTTGGCGTCTTATTTATGCACAACGAAGGCTATAGCACGATGTGCGGGCATGGCGTGATTGCGCTGGTGACGACGCTGCTTGAGGCGGGTGCGCTGCCTGCGAAGGGCCAGCATACGCCTGTCAACCTTGATACGCCTGCCGGGCTGGTGCGCGCTACGGCCCATCTGGATGAAGATGGACATGTCGAGTATGTATCATTCCTGAACGTACCTTCGTTCCTCTATGCGCGGGACGTGGAAATTGATGTGCCTGCCTGCGGGCGTTTGAGTGTTGATGTGGCATTCGGGGGCGCGTTCTATGCCTTTCTCCCTGCCGCACAGGTAGGGCTGAGCATTGTGCCGGAACAGGCATATCAACTGGCGGCGGCAGGAGATAGCGTTACACGAGCAGTCAACGCCGTCCTTCCTATCAAACACCCGCTTGAAGAAGACCTCGGCTTTCTGTATGGCACTATTTTCACCGGGCCACCTGAAGATCCATCCCATCATAGCCGCAATGTTTGCATCTTTGCTGATGCGGAAGTTGACCGCTCGCCTACGGGTACGGGGGTCTCGGCCCGTCTTGCCCTGCATCACGCAAAAGGGGAAATAGCAGCAGGGCAAGACATCGTTATCGAGAGCATTCTGGGGGCAGCCAGCGCGTTTGGCGGGCGTGTCGCCGGTTCAGCGCAGATTGGCCCGTATCCGGCGATTGTACCCGAAGTCAGTGGCCGGGCTTTTATCACCGGACGGCATGAATGGATAATGAATCCGCGCGATGCGCTGGGGCGCGGCTTTTTGCTCTCTTGACGGGGATATGTTTCCACCCCTACTCAAGATCGTCGTTAATAATCTGCAAGCCCTCGTGTTGCATGCGCTGCTCGAATTCGAGTTCCATTTCCTGGCGCACGATGGCCTCCGCCTCCGGGCGGCTCATTTTGCGCTGGCGAGCGCAGGCGACGATACGGTTGATGTAGGAGTTGTTGATTTCGGCTCGCTGCCAGCGCACGGTTGGAAATGGCAACAGATTCAAGATCGTGTAGGGCTTAAAATCATCATCGCGGAAGGCCAGCCCGATGAGCTGTGCGTATTCGATGACGGACTGGCGGGCGATGGGGTCATCGAAGAAGGCAGGCTGTGTGCTGGAAATGACCAGCACGCCTGCTATCTTACCGCCGCGCGTCACCGGGTGGGCGCAGGCGCTTCGTTCGTAGATATCAACATCGACCTGTGCGCGCTCGTTATCATCCCGGGCGTCCCAGCTTTGCGTGCGACCGGACATCGCTGCCATTCCTGCCAGCGTGGTGCTGCCCAGATAGACATGGCTTTCAGAGGTGGGAAGCCAGGGCGGCGTTCCGCAGGTCATCACTTCATAGAGTGAGTGAACGCCATTCTCGCGCTCCGGCATCAGTTGGGCGAACATGACCGCCAGCCCCAGACGCTCGCTATCCAGTTGAGCGATAGCGGCGTCAAAAATAGTCTGCATAATTTTCCAGCGTATCTCGCTTTCCACTGTGTTGCTCAGCAGCTCGACCGCCTGGCGATACAGCTCTATCTGTATCTCCTGCAAGGTGGAGGCAGGCAGCTCAAGCGCATCGGGAAAGCTTTGCTGGATCGCGGTAGAGAGTTGCTGGAAATGCTCTGGAAATAGTTGCATGATGCGTTGCAGGTGAACCGGTCGTGGGTCTGTATCGCCCTTAAGCCAGCGATAGACAGTGTTTTCGGCTACCCCTAGCGTGGCAGCGAAGGTAGCAATCTCATGATGATTTTTGAGCAGGGTGCGCAATGTTGTGCTGAAGAGAGAAAGGGATGCTTCGCCGGAGGAAACAGGTTGTCCATTTTCATTCTCTGTCTTCTGTACAGGAGAGAGAGAAGATACTGTATGCGCCCCAGAGCTATCGGAGAGAGACGACAGGTCAGTTCCCTCGTCTTCAACTTTTGATTTTGCTTCATCAGGCTCATACAGCGGTTCAGATTCGCGGATCACCTTTGCCTTTGAGGCCCCCCTCTGCCTCCTGAGCGGCCTGCTGAGATCCTTCTCAATACCCATTGTGCCTCAATTCCTTCCCGCGCTGTTTTCGCAAGTGAAGATATCAATACCTCTGTCCCAATACGATGTTCCCTGTGAGTGTCTTGAGTGAGATTCTTTGCTACTTGCATAGTATACCATGAGACCGATGTGTTTGGGAGGGCAATAGCGGCTATTTTTCATAAAAAACGGGAAAAATAGAGCGGGGATTACGGTGCAGTTGTCGCGAAGCGTTATTGTACCGCTTGCTACCCTGGCGAAATATTTGCTAGAATAAAGCAACATCCAGGCCGAGAATAGCGAAAGATAGCTTAATCAGGAGGAATTTGCCTGTGTTAGAGCGCAAACTGGGTCGCTCAGACCTCTCCGTGTCGGTCCTTTGTTTCGGTGGCAATGTATTTGGATGGACTGTGGACGAACAAGATGCCTTCGTTGTGCTTGATGCTTTTGTTGATGGTGGGGGAAACTTTATTGATACCGCTGATGTCTATGGGAATGGCACCTCCGAGACCATTCTCGGCAAGTGGATGAAGGCACGCAACAACCGCGAGTGCATCATTCTCGCCACGAAGGTGGGCAGCCAGATGGACAATAATCCTGAGATGCGCGGCCTCTCGCGTCGCTATATTCTCAGCGAAGTTGAGGCCTCCTTGAAACGTCTGCAGACCGATTATATCGACCTCTATCAAACGCATCGCGACGACCAGAATACGCCGCTTGATGAGACGCTGTCCGCTTTGACAGAGCTGGTGCAGCAGGGCAAGGTGCGCTACATTGGCGCTTCCAACTATAGCGCCACGCGCCTGCGCAAGGCGCTGCAAATCAGCCAGTTGCATGGCTTTGCTCGCTTTGAAAGCGTGCAGCCACCGTATAATCTGGTCAACCGGGGGGAGTACGAAGGCAGCCTTGAAGAGCTTTGCCTTGAACAGGACATCGGCGTCATCACCTACTCCTCGCTGGCAAGCGGTTTTCTCACCGGTAAGTATCGTCCGAGTCTGCCGTTGCCTTCCAGCCCACGAGCAAAGCGCATCCGAGAACGCTACATGAACCAGAACGGCTTCAGTGTCCTTGAACAAATCGACTACATAGCGGAAGCCTCTCACGCGACGGATGCACAGGTCGCGCTTGCCTGGATTATGGCCCGGCCCGGTATCACCTCCGCCATTGCCAGCGCCACCTCCGTCGATCAGGTTCAGGAGCTACTCGGCTCGGTCAGTCTGAAACTGAGCAAGGAGCAAATGGCCGCTCTTGATACTGCCAGCGCGTGGAGTCGGTAATGCCCGACGTCTTTACGTCATGCCGCGTAAGTGCCGTTGTCTGCCACTGGTCTGATGGCGGGTAGTAGCGTGCCTCGTCCGGGTTGTAACAGTGTCAGCTGATCCTCAACCAGCAGGTCGAGGAGTATGATGGCACGACTTCCGTGATCCGCACCGAGCATTTGACCTCTCAGGAAGTGGAGTTCATGCGCTGGCAGGCCGAGCGATGGATGAAAGCTCGCCACGTCCCGGTGGTGTTCGCCCATGCCCCACTCTTCACGCTGCGTATGTTGCCGCAACTGGCCGCATGGCACTTCCGGGGAAGTACCCTCCTGACTTTTCCTGGTTTAGAAAACGAACACAAAGCCTTCGAGCGTTACCGCAACAGGCGTAAGAGGGAGCGAGTCTACCTGTAGTATCTGCATTAGACTCTGCGAAGCCCTTTCTTGAGCATTTACACTTTCCACATAGGCGCGCTCACAGTAGAGCGTGCCTGTCTCGCACACCAGCCTCCACTCTGCGCTCCCAGACAAAAAGATACGTATCTCGAATACGTTGTTTCAC
>CADDYT010000075.1 GCA_902810755.1 Chloroflexota bacterium
GTCTATAGTAGGGCCACCCCTGGCGGGTGGCCTGGGGGCGGGGGGCCTGCCGGGGTGGCCTGCTCCCGCTGGCCTGCTCCCACTGGCCTGCCGGGGTGGCCTGCTCCCGCTGGTCTGGGGCAGGGCGGTAGCCGTGCCGCTCACCACAATCTACTTACTCCTTCATTAACCTCCGCAAAACGGTCTGCAGGATGCCGCCGTTTTCGTAGTAGGTGACGTCGATGGGGCTGTCGAGGCGAGCGATGGTGGTGAAAGTGAAGGTTGAGCCGTCTTCGCGGGTCGCCTGCACCGTCACTTCCTGGCGCGGCTTGAGGCCCTGTTCGATACCGAGGATGTTATAGGTCTCGCGACCTGTGAGGCCCAGAGATTCTTTGTTCTCGCCCGGCTTGAACTGGAGCGGCAGGATGCCCATGCCGACGAGGTTGCTGCGATGAATGCGCTCAAAGCTTTCGGCGATGACGGCGCGCACGCCCAGCAGCAGGGGTCCCTTCGCCGCCCAGTCGCGCGAACTGCCAGAGCCGTACTCTTTGCCCGCAATGACGAGCAGCGGCACGCCCTCCTGCTGGTAGCGCATGGAGGCATCGTAGATCGTCGTCTCCTCCCCGTCGGGCAGGTGAACGGTGTAGTAGCCTTCCTTGCCGCCGACAAGACGGTTGCGCAGACGGATGTTGCCAAAGGTGCCGCGTACCATCACCTCGTGGTTGCCGCGCCGCGCGCCATAGGTATTGAAGTCTCGGCGCTCCACACCATGCTCGATCAGGTACTTCCCGGCGGGGCTGCTAGGCCCGAAATTGCCGGCGGGAGAGATGTGGTCGGTGGTGATCGAGTCATCCAGCATGGCTAAGACGCGCGCCCCACGAATGTCTTTGATCGGCTCCGGCTCAACGGGCATATTCTGGAAGAAGGGCGGCTCCTGAATATAGGTTGAGTCGGGGTTCCAGTCGAAGAGCGTGCCGCTGGAATTGGAGAGGGAACGCCAGTGTTCGTCGCCCTCGAAGACGTTGGCATAGTCCCGCTCGAAGAGTTCGGGCGAGATGGCCGAAGCCACCACGTCGCGTACCTCTTCCGGCGAGGGCCAGATGTCGCGCAGGTAGACCGGCTCGCCATTGATATCGGTGCCGACCGGTTCCGTCGTCAGGTCGATATCGACGGTACCGGCCAGGGCGTAGGCGACGACGAGCGGGGGCGAGGCCAGGAAGCTGGCGCGCACCTGCGGGTGAATGCGCCCCTCAAAGTTGCGGTTGCCGCTCAGCACCGCCGCGACTACCAGATCGTTCTCCTGCACAGCATCGGCCACCGGCTGCGGCAGGGGGCCGCTATTGCCGATGCAATTATGCACTGCTACCGTGCCAGCCACGAAGGCGTGCAGATCGTCTACTGCCAGATCGAATACCGCTCGTTTGCCAGCCGGACGCCGTTCCACCACCTGAAGCGCGAGCGTGGGCAACGTAAGTGATTCCTTCTCGATGCAGTATCGTTTCGCCGTCTCCCTATCCTCACGCGAGGACAACAGCGCGAACCACTCGCGCGCGCCGATCTGATTGAACAGTTCGACAGGCGATGGAAAGTCGCAGGCATCTCTATGCAACGGCTGGAACTTGCGCGTTGTAGCCTGCGGGAGCCGCGAAAAGCGGTCGTGTCCTTCCAGCAGGGCGTAATGTGGGAAGACAACCGGCTCGCGTTCCAGTAGCTCTACCGCCGCTTTTTTGCGTGCATGGGAGAACGAGAGTGCGTAGTCTGCCTGATGGAGTTCTTCCAGGCGGGCCGACATCCAGAGGCGCTGGCGGTGAATCTGGTCCACCAGCCGCCAGTAGACCGCCGCCGCGCTGGCTCGCAGGGCCTTGTCCATGCAATAGCGGAAGCCGACACGCTCCACGAACGAGAGGCCATCTGGAAGCTCCAGGCGCACCTCCACACGCGGCATGCCATCCTGTGCTGCCGGATACGTGGAAGCTGAGCGGCGCGTGGGGTATTCGTAGACGCTGGTTCCATCGGTCTTCACGCCACAACGCGCCAGCAGGCGGGTCACATCGTACATAAGCTGCTTGAGAGCTTCCACATGCTCCGCTATGGTACTCTGGGAATAGGCTGGCGGTTCAAGCGTTGCATCACCATCACCTTTGCCCCGGCGATGCAGGGTAGGCGCGTGTCCGTTGGCTCCGAACAGGCCGCCCAGGAACTCGCGTACTACCGCAATGGGGCAATATTCATCCAGCACGAAAGCTGGAAGCATTGGCGCCTGCTGAATGCGCCGCCCGGTGCGCACGCCGGGCAACGTGCTGATGGCGTCTGTAAGCGACTTCGGTAGCACAATCGTCCACTTGCGCTCATCGTAGCGCGTTGCCGCCGGGCGAACGCCGGTCAGCAGTTCAATGTCGTCGAGAACGGCTTCGCGGTCAAGGGCCTGTCCAATGTGCATGCGGCCCTGCCCGGAGAGGCTGATCGAGCCGTCGCTGAGCAGATGGCCAAGCAAGCGAGCAAAGGCCAATGTGCGCTGGCGCTTACGCGCTGTCTCCATTGTGAACGTCAGTTTGCCAGCTTGCAGCGTGTACCCGGCTTCGTCGTCCCCAGGCTCGTCCAGCGGGGCCTCAAGGCCAACCACAACGCGATCCTGGCCGGGTACAAGCTGGTCGGCGCGCACCCAGCGACCATCGGTGCAGAGCAACTTATGGTCAGGGGTACAGACCAGCGCGCGCCCGTCTTGCAGGGTGAGCGAGACACATTCGCGCTCACCCTGAACCATCATTTCGGTCTGCCTTGCCCTGCCTAACTTGCCATCTGCGGTAGGGGCGAGTAGCGAGGCTCCGCCGAGGCCCGGCAGTTGCTCGATGGGCCGCGCGGTGCCGTTGGCAAGCAGTACCGGCGTGCCTTCCGAAATGCAGGTGGTACAACCATAACCCACCAGATGGAAGCGCAGGGCATCGAGATAGGGCAGCAGGTCGGCGTTGCGCAGGTAGTCGATGACGGCGCGCGAGCCGGGGGCAAGGCTGGTTTTGACGGTTGGCTTGACGCTGAGGCCGCGTTCGACGGCGTGCTTTGCCAGCAGACCGGCGGCAACCATCACCGAGGGGTTGGAGGTGTTGGTGCAACTGGTGATGGCGGCGATGGCGACCGAGCCGTCGGAAATGTGCGTCTCCACGTCGCCCATCCTGACCACGACATCTTTGACATGCCCGTTATGCCCGTCGCGTTTGCCCTCGCTGGCAAGCGTCGCCAGGTCTTTCGCCTCGTTTTCGGCCTGAGCAACCGGATCGGGGTCAGGCCTGCCGCCCTCGGTGCCGAGCCGAATCAAGGGCTTCTCGGTGGTCAGGTTCTGCTCGTCTTCAAGGAAGCGGTCAGGATAGTTCTTGCGGAAGACGCGGCCAAGTTCCTGCATGGGAACGCGATCCTGCGGGCGGCGCGGCCCGGCGAGGCTGGGTTCAATCGTGCCGAGGTCGAGTTCGAGCAGGTCGTCAAATTGCGGTTCCGGGGCCTCATCGGTGCGGAAAAGGCCCTGAGCTTTTGTGTAGCGTTCGACGAGATCGACCCGCTTTTGATCTCGCCCGGTGCCGCGCAGGTAGCGCAGCGTCTCCTCGTCGACGGGGAAAAGGGTGGCGGTCGCGCCGAATTCGGGCGACATGTTGGCAATGGTGGCGCGGTCAGCCAGAGGAAGCTGGCTGAGGCCGGGGCCGGTGAACTCGACGAACTTGCCGACAACGCCGCGTTTGCGCAGCATCTGCGTCACCGTCAGCACGAGGTCGGTGGCCGTTGAGCCGCCGGGCAGCGAGCCGGTGAGGCGCACGCCGATGACTTCGGGGGTGAGCAGGTAGAGCGGTTGGCCGAGCAGGACGGCCTCGGCCTCAATGCCGCCGACGCCCCAGCCGAGGACGCCAAGACCGTTAATCATCGTGGTGTGCGAGTCGGTGCCGACGAGCGTGTCGGGGAAGGCGATAGTCTGCCCATCCTCTTCCTTTGTCATCACGACAGAAGCCAGATATTCCAGGTTCACCTGGTGAACGATGCCGGTGCCGGGTGGGACAACGCGGAAGTTGCTGAACGCCTGCTGCGCCCAGCGCAACAGCGCGTAGCGTTCGGAGTTGCGCTCGTATTCGCGTTCCACATTGCGCGCAAAGGCCAGTGACGAGCCGAACATATCCACCTGCACAGAGTGGTCGATCACCAGATCGGCAGGCACCAGCGGATTGACCTTTTCCGGGTTGCCGCCCGCGCGGGCCATCGCCGACCGCATGGCGGCGAGGTCGGCCACAGCAGGAACACCGGTGAAGTCTTGCAGCAGGACGCGGGCCGGAAAGAAGGGATATTCAGCCTCGACCTGCCCGGCCTGTCCCGGTCGCCAGTTCGCCAGCGCCAGCACCTCATCTTCCGTTACCAGCGTACCATCGAGGTGGCGCAGAGCATTCTCTAAGATAATCTTGACCGTGTAGGGCAGGCGATCCAGTTGCACGCCGCGTTTCGCCAGCGCGGCTAAATGAAAGTAGGTGACGGAGCCATACGCGCTCTCCAGCGTCGCACGAGCGCCGAACACATCATTGTGAGTCGTCATACTCTTACCTCAAATCGTCGTGTAATGTTCAGGAGCAGCAGAAGGGATGCATCGCGGAATCCAATGCTACCAGAAGTCCTTATACGACAACATTATATAACAGCAACGCCTGTCTGTGCGTGAGAACATTATGCGCCCCGGCGGTGGCGTTCCAGCAGAGTGCGCACCTGCAAGGCGTTGAGGCGGATATCGGGCGTGAGCCAGAGCTGGTAGGATGGAGCCTGAGCGGCCAGGTCGCCGAAGATGTTGAACATGTAATCGGCTTCGCCCTCTTTCGCATTCTGCTGAGAAATAAACTCCTGCATCAGGGTGCTGACAGCCTGTACGGGCGTGATTGGCTCGGCGCGGAATTCGACGGCGCGCCGCTTCGCGCTGATGAAGAGCAGAACACGGGCCGGACACGAACTGACAAACTGCCCCTGGAAATAGCGTTGCACATCGACGAAAGCCTTCTGTCGGCTATCTTTCGCCACCGTCTCCATAAAATCATAATGCTTTAAGAGGTCGAAAGAACCTTCACGCACGCCGATATCTTCGGGGAAGGCATAAATTTTCACCACGCCGTCATCCTTCGCCAGAAAGAGAACATCATCGGCCAGCAGGTGCATGCCTTCCTTCATGCAGGAAAGCACCAGCGTGCTTTTGCCGCTGCCCGGCGAGCCAATCAGTAAGGCCCCGGCCTGCCCATCAAGGGCCACTGCCCCCGCGTGGATGATTTCGTAGCCATCGATGCCAAACATGGCCCCCAGCACCATGTAGAAGACGAAACGCATGAGAAACCAGGAGGTCGTGATCTCCGGCCGCTCAACAAAAATGGTGGCATGCAGATCGACCTTATCCATGACCGAGCAGATGCGCCCGCACACGCCCGTGTAGGGCTGGTATTCGCGAAAGCGCAGCGAGCCGCGCTTCCAGCGGGCGCGCAGTGGGCCATCCACGCCGGTAATTTCTTCCCATGCAATCTCCGTCGGCTTTGCCTCGGCAGGCGCGGGCGGGAAGGTTTCATCGGGCCGCGTGGCAAAGAGATAGCAGGTCAGGGCAACGGGGCGGTACAACCGCTCGCCTGCCTGCCAGAGCAAATCAACAGGAATATCAACCGGTAACTGATCTGGCTGATCGTAGGTATATTCGGCCAGCAATTCGGCGTAATAGAGGAACTGGCGCACCTGTTGCGCGAATTCCTGGCGGTTGGTTACGATACGCACCATCCGATGGTGCAGCAGATACCACTGCTCAAAAAGTGGAGAAGTTACATGGTCAAGATACGGCTGGGCGCGCTGGCGTTCAGCTGTGTACATACTTTGTCGTCCTCTTCACATAGATTTACCCCTAGTATCTCCAGTGTAAAGGATATTGTCAAGTTCTTTGACCAATATACTCATCCAGTCGGTGGCCGCGCCCGTGAATAGTACGCAGGAAACGCGGGTGACGTGGGTTGTCTTCAATCTTCTTGCGCGTCCGTTCCACCAGCGCGTCCAGGCGGTCATCGTCCAGTTCCTTTGTATATGCCGTTCCATATACCTGCTCAACGGTGAATGTGCGCGAGCAAATCTGACCACGGCAGGAAGCAAGCACCTGCAATAACTTGAATTCATGAGGCGTCAACGAGACGCGCCTCAAAATACCGTCAACCCATACTCGCTGTCGCACCGGGTCAAGCTGAAGCCCGCGCAACGAAGAAGCATTGCCCGGAAATTCGGTCTGTAGATGCTTTTGTTCATAGGGCAATATTGTACTCATCTTTTTCCTTTCCTGCTACGAGCAACCACTATTCTTCCCAGGATTATACTTTTTCCAGCAACTATGTCAACAGATTTATCAACAAAAAATTATCTCTACAATTGAATTGATATGTCTACCAAAACGGAACTATTAAATTTACGGTTGAGCAGAGTCAGTGAGACTGACTGTCGCGGAGATATCATGCTATGGGCAAGGTTTCCAGGTGATATAATGGGAAAGTACCTGTGCAGGTCATAGCCATTTTTTCAAAAGGGAGAGAGCAAAATGAGCATTCAATCGATTAATCCGGCCAATGAAGAGGTGCTGGCAACGTTTGAGCCATATAGCGCAGCACAGATAGACGAGGCGCTTGGGCAGGCGCGCGCTGCCTTTAAGGACTGGCGCGAAACGACGTTCGCGGAACGCGGCGCGCTTTTCCATCGCATTGCCTCTTATTTGCGGGAACATAAAACAGAGCTGGCGCGCATCGCCACGCTGGAAATGGGCAAGCCGATTGTAGAGTCGGAGGCCGAGGTTGAAAAGTGCGCGTGGAACTGTGATTTCTATGCCGATAACGCGGAGAAATTTCTGGCGGACGAGCCGGTAGCGACGAACGCGAGCGAGAGCTATGTGGCATTCCGGCCCCTGGGCGTGGTGCTGGCCCTGATGCCCTGGAACTTCCCCTACTGGCAGGTCTTCCGCTTTGCCGCTCCAGCCCTGATGGCGGGCAATACGACCGTGCTGAAGCATGCCTCCAACGTCTCGCTGTGCGCGCTCGAAATCGAGAAGATTTTCCGCGCCTGCGGCGCGCCGGAGGGCGTTTTCAGAACTGTGCTGGTGCCGGGGGCCGAGACAGCAAAGCTGATCGAGGACCCGCGCATCGCGGCGGTTACCTTAACGGGCAGCGACGTGGCCGGGGCGTCGGTGGCGGCGACGAGTGGGCATGTCCTCAAGAAAAATGTGCTGGAGTTGGGCGGCTCGGACGCCTTCATCGTGCTGGAAGATGCCGACCTGGACGGGGCGGCGCAGATGGCTGTGCGCGCGCGCTTCCAGAACACGGGGCAAAGCTGTATCGCCGCCAAACGCTTCATCGTGGTAGACGCGGTAGCCGATGCTTTTGAGCAGAAATTCGTGGAGGCGACATCGAAACTGCGCGTCGGCAACCCGCTTGAGCGCGAGACGCAGATCGGGCCGATGGCACGCAGCGACCTGCGTGACGCGCTGGAACAGCAGGTGCAGGCGTCAGTGCAGATGGGCGCGCGTGTCCTGCTGGGCGGCAAACCGGCGGCGGGCAAGGGCTACTTCTACGAGCCGACCATCATCACCGGCGTGACGCCGGAGATGCCCATGTTCCGCGAAGAGACCTTCGGCCCGGCGGCAGCCGTCATTCGCGCCCGCGACACCGACCATGCCATCGAACTGGCAAACGACTCACAGTTCGGCCTCGGCGGCAACCTGTGGACGAGCGACATCGAACGCGGCCGCCAACTGGCGCGCCGCATCGAAAGCGGCGGCGTCTTCATCAACGGCATGACGGCCTCCGACCCGCGCCTGCCCTTCGGCGGCATCAAACGCAGCGGCTATGGACGCGAACTCTCCTCGTTCGGCATTCGCGAATTCGTCAACATCCAGACGGTCTGGATCGGCCCGGCTGTCAGCGCGACACCGGTACCGCCAAAGGTGGCAAGTGAGTAGCTCACCTGTGGTTGCCAGGCTGATGTATAGTATAGAGAAGAGAGAACATATCTAAGGAGGTGAGCAGGCGTGAGCGCCGACCCTGAACAACGATACGCAAATCCGCAACAGGCATTTCTGGCGTGCAGCAAGGGGGTAGTTTCTGCCTGCGCCTGCCCTCCCTCCTTTAGAGGCAGGTAGCGCGTTTAGCAGTAATAGTACCTCCATGCTGCTTGAAAATCGTATGGAGGTACTCGATGGCTCAGATATTCCTTCCCGACACTCCCCGCGCGCGCAAGCAGCTTGAGCGGGGGAAAACGACGGCTGGCCTCATGGAAAAGGCCGGTCGTCGCTCACGGCGCCGCTATGGAGCAATTGATCTCATTGTCTTTCTCGGCGTGGTCGCGGCGATCACGCTGCTGGTGATTGCGGCGGCGCGCTGGACGGCGCCGCTTACGCCCGCCGTCACCATTGATCTCTCGCCCACCGTTCTGCCGGTCTATGCCGGGTACTCGCTGCTGCGCATGACCCTGGCCTACCTGCTTTCGCTGGTGTTTACCCTCATCTACGGGCATATCGCGGCCACGAACCGCCGGGCAGAGATGGTCATGGTGCCAATCCTTGATATCCTGCAAAGCATCCCCATTCTCTCATTCCTGCCCGTTGTCACCCTGGCGCTGGTGGCTGCGTTCCCGCACTCCAATATCGGCCTGGAACTATCCAGCGTCATCCTCATTTTCACCAGCCAGGTCTGGAATATGACCTTCAGCTTTTATCACTCGGTGCGTACACAGCCCGCCGATCTGCGCGAGGTCGCGATCATCACGCGCCTGCGGCCCTGGCGGCGCTTTTTCACGCTGGAAGTCTCTTCCTCCATGATCGGCCTCATCTGGAACAGCATGATGAGCTGGGCCGGGGGCTGGTTCTTCCTGATGGCCTCGGAGCAATTTACTCTGGGGTCTCGTTCCTTCCAGTTGCCGGGGCTGGGTTCGTACTTACAGGCCGCCGCTAACGCAGGCAACACCGGAGATATCCTGCTCGGCCTGCTCACCCTCGTACTGCTCATCGTGCTGCTTGACCTGCTGTTCTGGCGTCCTCTGGTCGCGTGGGCCGACAAATTCAAAGTTGAGTTGAGCAGCGGCGACGAAGCGCCACACTCACCCGTTCTCGAGGCCCTGCGCCGTTCCGCGCTGATCGCATTAATCAACCGGCGCGTGTTCCATCCCATCGGCAGATTGATTGCCGGAATACTGGATCGTCTTCAGCCTGTCCCCGGCAGCGCATCCTTAGAGCAGAGCGCGGGCAGTGCAACCCGCTTTCCTTCCGTGCGGCAAATCGTCACATGGCTCTTTCTGCTCCTGCTGGCGGCGCTGGCCCTTTTCGGCCTCTGGTCGATGGCGCGCCTGCTCATCCAGGTCCCTGTCCAGACCTGGGGAACGCTGCTGCTGGCCGCTTTCGCCACCTGGCTGCGCACCCTGGCGGCCCTGCTCATCGGCGCTGCCTGGACGGTGCCGGTGGGCGTTGCCATCGGCCTGTCGCCGAAGTGGTCGCGCCGCTTGCAGCCGGTCGTCCAGGTCATCGCCTCTATTCCGGCGACCGCCCTGTTTCCCGTTTTGCTGCTGCTCCTGGTTGGCCTGCCCGGTGGCCTCTCCGGGGCCGCCATCCTGCTGATGCTGCTGGGGACACAGTGGTATATTCTCTTCAACGTGATCGCAGGCGCGATGGCTATTCCCTCTGATCTGCGTGAGGCCACGACCATCTACCATGCTACCGGCTGGCGGCGCTGGCGCACACTCATCCTGCCCGGCATCTTCCCCTACCTGATTACCGGCCTGCTCACCGCCAGCGGGGGAGCCTGGAATGCCAGCATTGTTTCAGAGTATGTCCAGTTCAACAATCAAACACACACAACGTTTGGCCTGGGGGCGAGCATTGCTTCAGCAGCGGCGGCTGGCAACTTTCCCGATCTGCTGGCCGCAACTATCTTGATGGCCCTTTTCGTCGTCGCCATCAACCGCCTTGTCTGGAAACGCCTGTACGCGCTGGCCGAGCGCCGCTATACTATAGCATAGGAGAAAGGAGAGACAAAGATGACCGAATTGGCTCAGGCAGAGAGCAAAAACGACACAAAAACAGGAGGCATCCTGCTGAGGGCGCTGCATATCTCCAAACGGTACCAGCCGGAGGGCAGCGCGCCCGGAAAAGGGCAGGCGCCTCTCACGCTGGACGATGTTTCTCTGTACGTTGCCGATGGAGAGTTCGTGGCGCTGCTCGGCCCTTCCGGTTCCGGTAAATCGACGCTCCTGCGCATTCTGGCCGGTTTGCTACAACCCACCTCCGGGCAGGTGCTTTTCAAAGGCGTCCCGCAGCGGGGACCCAATCCGCAAGTAGCCATCGTCTTCCAGTCGTTTGCGCTCTTTCCCTGGCTCACCGTGCTGCAAAACGTGGAACTGGGCCTCAAGGCGCTCGATCTGACGCCCACGCAACGGATCAAAAAGGCGCTGGCCGCCATCGATGCCATCGGGCTGGACGGCTTTGAGGATGCCTACCCGAAAGAACTCTCCGGCGGCATGCGCCAGCGCGTTGGCTTTGCACGCGCGCTGGTCGTCGAGCCGACCTTACTTTTCATGGATGAACCGTTCAGCGCGCTGGATGTGCTGACCGCAGCCAACCTGCGCAAAGAACTGCTCAGCTTATGGGAAACGCAGCGCATTCCGACCCGCGCCATCCTGATGGTGACGCACAATATCGACGAAGCGGTTAGCATGGCCGACCGCATCATCATTCTGGGGGCCAATCCGGGGCATATCCGCGTCACCCTGCCCGGCCTGCCCCGCAGCGAGCGCGGCTTCCAGAGCGAGGCGCATACCGCACTGGTCGATATGATCTATCGCATCATGACCAGCCCGCAGGAGGACATTGCCCGGCTGCTGGCCACGCAAGCTCCGCAGGCTCAGACCGGGCCGCTGCCAGCAGTACACCGGCGTCCCTACCAGGTCTTGCCCCACGTCTCTATTGGTGATATCACAGGACTCGTTGAACTGGTGCATATGCGAGGCGACCGGGAAGACCTCTATCAACTGGGCCGCCACCTGCACCTGGAAATTGACGACCTGCTGCCCATCGTCGAGGCGGCCGATGTGCTTGACCTGGCCGACACCGAGGAGGGCGACCTCGTGCTGACAGAGGCCGGAAAACGCTTTGCCGAGGCAGGCGTGCTGGAAGAAAAGCAGGTCTTCCGCGAGCAGGCGCTGGCACATGTCAGTATTCTACGCAAGATTGTCGAGGAGTTGCAGAAGGCGCCAGGCCACAGCTTGCCCGAAGAATACTTCTTGAGTCTGCTTGAAAAGCACTTCAGCGAAGAGGAGGCACAGGAGCAGCTGGAAACAGCCATCAACTGGGGCCGCTACGCCGAACTTTTCACCTTCAACGAAAACCGGGGCCTCTTCCGTCTGGAAGAGGCTGAGGAGACAGGAAGAATTCAGACGGCTGAGCAGGCCAGGCGATAGCTTTGAGGAGGAACATGTATGACGACATCTCAGGGACAGGGAGCAGGCGCGCCCATCGTTGACTGGTGGGCCGACGGCGACTCGCCCGTGCATACCGATGCCCGTATCGCCTACTATGTCGATGGGCGCATGTTTTTGCAGGCGTTTTGCCGCCATCTGCTGCTGGCGCAGCAATATATCTATCTTGCCAACTGGGGCATGACGGCTACAATGACGCTGGTACGCGGCACCGACTGGCGCGCCGGGCCGGACGGCAGCCCTGAACAGGAGGCGCTGATCGCGAAGCTGCGTGCCGAAGGCCTGGCGGAGCCAGAGATCGCCTTCTGGACAACGCAGCCGCTCACGCTACAGAACGTGCTTGGCTACATGGTGCGCAAAGGCGTGGAGGTCAAGGTGTTGATCTGGGACGCGGTGGAAGAGTTCATGCCTCTGGACCCGGTGAAGGCGTGCGAGCTACTGCGCGAGGTCGGCGTCACCTGCCTGCTCGATGATAGCTCGCGCGGCCTCGTTCGCCACCCAACCGAGGCGCTGCACCAGAAAATGTCTGTTGTAGATGGGCTGCACGCCTTTGTCGGCGGCGTTGACCCTCTGATCGAGCATACCGGCGACTTCGATCGCTGGGACACGCAGGCGCACCTCTACGCCAACCCTCTGCGCGCCAACAGCCAGGGGCAAACGGGGCATCCCTGGCACGATGTGCATACCCACGTAATGGGACCGGCAGCGGGCGACGTGGAACTCAACTTCCGACAACGCTGGAATGACGTGGTCAAACGCCATAACCTGAACGCGGAACTACTCGTGCCGGAGCATCCGCTCGCGCCGCCGATGGAGAGCGAGATGGTGACGCAGGTGGCGCGCACCATCCCGCCCGATACCTACAGCTTCGCGCCTCAAGGCATCCAGGGCATCGCGCAGTTGTACAATCACGCCTTCAGCAACGCGCAGAGCTTCATCTACCTGGAAAATCAATATTTCTGGTATCGCGCCTACACCGGACTTGATATCCCGTTCCTGGGGCCGGATAGTCCTGACATGGAGCGCAATATCCACGACATCGCCGGGGCCTTGCAGCGTGGAGCCTCATTCGCCATCGTCCTGCCCGACCATCCCAACGTGGGTCGCGCCTTCACCGATGCCGGCCTCAAACTGCTGCGTTCGCTGGCCCCCCAGGCCGATTTGCAGGGGAAAATCCAGGCGTTCTGCCTCGGCACCTCGACGCAGGAGCCGGGAGAGGCGCATTATCGCCCGGTCTACGTCCACGCCAAAGTCGCCATTATCGACGACCTCTGGTCAACCAACGGCTCGGCCAATTTGAATAACCGGGGCATGCGCAACGACGCCGAGATCAACGCCGCCGCCCTCGACACTCGTCTAGCGCACGGGCTGCGCCTGCTGCTCTGGGCGGAACACCTCGGCCTGCTGGATGAAGAGCGCCTCTTCGAACTGGGACGCCTGCTGAGCCAGGAATATCTTTCCTCGCAGGAACAGACGCGAGCCATCCAGAGCTGGCAATACCTGCAGGAAACTATCGGCGACCCGCAGATAGGCATGCGCCTGCTGGTGCAGCGAGCGTGGGAGAACCTGCAACGCTACAAAGCGAAGCAGCCCCTGATCGGCCACCTGCTTCCCTACCTGACAGCGGAGCAGGCAACGGAAGAGGCGCTGCCCCTCCACGAAGAACACGGCTGGATCGAAGAAGTTCCTTCGCCCTCGTAATCAGATCAGTTCGAGGTAGCGGCGGCGCTCCCAGTTGGAGACCGACTTCTCGTACTCTTTGACCTCCCAGCGGCGCGTGGCCACGAAGTGATCGACGAAGGCATTGCCCAGGTATTCCCTGGCGAGTTCGCTCTGCTCCAGCCTGTCGGTGGCAACTGTCAGGTTGCGCGCCAGCGGGTGGATGTGTCCGGCCTCGATGGCGCGGTCAATGGTGGCCTGATCGTAGGCGTTGCCATCCAGGCGCGCGGGCAACTGGAGCTTGTGTTCGATGCCGTAGAGGCCGCTGGCCAGCATGGCGGCGAAGACCAGATAGAAGTTGGCGTCCGCGCCCGGCACGCGGTTCTCGACACGAATGGAACGCCGTCCGTTGTTGATGATGCGCACGGAGCAGGTGCGGTTATCCATGCCCCACGTCGTGTTCAACGGCGCCCACGTCCCCTCGACGTAGCGTTTGTAGGAGTTGATGACGGGGGCGTAGAGGGCCATGAATTCGGGCATCTTCGCCAGCAAGCCGGCCAGGAAGTGGCGCATGAGCGGCGACATGTGGTCCTCGGCCTCTTCGTCCCAGAACAGGTTACGCTCGCGGTTGAGATCCCACAGGCTCATGTGCGAGTGGCCGCTGCTGCCGTCTTCCTGATCGTTCCACTTCGCCATGAAGGTCGCAGTCAGCCCAAGCTGGTGGCAGATTTCCTTGACGCCCGTCTTGAAAAGCATCGTGCGGTCGCCCGCCTCGACGGCGCTGGCATAGCGGATGTTCATTTCGTACATGCCGGGGCCATGCTCGCGGTTGTAGCCCTCGATCTCCACGTTATGGTCGCGCATCATGCGGGCGATACGACCGAGCAGGTGATCGTCGGCGCTGGACTGGCTGATGGCGTAGCAGTTCATGCCGGGGTTGAGCGGCGTCAGATTGGGGCCAAAATCCTTTTCGCGCACGGACATCTGATTTTCGCGGAAGAAGCGGAATTCCAGTTCGGCGGCGGCCATCGGCTCAAAGCCCATCGCCCGCGCCCGCTCGACCACCTTGCCCAGCACGTAACGCGGCGCGATCACCACCGGCTCGCCATGCTCCGTCCACAGGTCGCAAATGCAGGAGTAGACGTTCTCTTCCCAGGGAACATGCCTGAAGGTAGAGAGGTCAGGTTTCATCACGATATCGGCGAAGCCGCGCTCCCAGTTGCTGAACTGCAAGTTGGGCAGCACATTCTCGGCGATATCCCAGCCAAAGAGGACATCGCACTGCGCAAAGCCATCTTCCAGCGAGTTCTGGAAGAATTTCGAGGCCACACGCTTGCCGCGCCAGACGCCCTCGATATCGGGCGCGCCAATCTTGACAAACTCCATCTTCCCTTCGTCGGCCAACTTATTGATATCTGCGGTCTCCATAATCTGACGATCCTTTCTCGAAATAACAAACCTGCACCCATAAAAAGGTGCAGACATTATAACACGGCAATAGAAGTCAGGGAAACCCTACAACTGATACGCCTGGGGACGCCGGTGTTCAAGGCAGGGAATCTGCGCCCGTGCATGCCCGATGCGTTCCAGATCGATCTCGGCCATGATGACGGTAGGCATATCCTGCGCCTGCGCCTGCACGATACCCCAGGGATCAACAATCATAGAGCGGCCAAAGCACTGCTTACCCGGCGGGTATGCGCCATAGTGGGCGGGAGCAACAACATAGCAGAGATTTTCGATGGCCCGCGCCCGCAGCAACACTTCCCAGTGGTCGCGCCCCGTGTGCAGCGTGAAAGCGGCAGGTACCATGAGGATCTGCGCGCCGCGCAGGACCAGCGAGCGGTAGAGTTCGGGGAAACGCAGGTCATAGCAGACGGAGAGACCAAAGGTAATGCCATTCACCTCAGCCGTCACTACCTCGTCGCCCGGCACGATACGCTCCGACTCGTAATGCTTTTCGCCGTTGGCAAGCTGCACATCGAACAGGTGCAGTTTGCGATAGCGCGCCACCATCTCCCCTTCGGCATTAATCAGCACAGAAGTGTTATAGAACTTGCCCGGCAGGTCAGGATGGCGTTCGATGATGCTGCCGCCATGCACAATCATCTTATGCCTGCGCGCCTTCTCCTGCAACCGCTCAATGGCAGGGCCAGGCACCGTCTGCGCGGCGGCATCGAAGCCCGCGTATGGCCCCAGATAAATCCAGTATTCGGGCAGCGCCACAAACTGCGCCCCCATCTCCGCCGCGCGATCCAGAAAACGCTCTACAGTAGCCAGATTCTCCGCCGGATTATCCCGCGAATTCAGTTGAATCACCGCAGTTCTCAATTGCACAGCGCACACTCCTCTCTCATTGCTCCTCACAACACAGCCTGCTCTGAAAAAACCAACCTCGAACATGTCATGCGGAGCGGCAGCGAAGCATCTGAACGTGCCATATTGATCAGCTGGTTGTCAGAGATGCTTCCCCTTCGCTCCACTCAGGGCTAATGGCTCTTTTCCGCTCAACATGACAGGCTTGGCAGGTTAAGGTTACATATATTGCATGCAACGTAGCACGGGGAAGTCGTGGACGTCAAGATAAAATGTGGCAAAGTTCCTGATATATAGATTTCTATACTTCGCCAGCTTGTTTTTAATCGCAATACTTGATATTCCTAGCAAACGGGACAATTGCCTATCTTTCCAGAATTTTGCTGATTGCTTTTAACGCACCAAATAACTTATCTTATTCACGGGGAATAGACTTTATATGAAGCCTTTGTCAATCAACAAGTAAGTTGAAAGATAAGTCATATTTAGCATATTTCCAACCACTTTCGTTCAGAAAGCTGCATATCAAGTGAGTTAGCAGATACAGCAGCTAAATTACAGTTACGAGACTGAAAGGAGTTGTTCGCATGTTTGGAACAGATCAACAGAGAGCCAAGTATCCAAGTAAAGTAGATACAGATGCTCTTTCGAAGCGCCGTCTATCTCTGGTTGCCTTATTCGGTTTTTTGCTGCTTACAATTAGTCTTCTGCATCCAGCAACTTCTATGGCATCCACTGCTCAACCATTATCATATAATTGCGTAACATCACCGACGGGACACTGTTAATGAGTGGGTAGGAACTGATGGTAATCCACATTATCAAACGTTGAATGCTTCTACAGGAACACCGGGTTCCCCTGCACAAGACAAATGGTATGTGCTACCATCTAACTCAAGTAGCGGAGGGGACTTTGCTACATGGTGTACCTGTTAGGCTCAAAGAGTAGAAAGGAAGAGATTTCATGCGAAAGATGCCGCTATTCGTTTTGATCAGCGTCCTGGCCTTGCTCGTTCTCATTGTCGGGGTGTGGATGAATTTCTCCCACGGTGTCCCGGCCTCTGCAAAGGCCACTCATGGACGAACCGTCGTGCGCTACCCGCCTGGCGTTCCAGCAATTCGTCCACACATCGCTGGTATACCCTCGTTTACCGCTGCTGACGTAGCACAATATATCAAAACAGGCTCATCCATCCGCACCATTTCCAGAGCAGTTCCTGCGATTACGAAGACGGAATTCATCACGGCTCAGCAAGCCAGCAACCTGCTACAAGGTGAATCCATTGGGCGACCTGATAACGCGCTTGTCTGTTATGTAGAATTGCGAGGACCGTTCCATGTAGAAGGGCCACTACCGCAAGGAGCGAGCAATCCCACTCTCAGTACAGCATATGAATTGTTTGACGCCCAAACGGGGAATCTGCTGATGTGGGGCTTCGGGTCGTAAAAATTATTGCTCTTATGTTTTCTGCCTCGGTGTCTTACCTTTCCGGGATTACAGACCCGTCGCGTTCATCAAACAGTTAACATCTTTGAGGCACCCACGCGATGCGCAACGAGGTGCTAAGCTGTAGCGGACAAGGATAAAAATGTGCCTTCTTGAGAGGGAAGAATCAAACACTTTCTCTCAAGGAGGTACATATGACCAGTATCGCTGACAGTTCGGTAAAAATCCAGACGACTTCCGAGTCCAATCCTTCACCCCCTTCGTGGTTTGGCGAAGTGGCGCTTCTCATCAGCTCTCTTCGCCAGCACGATGTTCTCAGCAAGATCAGTGAAAGGGTGCGCTTTGCCCGACGGCGCTTCGGACACTACGAGGTGATCGACTTTCTTGCCGTCCTTTTCGGCTATGCCATCAGCGGAGAACGCACCCTGGAGGAGTTCTACCAGCACCTCCAGCCCTTTGCGGGTCCGTTCATGGCCTTGTTTGAGCGCGATCAACTGCCTTCCCGCTCGGCGCTCTCCCGTTTTTTAACGGCGTTGACATCCGAACCGGTCGAAGCCCTGCGCACCCTCTTTCTTGATGATCTGCTCAGCCGCCCTCTCTCGTCTGCCTCCAATGAGAAGCCAACGGGAGGTGTCGTGGATCGAGCAGAAACTACCTGGGTGGTCTTTGACATCGATGGCAGGCGTCAAGCCGCTCGCCAACGTGCCTGACCCCAGAGCGAAGAGCTGCCCCCGGCCTTTCGCCGATTGGATGAAGTCTGCGCTCCAGGCTATCGGGGGCGCAAGCGCGGACAAGTCGTGCGTACCCGCACGGTCATCAGCCAGGCTCACAATTTCCAGTGGCTCGGCTCCTTTGGCAACCGAGGCAACGGGCTCTACCGAGAGGAATTGTGCCAGGCTCTCGCCGCCATCGACCGCTATCTTGCAGTGTACCAGCTCCCGAAAGAGCGTGCTCTGCTCCGGCTTGATGGACAATATGGCACTGGAGCTGTCCTCTCCGACCTGGCTGGCTTCGCCTTTGTAACAAGAGGCAGAGAGTACACGGTCCTTGATCACCCGCTCGTCCAGGCG
The DNA here is from genome assembly GCA_902810755.1 of Chloroflexota bacterium. The sequence goes on from CADDYT010000075.1 coordinate 17,959, forward strand.
CGTCTGCATCTTCCCCCCGATCACATCCAGCAGCGCCCGCAAAGCCGGGTCGCCCGCAGTCTCTATGACTGTCCAGAGGTGCCGGTGGGGCCAGAGGGGGTACGCTACCGCGTGGGGGTGGCGACTCATCCAGAGAGCCTCAAGAAGAGCCCGGTTGGTGTCACGCGTGGGGGTGTCGTCCATGAACTGTTTTTCACCGCGCTGCCGCAACAGGGCTTCACCGCTTGCGATGTGGTCGAACTGTATCTGCATCGTGGTGCCTTTGAACCTCTACTTTCTGACGAAGATCAGGAGATCGACCCGGATCGGTGGTGTAGTCTCAGCGCTTGCGGTCAAGAGGCATGGTGTATCATCAGCCAATGGGTGTGCAACCTGCGTTTGGAGGTGGGACATGAGGTAGAGCCAACTCCTGTACGCACAACCGAGTTTGCGCCCGCCATCGCGGAGCCTGGCGAGCAGGCGACAGCCTCATCCGTTCCCGCAACGGGCTATGGTCCGCCTACCGCGGCTACCTCCTGGAAAACCGGGCGCTTTTCTGGCCAGGACTTTCCTCTCCAGCCTGACGGGACGCTACGCTGTCCAGCAGGGCAGTCGCTGTCTGCCCAGGAGCGGCGCAGAGAAGCCGATGGCAGCCTGCGTGTGGTGTATGCCGCCAGCATTCGCAGTTGCCGCCCCTGTCCGCTGCGTGAGCAGTGTCAATGGAATGGCAGCGCTACAGCGAAGCCGCGCCAGGTTAGTGTCCTGCTGCATCCGCTCCGCCTGGGTCCCGCACCGCTGCTCTGGCGAGATTGGAGTCGCAGAGAGCATCGGCGTGCCTGCATGCAGCTCGTGCGACATCAGCGCCTCGAGGTGGGCCTGTCGCCACCCGTCGCCGCGAGGCCTTGCACCGCTGATGGGATCCTCTCCCGTGCGCAGCGAGCGCACTCGCGTCTCTCGTGGGTGCAGCGGCTGGCTCGCAATGCGCGTCCTCCAACTGCTGGGCACGTCACGATCAAGCTCTTTGGCATCCCGGCATCCTTTGCTGCCTCGCTCGGGTTAGAGACGGCTTAACCTCTCGCTTCCCGAGCCCCGGCATCCTTCTTCTCGGACCCCTTCGCCGCTCCGAGTGGCCCCTCATGGCCTTTTTTCCTGGCTTTTCCTCATCTTTTGCCTTTTTGGCTTTCCATGTCGTCGATTCTTCCATCTCTCACGGGCCAAGCGTCCAGTTCTGAATGGCTTTCGCTCCTCTGATTGAGATTAGCTCTTCAACGATCTCGTTGCGCAATTCGTGGGAGGCAAGAAGGGGATATTCTTCCTGCTTCCAAAGATATGCACGTACTCCTTGCATGTAATCTTATCCTAATCTTCCTCTTCCTTCCCTGTAAAAAATACCCGGTAATACACATTCCTGACCATCTCAAAAGCCTCGTCCTTGCTGCCCGTAATCTCAGCTAACTCCCTCCGCAAATCATAAATGCGCCACCATGCCGTCATAAATTGCTCATGCCTCCCTTTGTGCCAGTGGTCAAACATCTGCCGTAAGCTTCTGTACACTGCTTTCACGTCTGCGGTCACTTCCTCAACGGTTCTCATGGTATCATTTCCGCTCCTTTCTTACGTTGCATAGGGGGTATATGCAAAATTATAGAGGCATAAAGCTACATCAATAAAATTGTTACCAGAAATTTGGAAGCACTGTCAAGCGGATATATCTGTTACAATCAGCGCAAATAATCATAGGAGAGGCTTGAATGCTGCGTCTACGAGTTCGTGAAGTTGCTGAAAGCAAAGGGTATAATATGAGCAAGTTGTCACGAGCAAGCGATATTTCCTTTAACACCATCAGGCACATCTGGCAAAATCCCTATGCAGGAGTCAACACGATCACCCTGCATAAGATTGCACAGACGCTTGGTGTGCCTACTGCTGAATTGATTGAAGACGTAGCAGATGAGAAGCTATAAAACCACCTGCACCCCCAAAAGCCTGAAATTGTTGACGAAGTAGCATCCAGCGAGTACACTGGTAGAGGAAGATGATGCAGCGTAAGAGACAGGGCAAGCTAGAGGGAGGATCGGGGCGATGCAGAGAACGCCGCCAGGTGACGACGAGCAGGACGAGTTAGCAGAAAACGAGCAAGAGACAGGGGCAATAGGAAGGGTAGGAGAGGAGTTAGAGGTAACTGAGGCGTATTTTGCTCGTAATTCGCGTACTCCACGTATCCCGCGCCGCCGGTCGGGTTCAGTAGCGACGCGCTCGCTGGAATATGGCGAGGATGCTTTCCCGCATCGTCCGAAGGTGCTACGCGCCTCCCGCTTGCTTGCTCCGCAGGAGAGGCAGGGGCAGGAAGAGCGGGCCGCAACAGCCCCATCAGAGGAAGAGTTGGAGCGCACAACGGGGCGGCGAATGCGCGCTACTCCGGCTGGCAACGTCGGCGCACGGCAGGCAGAGCAGGGAAGGCAGAGAAGGCCGTATCGCGCTCCCCACGTAGAAGAAACTGAAGAAGACGTGGACACGGAGGAATCGTTTTATACGTTACCCCCACGTTCCACACGTCCCCATCCGCGTCCTGTTGGCCAGCCGCGCTCTACACAGAGGCTTATGGTCATTCCGCCTGCCCAGGCGCGAGTACGCCCGGCGGGTCGGGCTTCACCACCACCGCCGCTTGCCCATCCTCATAGAGAGAGAAGGCGCGGCGAGCTATCGCTGCTGGCGTATTTTCAGGAATGGCCGTACCGCAAACCGGCCCTTGTGATTGTCGGCATAGTCGCTGTGCTGCTCATCCTTGTGCCTGTTCTCATCGGCGTGGTTTCCCTGTCCAATCGATCAAACGTTGTTCTCAATGGCGCGCAACCCGGCACGCAGCAGGGGCAGGGGCCAACCGCGCCGCCAGCCAACCCGCATGAGCTGGTGATTATCCCCTCGGATACTGACCACCCGCCGCCGCCGGTCTTCGCCACGTCGGCCTATTTGCTCGATGCCGATACGGGCGTGACGCTCTACGCGCACAATCCCTTCATGCACCTGCCTATGCTGAGTACGACAAAGCTGATGACGGCCATTATCGCGGTGCAGAAGGGCAATCTCGATCAGCCGGTTAAGATTACTCCGGCCATCTGGCATGATATCCAGCAGTTGAGCGCGGATAGCTCGCTATCTGGCATCAAGCAGGGGGAGACGTATAGCCTGCGCGACCTGCTGTACGGGCTGATCCTCGTCTCCGGCAACGACGCCGCCGTCGCCATTGCCGACGCTATCGATGGCAGCCAGGCGCGCTTCGTGGCCGAGATGAACCAGCGCGCTCAACAACTCGGCCTCTATGACACCCATTATGTGAATCCGCATGGCCTGCTCGACCCCGGACAGTATTCGAGCGCGCACGATCTGGCTATACTGGCGCGCTACGCCTTCAATATCTCAATCATCCATCAGATCAGCGGCACCGAAGAGTATCATATCCCGAAAACGGCGACGCATCAGGAGCATTTTCTTTTCAACGGCGACCAGTTTCTCTGGTGGTACCCCGGCGTGGATGGCGGCAAACCCGGCTATGATGGCGCCTCTGACTTCGTGCAGGTGGTCTCTGTCACCCGCAACCACCACCACCTTATCGGCGTCACCATGCATACAAAGGACTGGTGGACGGATATGCGCGACCTGATGAACTGGGGCTTCGATAATTTCACCTGGGTCTCGCCCTACATCGTCGATTTCCAGCACCCCATCCCCTATGACACGCTGTGGGATTTCTTCGTCAAGGATAAACAGGATAACACCATCCCGACCGCCGATGGTGGGCGTTACTACATCTACACCGGCTACAGCATCTCCGGCCCGGTCATGAGCTACTTCGACGCATCCGGCGGCCTCAAGAAATTCGGCTATCCGACCGCCATGCCGAAGATACCGAACGCGCAAACGATCATCCAGCAGTTCCAGCATGGGACTATCCAGTGCAATCTCAGTACAGCACTGTGCCAGACGATCTGATAGCACATCGTCCCAAAAGATGGGAAGGGAAGCGGCATGCAATCGCAGCAAATGTATCCCGAAGAGAACAGATATAGCGCCTTCGAGCCAGCGTTCAACATGCCGTCTTCCGCCGAATACGACTACCGCGATCCTCTCAGCAGTGCGATGGGAGAAAAACTCAGGCCACGCCGGGCGCGCAAGAGCAGGAGAGGCTGGTTCTGGCAGCGCGTCGTGCTGGCAATACTCTCGCTGCCCCTGTTCTTCGTACTTTCCGCCATGATGCTGGCAGGAGACAACGGGGCAATGGGCGTGCTGTTAATCGTGGCAATCCTGCTGAGCGTCAACATCCTGGTCTATCTCCTGAGCGGCCAGCCCTGGGGAGCCAGAAGACAGGTGCGCCAGTTTGGCCTGCGTTTCGCTCTGGCTCTTATCTCCGGCGCGCTGCTCTTCCCCCTGTCTTTCCTGATGACTATAAGCGGCAACGGGCCTGTCGGCGTCGTGCTGGTCTGGGTCATCATCCTGACTATGAATGCCATCTCCTACCTGACGGCATTCAATAATTCTCAATGACATCTCACAGATCGGTCAGGGGTGAGAAAAGCCCTGAGAGGTAGGCAAGGACGGACACTTCCAGATTATGGGCAATCTCCAGTTCGTGTGGCACCTCCAGTTTATGGTCGATACGCCGTTTATGCCTCCCAACAGTCTCTTGCTCGATATCGAGCCGCTGCGCTATCTGCCGGAGATTGCAGCCCTGGCAGAGCAGTTGCAGAACCTCTCGTTCCCTCTCAGTCAACTGAGGAACCGTGCGCACGCTGGACCTCTGCAAAGGAAGCAAAACTGAAGCCGTAAAACCAAACATCGAGAAGAGCAAACGACACACCCCGGCAAGCATCTTCATGTACTGAACAGCCAGCAGGCGCTCGGCAGGCTCCTGTGGAGGAGAGAGCAGGATCAGCATGTCGGAACCATTGCCCCTGCTCTGAACAGGAACCTTGAAACTTTCTTTGTTCGTAGAAAACGGCTCGTTCCTGAGATCAGCGCGCTCAGCCAGCATGAGCAGAATCCGTCCCTGCGAGCAAAAGGCCAGTTCGCGACAGAAGAGAGCAGAAAAATCTTTGCACGTTTCCAGGGTCATCTCGCTCACCGTCACCTCCATCATCTCAATGAGGTGCAACACGATCCTGGCAAAATCTAAGGGAGGAAAATCAGATGCCATTCGTACACATCTCTCTTTCTCTCAACAATAGTGCAAAAAGTGCTGGAAAACCGAGCAGCGACAGGGACGCGGGCTGAGACTGAAGCAGACCACCCGGAACAAACAACAACAGAGCAGGCAGCTCTGAGCTTCCAGGCAATTAATCGTTGCGCTTAAATATATACAAGAAACCGGTGAAAGATGCAAGAGGGAACAGGGAACGCTCGCTCAGCGATACACCATGATACAGTCTGATATAGCCAGAAAGTACCTGTATATAGAGGAGGTGAAGAATAAGTAACATGTTCGACACATTCTCAGCACGGGGCAATCATTGTGCAGGCACATGGGGACAGAACATTCTCTATCAACTCCTTTTTTATTATTCATAGTTAGAAAGGGATTTCCCCTTCTTGCCAGTCAGTTTCTCCTGCTTGTTTGCGCCCGGCCTCCCTTTCCTGCAAAAGTTGCTGAAACTGGCCTTCCCGCAAACGCTGATAGAACTGGTCGAGAGTCCCTTGTGTGTACTCTCCAGCTTTTTTGATTCGCAATTGCCCTGTCGAAGTTAATCTGACCCCGGTCCAAAACTGATCAGTATTCTCACCCAGGAAGATTTCTTCTTCTGGTAATGGAAACTCCAGTAACACATGCCATCGACGCTCCTGATGATCAGGTCGCAGTTCCTTGACCTCAAGAGCCCAGATTTCTGGATAGGTATCTGACCAGCAAGCCAGCGCACATCGCTTGACCTGTTCGATCAGTAGCTTGTCCTCGTTCTTTTCTTGTTCCATTGTGTCCTTCTTATCCCCTTTCCCATTTCCACAGCCTTTGTTCAGCAGGCTTGATGATTCTCTCCTTCAGAGAGATTTATGCAATCTGGTATAATTCTACCTGTTGTTGGGCATTTACCGCCAGCAGCAACAACGTATCTTCATAGGGAAGCAGTCCTACTGGTAAGCTCCAGGTCAACACGCCACCGTACTCTTCTTGTGAAAAGAGGGTCGTTTCCTTGAGCATAATGGGTGGCGAGACTTCAGCAAGTGTAGCAGTGTTACGCTCAGAGAGACGGATAAAATCCTGGCATTGTTCAATCAACCAGAAGCTAGCTTCGCGCCCTGTTTTTCCCGACCTTGCTACGACATAGGCACGCTGGATATCTCCTTCAAGTGATTTCAGCGCATGAAATCTTGTCTCATGCTGCGGGACCCAATTCCAAAGTCTCCATTGTCCTTCTTTCACGTCCACCCCCACTATCGCGGTCTCAGAGACCGTCAGATGCAGCTGGGGATACACTTGCTCACGACAGATCTGCAACAGCTCCCCTCCAGTACTCACCCATAATAAGTGACTTAGTTCTCCTGCTTTCTCCTGTTCCTCCTCACTCCCACCAATACTGCCGATTTGTTGAGCAGCGATCTTTTTGGCTGCTACCCCAACAATACAGGTAGTTTGTCCGGGGAGCATCGGCCCATCGATCATGATCGCGGTCGCCCGTAATTCCATCAGTTCATTCACATCATAACTCGCTCTGGCAGGTAAGGCAGCAGGCAAATCCTCTTTCCATAACAAAGAGGCCAGATCTGGTGTATATCCAGCCAGAGAGAAGGCCAGTTGTCTGAGCCTCTCTGGCTTCTCTTGTAATACTCTCTCTTGTAAGGTCAGCAGCACGACCACCCTTCCATTCGCATGAGCCAGAATGCCATCGGTATAATCAAAAGCATCATTGAGAACCTGGACTCTGCGTTCTTTTGGAAACACTCGTTGCACAGTAAGCACCGGCACATCATTGTAATAGGGACGCTTCATATACAGGATGATGTATGTCTGGCCATCACTGGCAAAATGATAAATGGGACCAAGAGAGTAAGCCACAGCAACTTTTTCAAGCAGGAAGGCATCAGTCAGGACTGGTAGACTATCATGGATGTTGACGGTGCGGAACAGTAATGCATCCGAAACAGTAATTTGGGCAAGACCCCAATTGGCCTCTGAAGTATCATACGTCAGGGCCAGTTCCTGAACAGGTTCAGTTGGAGTAAAGATCACTTCGTCAAGCATCTGTTTGAGAGAAAGATCGAAGAGGGCAAAAGAGACCTTCTGCCATCCATCCTGAATGTATGCAATGGCTAACATACTACCTCGCTCCCCCCCTGGAGAGATGACGCACGGAGAAAAGGGTCCTGGTACAAAGCCTTGAAATGTTTGAAGCAGGCGAATATCCATCAGTATTGCTCCAGGAGAGGAGAAACCTACGTTAAGATTTTGCCAGCAGTGGCTCGACATTCCACACGACTACCGTTTTATTGTGACCCCCAAAAGCAATGCGGGTTCCGTCGGGCGACCAGGACATGGCATTGATCTTGTACATCTGAGAGGGTGAACGATAGACACACTTATCGGAATGGGCGACCCAGATTTCTACCATACCATGTGTCTGGCAGAGAAAGTACTGCTCATCAGGTGACCAGACCAGACCCGTCTCGTCTGAATAATAGTAGAGCGCCAGGGTTTTGCCCGTTGTCACCTCCCACAGGCAGGCATGACTGCGCGCCCCTCCTGAGAGAATGCGCTTGCCATCGGCCATCCACCTGACACTATGCACGCTGCTGAGATGCTCCCGATAGCTCAAAAGGCGCTCTCCTGCCTCTGCATGCCACACCTGCACGCTCTTATCCGGGATGCCTCCACCACTGGCCAGATACCTTCCATCTGGTGACCAGGCAACGGCACATACCACACCTTCATGTCCGCGATAGGTGAGCAAGTCTTCTCCTGAAAAAGCGTCCCAGACCTGCACTGTTCGATCCCAGGAACCAGAAGCTATGCGCCGCCCATGTGGCGACCAAGCCAGAGCGCGACGAATCCAGGCACTGTGTCCTCGGTAGGCGGTCTGAGTTTTCCCGCTCTGAGCATCCCAGACCTGTACAGTCGTGTCCAAACTTGCCGAAGCTATCGACGACCCATCTGGGGAGCAAGCCACCGCAGTGACTCCCAGGCTATGACCGTTATACATCAGCACGTTTTTACCGCTATCGCTCTCCCAGAGCTGCACCGTTCCATCGGCACTGCCTGAAACGATATGGCGACCGTCAGGCAGCCAGCTCAACGTACTGACCCACTCACGATGGCCGCGATAGATCGTGAGAACTTCCGGTTGTTGCATACGTCGATACTTCTCTCTTCATGCTCATACAGTGATCTTCAAACAGCTTCTCTTCAACAAGAGGTGCTGTCTTGCTTTTCAGCAGGTTCTTGCTCATCTGCGAACAAATAGGCATACGCTTGCTCCATGCGCCAGAGGCGATCACTACTGTAGTCCTCGATGTAATTCAGACACTCTTGCGGGGAGAGGGCAAAGCGTTGCTCTAAAACTTGTGCGACTTCTTGTTTCAGCCCTCTGTTCACAATCATCTCGTGGGAAACATTCCCAAAACGCTCACGTGCCTGTAATGAGCCTAAAGCAAGCGCAATCATAGCAAGGCGCAGACGCGGTCCACACAGAACAAGACCACTCAAAGCCCCAAATGCACCTCGCTGGCCCAATGCATAACAGAGATAATCCTGATAATCATCCTCAATCCAGTCGCAATAGCCCTGTTTCTGCAAGCGCCAGATGTTCTCGAATGCCTGGCGCAATGTGGCCGCAATAGTAGGTGGTCCCCATGTACCAAAGAGGGCAGCGATTCTGTGCTGGTAGAGAGGAAACCAGGGGCCAAAGCCCGGCTGGCGCAGTCGCTGTTCCTGGGGAGAGCCAATCACCACCAGCATCTGCTCGAGGGCCGGGATCGCTCGTTCGTCCTTCAGGAGTCCCAGGCAGCAAGCGCTGGCCCAGCGTTCGGCATCGAGCGGACTTTGCAGCAAAGGAGCTAAGCAAGCTTGTATCTCGCTGGCTCCGCTCAAACCAATGGCAAAGATGGCAATGACTTTCTCATCGCCTTGCCCCATCTCCAGTACTCGCCGGAAGGTCTGTATATCCAACCCACCCCAACGACTGGCATAGGCTTCCGCCATCTCTTCTGTCGAGTATTCCATTCCATCCGGCCCCTCCAGCACGATAGCATTGAGAGCCTGGGCGATATGATCGGGAATCTCATATTCCACAGAACTCCCATAATTGTAGCGGTAGGCGAAGGTCTCCATCTTGCGAGAAAACTTCTTTCTGCTAAAAGCTATTCTATTTGATAAAGCACTAATTGCTCATCTTTGTCCACTCCAAGGGTCAACAACGTGTTGCGATACGCTACGGTTAATGATGGCATATCCCGTTTGAGGTCTCTCCAACCCGTTTGCTTTGAGAGCAGTTTGGTATCGTTCAGTATCATCGCTGGAGCAAGTTCAGCCAGTGTGATGGCATCGCGTTTGGAAACCTTTACGGAATCAGGATATTCCTCAAGCAGCCAGAAGGAGCTTTCCTGATGCTCCCCCTCGGGCTGCCCTGCCACTACTGAGACACGAATGATCTCTGGGTCTAGCTCGACAACGGTATGAAGGACTGTTTCTTTCATCAGAGGAAACCAGTTCCAGAGTCTCCTGCGTGCATCGAAGAAATCGACGCCCACAACTGTCCCGGCGATTTGACACAGACGCACGTGGAGTCCTATCTGACTCTGGCAAACCTGTACTATTTCTCCTCTCGTGTCAATACAGCAAAAGAGCTGCACGTTTTTACGAATACGCTCTTCATCTTCTAACGTGTAGCCGTGCGCCTGGTAATCGAACGTATCTAAGAGAACCATTGCAACGACAAATGTTTGTCGTCCACTCTCTGAAAGGGTAGGGCCTGCAACAGCATCAGCCGCCACTCGCAGCCACTCAAAATCAGTTTCCGGGTTTGCCCTGTCCCCGACAGGCAGGCCAATAGGGGGGGAATAGCTCCATAGGGCTTTTGCTTCGTCTCTTTTCCATCCCATCATGAGCATGCGCCACTGGGCTGTCGCTCCAACAAATCCTTCTTCCTGTTCTGCCAATTCCCCATATTCTGGACGACATGCCAGCAAGAGGCTATGCTCGTTTGAAAGGCAACCCAGGGCTTTATCAGCGTCGGCGATTGCTTCACAAACAAGCTGTTCTTCAACTCCCTGTTCCCTCACTCGTGTCAGATAGACAGTCGGACTCTGAAGATCATCCCTTTCTGGTTTGAGATAAAGCATACTGGCCACAGTATTAGCGCCATCTACTAGAAGCAATGGTCCAATATCCGTCATATTATCGGCTGCTTCGTCAATAAGGAGCGAAGAACCGGAAAGAAAACGATTGGTGGCTGGAATGAAAGAGAGAACGAGACGAGAAGGGACTCTGTTCTGGAAGCCTTCAATCCGGGCAAGCAGCCACTGCTGTTTCGACAGATCATACGTCAGTCGAAGAGCTTCTAGTGCTGAACAGGGGCATGGAAAAGAGGTACGATTGAGCATTGTGTCATGATCCACGTCCATTTCTAACAGAGAAAACGAAGCTGCCTGATCGCCGTTTTCACGATTATTTGCCCAGCAAATGCCGAGTCGGCTCGATTGTAGATAACCAGATAATGGCAATGACCAATCCCCTCGTGGGATTTGCAAGAGTTTTCGTTTTTGCATCATTGTTTTGCTCCTTAAATATTATTTCAAGACCTGGAGTACCTTAGCAGAGA
>CADDYT010000076.1 GCA_902810755.1 Chloroflexota bacterium
CTCTCGCCCGCAACGCTGGCAAGGTCGTTCCCCAGGAACGGCTCTTAGAGCATGTCTGGGGAAGCGCGTATATGGGTGAGCATCACCTGTTGCAGGTGAACGTCAACCGGCTGCGGCACAAGCTGGAAGCTACACCTGCTTCCCCGCGCTACCTGCTTACCGAGCCAGGGATCGGCTATGTTCTGGCGGCTCCGCCGGGGGAGCAGGAGCGTTAGCCTTCCCTGCATCTTTATAGTCATCGAAAAAATGGCGGGCAGGTACAGAATCAAACACAGGCATTGTGATTGTTTTGTGATGCTCCCTGCTCTTTTCACAAGAGTTGAGTATGCTATGATTGTATCGTAGCACGATACAGTACGAAAGGGTGTCTGGAATAATCGGCTTCACTTCGCAAAGGAAAGGGGCATGGGAGTGGCGCCAGGTTTGGACACCCTTCTGTTTGATAGATCCAGTAGTGAATACAAAGGAGAACAAGCATGCTGAAAGCAGAGCGACGCGCTGAAATGCTCTGGAATGGCGACCTGCTTCATGGGAATGGAACGGTCAGGGTTAGTAGCCAGGTCGTGGAAACGCTCCCCATGACCTGGGCTTCGCGTAGCGAGCGTCCAGACGGGAAGACCAGCCCGGAAGAGTTGATCGCTGCCGCTCACGCAGGCTGTTATGCGATGGCGCTGGCGCTGACACTGGCAGAAGCAGGCAAGCCACCGGAAAGCTTGCGGGTCACGGCGGTTTGCACGCTCGAAGAAGTTGAAGGCAAACCGAAGATCACGCGCATGGATCTTGAAGTTGGAGGCAAGGTTCTGGGACTGGATACAGCGGGCTTTGAACAGGCAGCCCACCAGGCAGAACAACTTTGTCCTGTCTCAAACGCACTTCGTAATAACGTTGCCATTCGGCTCTCGGCCCATCTTGAATCCTGACCGTTTTGCAGAGGCAAGAGCAGGGAAGTGAAGGAGGGAGCCGTATGACAAAGCAGAGCATGGTGATCAGGTTGAAGCGCGTTTACGACGAATCGGGGCCGGGTGATGGAACCCGCGTCCTGGTGGAGCGGCTCTGGCCGCGTGGCCTCGCCAAAGAGCGAGCGCATATCGATCTCTGGCTCAAGGAAGTTGCGCCGAGCCACGACCTGCGGCGTTGGTTCGGGCATGATCCGGAGAAGTTCGCGGAGTTTCGACGGCGCTACCAGGCAGAACTGGCAGCCGAACCGGCCCGGAAGGCGCTGGCAACGCTGCGTGACCTTGCGCAACGCGAGCCGGTGACGTTGGTGTTTGCAGCACACGATACCGTGTATAATAATGCTGTCGTCCTGCGTGATCTGCTCCAGGATGGCTGAGGACGAAGCGGGAGCCAGTGATCGACGGCTGATAAGGGAGAACGATGATGTCTTTTGATCAAGAACTGGAAGACGAACGCCTGCATGAAGCGATGCACCTGCACCGCCGCCACCTGTCAGAGGAGCAGATGCGCCGCTATGAAGGCTATATGACGGAGATTTTCACCGCGTTTGGCTTAGACCTGGATACGCCGGCCACGCGCGAGATGCCCAAACGGTTTCTGCGCGCCATGTTTGATTCCACCGAGGGCTACGAGGGCGACCCCAAGTTGCTGACCGTCTTCGAGACCGAATGCCGGGGCGGACCGGACTGTCGCCTGAGCCAGGTGGTAGAGGGACCCATCCACTTTTACTCGCTGTGCGAACACCACGCGTTGCCGTTCCACGGCCATGCCTACGTCGGCACATTGCCCATGAGCATATCATCGGCATTTCCAAACTGACGCGGCTGGTGCGGCTCTTTGCCAAGCGCTTTACGGTGCAGGAGCGCATCGGCCAGCAGATTGCCGACACGCTGGAGGCAATGCTGGAACCGCACGGGGTCGCCGTCTATCTCGAAGCCCACCATCTCTGCACCGAGATGCGCGGCGTGCGCGCAATTGCGCCACTGACGCGCACCACGTTCTGGCGCGGGGCCTATGATGAGAATGCAGCCCTGCGGGATGAGTTCTTTACCGTCTGTGGAGTTCGCCGATGAACTCCAGCATCCTCGACCCACTGGACTCACTCTATGAGGTGGAGCATGGCAGCACCCTGCCGCTGCCGCCCGAACTGGCGGCCCTCTATGGTCGTCTCCAGTTCCCGGCGTATCAAGGCCGGCCATACATCATTGGGAACTTTGTCACCACGCTTGATGGCGTCGTGACCTTGAACGTCCCTGGGCAGGCGGGCGGTGGGCCAATTAGCGGGTTTAATCACCACGATCACCTGGTGATGGGGCTGCTGCGCGCTGTGGCCGATGCTGTCATTGTGGGAGCCGGGACGCTCCGCGCCGTCCCGCATCATCGCTGGACGGCCCAGCATATTTTTTCCGCGCTTGCCCCGGCCTATCAGCGTTTGCGCATGAGCCTGGGGAAGCCCGCATTGCCGGTGAATGTGATCGTGACGGCACATGGTGAGATCGATCTGACTCTTCCCGTTTTTCAATCGGGCGACATCCCGGTCGTGATAGTCACGACAGCGCAGGGCAGACAGCGCCTCGCTGCGCACCATCTTCCAGCATCCGTCCACCTTGCAGGTGGAGCAGGGACCGACTCGCTGAGCGCCCAGGCGATGCTCCAGGCAGTGTGCAGAGACCGCGAGTGCCGCATCATTCTGGTCGAGGGCGGCCCGCAAGTGCTGGGAATCTTTCTGGCGGAGGGGTTGTCGGATGAACTCTTCTTGACGCTCGCCCCGCAGATCGCCGGTCGAGACAACGCCGTGGAGCGGCCTGGACTTGTCATGGGTCAAATCTTTGCGCCGGATCATCCGCTGTGGGGAACGCTTATCAGCGTGAAACGCGGCGGGAACCACCTATTTTTGCGCTATGCGTTCACAGCAAGAGAGCTGGCATGAAGGCATATTTTTCATCAGGAGGCAATCTCTATGGAGAAGCAACCACGACTTGATTACGGCCACATCGTTTCCGGCGTGGGGAGAGCGATGGGCAGCTTAGACCACCTGGTCCGCTCTTCCGCTCTCGCCAGCCAGGAGCCACTGCTGATTGAACTGGTGAAAGTGCGGGCCTCGCAGATCAATGGATGCGCGTATTGAATCAATCTACATATGAACTGGTGGCTTGGCGCGAGGCTCCGTTCTATACGGAACGGGAGCGAGCCGCCCTGGCCTGGACGGAAGCGGTGACGATCGTTTCCGTTGACCATGTGCCGGACGAGGTGTATGAGCAGGTGCGAGGGCAGTTCACTGACGAAGAGCTGGTCTACCTGACGCTGGCGATCATCTCCATCAACGGCTGGAACCGGCTGGCGATCAGCTTCCGCACCGTGGTTCCCGAAGAGCAGTCCGCAGATAGCACACAGTAAATCCAATAACAACGCACAAGGGTGATCTCTGTGCGTTCGGCATCGCAGTGCCTGTCGGGAAAAGGAGGTAGTTCTATGACCAATCCACTCGTGGAACTCAAGGCGCTGGGACAGAGCGTCTGGCTTGATGACATTGACCGGGGCCAATTGCGCTCTGGCGCCTTTGAACGCCTGATCGAGGAAGATGGCCTTTCAGGCGCGACGGGCAATCCCACCATGATCGCGGAAGCTCTCGATCGTTTTGAGCGGCATGGTATTCACGGTGTCGGGGCCGATCAGTTCTTCGACGTACAGCACATCGCGGTAGGCCGGATTTTTTGCTCCCGTACTGGCCCATAAGGGACGCTGGACACGCGCGCCATGTTCTCTGAGTGCCGTGAAGCGCGGACCGCCAAACATGCGCTTGAACTCCTGATACGCCAGGCGGGCATTGGCAATGGCCGCCTGGCCCTGGAGTGCCGTGAGTTGCTGCCGCATGGTGGGATCGCTGGTGGCGTTGATCTTCTCCTCGAGCAGGTGGTCTACCAGCACATCTACGCGACTGACGAAAAAGCTCGCCACCGAGGCCATGTGGCTGATATCTTTACCAGCGGCTCGGCGCTCCTCCAGGGCGTCGAGATAGGCGTCGGCCACTTGCCGGTAATTCTCGATGGAGAAAATGAGCGTGATATTGATATTGATCCCCTCAGCAAGCGCGCGGCGAATGGCGGGGATACCCGCCGGCGTGGCCGGAATCTTGACCATCAGATTGGGCCGATCAATGGCCTGCCAGAAGCGGCGCACCTCTGCGAGCGTCCCCTCAGTATCATGCGCCAGGTAAGAGGAGACTTCGATGCTCACAAACCCATCCTGCCCGTGTGTCTGATCATAGACGGGACGGAGCAGGTCGGCAACCATACGTTCGTCGGTCATTGCCAGCGCTTCGTAGATTTCTTTGGGAGCCTTGCCCTCGCGCAGCAACTGCTGCATCTGCTCATCGTAGGTAGTATCGTGAGTAATCGAATGTTCAAAAATGGCCGGGTGCCTCCTTCCCTGGAAGAAAACCTTTCCCAGGCACAGGCTGACCTGGCCGCTCTGGAGCAAGTCGGGATCAACTACGATCAGGTCACCCGGCAGTTGCAGGTGGAAGGGGTGCAGAAGTTTATTGATTCCTTCCAGACGCTGTTCCAGTGTATCGAGCGCCAACAGAGGAAGCTCCAATGATAGAGACGCCTTTGATCCAGGAATCCTTCCTTGTCCACCCGCTCGCTCCTTTTCGCTTAGATTTCACAGTGTGGGCGCTGCGAAGAAGAGCGAGCAATGCCATCGATCGGTGGGATGGCACAACTTATACGCGCGTCCTGGTAATCGATCACCGGCCAGTCAAGGTCTGTGTCTCGCAGCGCCAAGCCGCGCCGGTTCCAGAACTGCTGGTGACGGTCGCGAGTCCCGCGCCTGTTGAACAGATATTATCCACAATCAGGGAATCGCTCCAGCATCTGCTCGGCTTCCAGATCGATGTCACGGGATTTTATACCCTGGTAGAGAATGATACGCTCCTGTCTCCTCTCGCCAGGCGATTCCTGGGGCTGAAGCCGCCGCGCTTTCCTGGTGTATTTGAAGCTCTGCTCAATGCGTTTGCCTGTCAGCAAGTGAGCCTGGATGTCGGCCTGATGCTGCTCAATCGCTTAACCGCAACCTATGGCATGAAGTTTGATGACAATCACCCGGCGCACTGTGCATTTCCAGAGCCGGAGGCGCTGGCCGGCGCTTCCGTCGAAGACCTCAAGCAATTGGGATTCAGCCGTCAAAAAGCGCGGGCCATTATTGAACTGGCAACAACCCTGGTGAGCGGCCAGCGCAACGTTTCCCTGCTGGACAGCATGACCAATGAGGAGGTACAAGCCGCGCTTTCACCGATACGGGGCGTTGGACGCTGGAGCGCGGAATATGTCCTGCTGAGAGGGTTAGGAAGGCTGGACACGTTTCCCGGCGATGATGTCGGCGCGCAAAAGAACTTACAGCGGCTCCTCCAGCTTGAGGAAAAACCTTCCTATGAAACGGTCAGAGAAGTCACTTCGTCATGGCAACCCTATGCCGGCTTCGTCTATTTTCATTTACTGCTCGAGAAGTTGTACCAGCAGGGGATTCTCTCGCGATGAGGGATTATTTGGGAAACTCGTCCTCGTACCAGAGTAAGACAAGAGAGGGGAATGGTGACTGATTTATGATGGAAATTATTGGCCGATCCAACGAACGATCCTTCTTGTTCCAGCATCTTCTCGAGGTGGACGAGCCTGCGTACACGATTGTCTCGGTGACTGGTGCTGCCGGGGTGGGCAAATCGACGTTTCTCAGACACTTCCGGGACGAGGTTCGCGCTTCTCGCTTCAAAGATGCTTGCCTGATGGCCCTGATCGATAAACACCTGGCAACGCCCGTTCAGATCATGGAGCAGTGCGCTGTGCAATTTCGCATGGCTGGATATCCTCTTGCCGCCTTTGAAACCGCGCTCATTCGCACCAAGAAAGAGGAACAAAAGCGGCATCATGAGCAAGAGGTTCCGCGCTCGGCCTTTGCCCGTTTCGTGACAGACCTGTCGCGCTCAAGCATTAGAGGCATACCCGTGATCGGGGGCTTCTATGAAACGGCCTCTCAAGCCGCCGGCGCGTCTTTGCCGTCTCTTCCTCCATCGTTTGATCCTTCTCTCAGTGCCAAAGAGCCTGACGAGCCAATCGGCGAACTGACCAGGGCATTCGTCGAGGACCTGAACTGGCTAACAACCGCACCAGTCCCGGTCTCTTCTCAACACAACGAGCGAGCGCGGCGAGTGATCCTTTTGCTTGATGGTATTGAGCCGTCAACCACTGAAACGACTGACTGGCTGCTTCAGCACGTTTTCCGCGCTGCTCTGAGCAAGCAGATTGTGTTCATTGTCGCTGGACGTGAAGCGATCGCCTTCCCGGCGCTTCCCCAGCAAGTCATTGCTGCTCTGCCGCTTGCGCCGTTTACGGAGGATGAAACTCGCGCTTACCTGGCCGCGCAGGGTGTAGCCAGGGAGGTTCACATCGCCAGAATCTGGAAACTTTCAGGGGGTCTCCCGCTTTCTTTAAGCCTTCTGGCGATAGACTCACAGGTGACTATCGATCCGGACGCCGATCTCGTGACCACTATCTCACGTTCGTTAGCAGGACAGCCGCCCTTCAAGCAAAAGCTCCTGTGGCACACGGCTCTTTTTTCTCATGCTTTTCAGCAAGATGATCTGGCTGCCTTTTCCTTTGTGCCTGAACATGAACAAACTGGCCTCTATCGCTGGCTGACTGCGCTCCCATTTGTCCAGCACGGTATCGCAGATGGACGACACCGCTTTCACCCCCTGGCCCAGGACGTGTTCAACCAGATATTTTTCCAGCGTTCCGCGCGTGACTACTACGCGGCCCGTCACAGATTGACCAGTTATTACCGGCGGCAGCTTGACCGTCTGCTTGCAACAAAAGCAACACAGGTGACGCCCGCTCTTTCGGACCGGTGGCTGGAACTGGCGCGGGCGCTGGTCATCCAGTTTGGTTTGCTTCCAGATGAGGCCAGTGCCATGAGCGCGGTGGAGTACGCCCTGATGATGACGCGCAGCACCGGCCAGCCATTGAATCTTGCTCCCTTGGCGCGGGAACTTCGCCAGAAACCTGATCAGGGTCAGAGAACGAGCAGCGCCGGGCATATCCTCGACCTGCTGTGTCGCTATCTTGAGACGGAGCGTGCCAGCGAGGAATGGTTTGTGGCCGTGACCGATCTGTTAGAGGCGGTGAACCGGTCTTCGCGCTTTTCCCCCTCGCTCCTGGCTTCTCTCTATCAAGACCGTGGGCAAGCATCCTTCGTTCGCGGGGCATACCAGCAGGCAGCAGAGGATGTTCAGCAGGCCCTTGCGCTGACTCCCTTCTCGGAAAAAGCACATCTTCTGCAAGGAATGACCGCTTACGCGCGCGGCGAGTATCAGCAGGCGCGGGCGGATTTCGACCAGACTTTGCAACTGAATGCTCAGCATGCGCTTGCCTATGCCTATCGCGGACTGACTTACTTTCGTATGAGAGATGAAGAGCGCGCGCTGGCAGATATTGAACGCGCCCTTTTGCTTGATCCATTTCTTGATGGACTGGTGCTGCTTCGGAGCGTCGTCTATGAGGGGTTTATTGAACGTAAGCGGGGCCTGGGCAGTTTCGATCAGGCGATCGCGGCAGATGCCACCGATGCCCAGGCTTATGTGCAGCGGGGATTGGCCCTGTGCACGCTTGGGGCTTATGAACGCGCGATCCAGTGCCTGGATCGGGCGGTTGCCTTACAGCCGCACGAGGCTCAGGTCTACGCGGCGAGAGGCCACGTTTTGCTGGAAATGGGGCAGATTGATCAGGCCAGAGCCAACTTCCGTAGCAGCCTCCGATACAACCCCGAGGATGCGCATGTTGGCTTGCTCCTCGAATGGGCCGGCATGTGCCAGGAAGAACCTGATGCAGAAGCCCCGGCACGCCTGGAAGCCATAGCAGCGAGAAATCCGCACCAGTACACGGCGTATGTCTGCCGGGGAATGGCGCTCCTCCTGCGCGAGCGCCCGGAAGAGGCCCTGGCACAACTCGAGCAGGCGATCCTGCTGGATGAGAGCCTGGGACACGCGCACTTCTGGAAGAGCCTGGCCTGCGCCTTACTCGGAAGAGATGGCGAAGCCGCGGTAGCCATCGTGCGGGCGAGAACGGCGGATCTGCCATTGCCGGGGGTCCTTTTCGCTCCCCTGCGCTGGCTGGAACTGAAGCGACCAGACTTCTATAGAGCATATACAGAGCCGGTGTTGGCTCACGCGAAAGAGGGGCAAAAACAGCGCGCATGAGACCCTGTATGCCGTTGCGTCAGGCAGGAAGGCAACAGGGCAGGAACAAAGGAGGTGTTTCTATGGATACAGGGAACGATCATCGGGAGCTGGAATCGGCCTCTGCGACGCTTGTGGAAGGAATGCACTTTGCCGGGGCCATTGATGGCATGCGCTTCGACCTCGATGCCGAGGCGAATGTTGGGGGAACGGGCGCTGGCCCACAACCACACCGCCTCCTTCTGCTGGCGATGGCCGGTTGCACGGCGATGGATGTCATCTCGATCCTGCGCAAAAAGCGCCAGCGGGTGAGTGGCCTCCGTGTGGAGGTCCAGGGGAGCCGGGCAGAGCAGCATCCGAGAATCTACACACAGTTTGAAGTCCTCTACCGCGTGAGAGGAATCGCCATCGATCCGCAGGCGGTAGAGCGGGCCATTGAGTTGTCTACGACCCGTTACTGCCCGGTAATCAACTTGCTGAGAAAAGTGTCCCCGGTGACGACACGATATGAAATTGAGGAAGAAATCACGCGTTGATCTCTCGTCTTCCGACATAATAACGTCCTGTCTCTCACATCCTCTCACGTGAGAGACAGGGATTTTACAGAAAGGAACTCGTCTTATGGGAGGTCTCGCACAATATCTGCATATCGGCTTTATCCTGATCTCGCTTGCGAATCTCATTGTGATCGCGCTCCTGATCGTGGTTTTTGTCCTCGCCGTCACCCTACGTCGGCCAGCCAAACGGCGGCTCACCACGATTGAAGCGTCCGCGGAAACGAGTGGAACAGCCATGAGAGAAACATCTGATACGGAGGTACATCCATGAACCTGACCACTGCCATTCGGGAACGAGTGCGTACCTGGATGCCCCTGGAGGATCTGCTTCCAGACCAGCTACCAGCATTCGTGCGCTCCCCCGCCTATTTTTTCGGCGTAATCACTCTTTCCAGCCTGGTGTTGCTTATTCTCTCTGGGATCATTCTGGCGGCTTTTGGGCCGCAGTGGTGGCATGCCAGTCCTGCCGGCCATTTCGTCAATAGTCTCCATTTCTGGTGCGCGCAAGCCTTCTTCTTCTCGCTCACGCTGCATTTGTGGACGGAGTTCTTCAAGGCCGCATGGAGACATGGACGCCGGCTCACCTGGGTTGTTGGCGCTATTACCTTCGTCGTCGCTCTTGGGACAGCCTTTACCGGCTATCTTTCTCAGACCAACCTTGACGCGCAGTGGATCGCCGTGCAGGGAAAGGACGCGATGAATGCGATTGGCATCGGCGCGTTCTTCAACTTAATGAATTTCGGGCAGATGTATGGCTTTCACGTTTTGATCCTTCCGTTGTGTGTCGTTTTGCTGGTCGGCTTCCATATCGTGCAAGTCCGCATCCGGGGAGTGGTCCGTCCCTATGCCCAGACGCGAGAGGAAGAACGCAATCGGGAAACGGTATGGAGAAACGCGCGGCACAAGCCAACCAGCCCGAAGACCCCTCCGGCTGGAGGTGAGCAGCGGCCGCTGATATCCGATCAGGCCCGCTACTACCGGGGAGTGCGGATGATGCCATATGATCTGGTGGGGGAGGGAGGAGTAGCGCTGCTTGGAGTACTCGTCCTGGTGGTGCTGCTTGCCGCCTTTCTCTCTTCTCCCGATGATCCACCCCTGACGATTCAGCAGTATGCCCGGCAAAACCCGGTCGGCTTTGTCACAACAGCGCTGGGAGAACTCAGCGGCTCAAGCACAATTGCCCAGTATGGACCGCCCTACAACAACGGAACCGGCTCGGTGCAATCCCTGGGACCGATTTCGCTGCAAGAACTGGCCGGCGTGACCATCCCGATTGATACCGCGCAGACCTATGTACTCCAACCTTTACAGATTGCCGCACAGACAGACCCCTCATTGGCAGCGGCGCTCCAGAGATTTACGCGCGCCAGCGCCACACAACAAGCCGCCTGGGAAAAGAGCTATACCGCCGCATTGGGGAAAGCCACGGCCAGCAATGGTCATGTCCTCGTCCCGCCGGGAACCTATGGCCCGCTGCCTACCATGATGGATCATCTGCTGACCTTAGGAACCAGCGGCGCGTTGGATGGATTGTTGCTCCGCAGTGGAGGATTCTACCAGAACGATTTTACCAAACCGCTGCTGTTCTTGTCGGAGGATGCGTTGCCTGCCAAAGCGCAGCAACTCAATTTGCTGGGATCGCAATGGGGGATGATGAATGAGACGGGTAACTACCCTGGGCAGGCGTGGCTCTGGCTCTATACCTTCTGGTACCAGATTCCACCGTACAATACCTCCTCGAGTGGGGATGCGCTGGTCTGGCTCACGATGGCGGTGCTGACAGCGCTGCTGGTGTTCTTCCCTTATCTGCCCTATCTCAATCGCCTGCCCTACTATCTTGGTGTTCATCGCCTGATCTGGCGTGAGTACTATCATGATGTGCGTGCTGAGCGTAGACTTCCAGCGGGGCGCTCGCGCCTGGCGACCTAGAGGGAGCCAGGCGTGAGGAACGCCTCCCGCAGCCCGCTCATTCAGGAGAAAAGGAGCTTGCTTGCTTCTCCTCAATATGGTCCTTTCGTGGGGACGATGCTTGTGAGTGCCCCCTGAACTCTCTCACCGCATTCAGGATGATCAATAAAGCGATGCGCCTTAAGGTTGTTGTGCGTCGGTGACACCAGTTCCAGGTAGCCTGCGATCACCTGCTCAGCAAAAGAACGCGGGGCCTTCGCTGGCACTACTACTTTCCACGAACGTTCGCCTGGCCGATCAGTGGGCAGTATCATGACGTGTCTTCCCAGGGTATTCATGACGACCATATTCCGTTGCGCCAGGAGTGGATGAGGGACATAGCAGTAGAGCAGGCTTTCCATCTCCGCCAGTTGCTGCTCGATCTGATCAGGGCGATGCCCATAGTGCGCACAAGCTGCTCGCACTTGCTCCCTCAAGTCATCATCTGACAGGGCAAAGATGGCGTCTAAAGCTCGCAGGAAATTCATCGTCCGGTTGAGCAGGACCAGGCGGCCATGCACGAGACGTCGCATTAAGCCATCATCGGCATGGACGATTCTAGCCTGCTCTATCTGGCGCGTCAATTCTGCAAAGGGCAGCCCATCCAATTTACGATGGAGGAAGGCGACTACGTCAGCGGTCTCACCTTCTTGCCAGCGGCGTAAGAGAGCGAGGCACTGGTTGCCCTCATACCGCTCAATGTTCTTATACACACTCAACAGGCGATCCTTGCATTCACAGACCCAGAGCGCATGGAGATAGCGAACCGTCTCTGCCACGGGAAAGGTAGAGAAGCGTCGCTGTCCATGAACTTCCTGCACGAAGCGGAAACTGGCCTCGAATTCAGGTTGCAGTTGCTCGAATACTGCGAGTTTCTGCTTTGCCAACTGATCTCCTGCCGGGGTTCTCTCCATCATACCCTCCTCCAGGACATTCCTGGGTGTAGCCACGATAGCTGTTCGGACGTTTCACAGAGACGATGGCGCTATGGGCCGGTTGTATCTCCCTAGAGCGCAGCCCGCTTGACCTGCTCGATCAGATCGGTGACCGGGATGCCCCGCGGGCAGCATTCGGTACAATTAAACACCGTGCGGCAGCGGAACACGCCTAACCGGTCGCTGAGGATATCCAGGCGCAACTTTCCTCCCTGATCACGGCTATCGAAGAGAAAGCGATGAGCATTGACAATGGCCGCCGGTCCAACCCATGCGGGATTACCCCAGGTCACCGGACAAGACGAGGTACAACATGCACACAGGATACATTTTGTGGCTTCATCGTAGCGGGCACGCTGCTCCGGCGTCTGCAGGCGCTCGGTGAGTGGAGGCGGTTCATCGTTGATCAGATAGGGCCTGATCTTCTCGTACTGAGCGAAAAACGGCTCCAGGTCAACCACGAGATCCTTGATCACCGGAAAAGCCAGCAGCGGTTCGATGATTACCTTCACTCCTACGTCACGAAAGAGAACCTTACAGGCCAGCCGATTCAGCCCGTTAATGCGCATCGCATCGGAGCCGCACACGCCGTGCGCACATGATCGGCGAAAGGTAAGGGAGCCATCCTGTTCCCATTTGATCTTCTGCAGGGCATCCAGCACCCGATCGTTCTCTTCGACCTCGACCCGGTATGTTGCCCAATAGGGGCGTCTATCTCCATCGGGATCAAAGCGCCGAATCTTGAGCGTGACTGTTTTCATAGCTCCCTCCGGTGATATCAAATCCGGTGAAATCGCGTAGCGGCGCGATCAATTGCGCCGCTACGCTATAACCCGCGCCGTGACTGGCTCATGCAAGATGCTTCCTCAGCAGAAAGTTCGCAGGTAATCAGCCGTGCGCTACGCTGGCGAGTGACATACTCCCAGGCCCACTGAAACAGCACTATCAGGCGATTGCGGAAACCAATCAGATAGGTGATATGCACAACCAGCCAGATGATCCAGGCAAGAAAGCCGGACAACTGGAAAGTCCCAATCTCGGCCACCGCGAAGGATCGCCCCACGGTCGCAAGATTCCCGCGCGAGTGATAGCGAAACGGTGGGCTGCTTTGCTTGCCGGCCACGCGCCGCGCAATGAGCTGTGCCACATAGCGTCCCTCTTGCATCGCCACCGGCGCGACTCCCGGCAGCAGTTTATCATCCTGGGCCAGGCGAGCCGTGTCGCCAAGCACAAACACATTGGGTTGACCGGGAACGGAGAGATCGTTCAAGATCCTGACGCGCCCGGCGCGATCCACCTCGGTGCCAAGCCACTGACCGGCAGGAGAAGCGGCAACGCCAGCCGTCCAGATCACCGTCCGCGCGGGAACCCGCTGGCCGGCTATCACCACGCCGTCTCCGTCGATAGCTTCAACAGGAGAACACGTCTTAACTTCCACGCCCAGGCGTGTGAGCGCACGTTCGGCTTTTTTTGCCAGCGCCTCCGGAAAAGTCAGGAGGATACGCGAAGTCGCCTCCACAAGCAGGATGCGCGCCGTCCGCGGATCGATGTGCCGGAAATCATGGGCCAGCGTCTTATGCGCCAGTTCGGCGATCGCCCCGGCCATCTCGACGCCGGTTGGCCCGGCTCCTACCAACACAAATGTCAGGAGTGCCTGGCGCTTTTCAGGATCGGGTTCGATTTCTGCCGCCTCAAAGGCCAGCAGAATCTTGCGGCGCAGCAATGCGGCATCGTCGATGGATTTGAGGCCGGGCGCGAAGGGTTCCCAGGTATCGTGTCCAAAGTAGCTATGACGCGCGCCGGTGGCAATGATCAGGTAATCATAGGGCAGCGAACGCTCGTGCATGAGAACGCGCTGGTTTACTGTATCCACGCCGGTCACCTCCGCCAGCATCACCGACGTGTTCGGTTGCTTTCGGAGAATACTCCGAATCGGGGCAGCGATATCGGCGGGGGATAAATCCGCTGTCGCGACCTGGTAGAGGAGCGGCTGAAACAGATGATAATTGCTCCGATCAATCACCGTTACCTGGACCGGTGCGTGGCGCAGAGCGCGCGCGGCCTGCAATCCTCCAAATCCGGCTCCGATAATCACCACGCGCGGGAGCGTCTGAGCAACCGGCTGCTCTCTTGCGCTCACCGGTTGTGGATAGTTCTGTGTTGTTGCTTCAATCGTTTTTTCCTCGATCTGATTCATAAGACAATCAATCCTTCCAGGGATGAAGTACGCTTCCGGACACCACTGTGGCCTCCCGAAGTATCACGGAGAAAGGGAGCCGAGGTATCGCGTCCGCCAGCGCCACTATCATGCCTCCAGACACACGGGAGGATGCCCGGCATTCCCCCGGCGTCTTCCGTGTGTCGGAGTCACACGCTTGAGAACGAGGCGTGCCGGCAGCGTCTGGTCGCTGATGGGCAGCGTGACCAGGAGGACACCGTTGCCATACGTCACATTCGCGCATGTGCCGTTGACCGGCGCGGCCAGCGCCAGCTCGCGATGGTAGGCTCCCGCGCTCCATTCATCGAGCAGGAGTTCTTTGATCTCCTTGAGTCTGCCGCGCAGCTCGCCATGAAGCGACAGAAGGCCGTCGGGCGTCACCTCGACGACAATGTCCTCCGGTTCCAGCCCCGGCATCGGCGCCGCTACCATCAGGCGCTCGGCGGTGCGGTACACCTTGAGAGGGATAGGCTGCTGTTTCACCTGTTCTTGCATGCGCTTCTCCTTTCCTGGCTCAAGTGGGTCTGTCCACTATTGCCCGCGAGCTTTTCATCTAGATACATCGTAAAACGATATACTTTTCTGGTTCTAGTATACCCACCACTTCCTGAAAAAAGATGCGACTTTCATCACGAATCGGTCACAATCAGATCTTGGCACTCCGGGACAAACCGCTGAGGAACGTCTCATGGAAGCCAGCAAGTACTCCCTGCTCGCGATTGGCCGCAGCTGTACCAGATTGTGATGAATTTGTGATTGCGCGAGCCGTAATTTGCGGGTGTGGCGTGCTATGCTAGAATCATATCGTAATACGATGTGTATGAAACGTGGTGGTTCCTATCGGACGACCAGCAAACCAGAACGGAAAGCAGGAGCAGGTTCTATGAGTGAACGAGCCTTTTCATTTCTCCGCGTGAATGAGCGCGAGAGCAAACCACGGACACACGGCCTCACCGAGATTCGCGGCCCGTACTATACTCCAATGGGGAAACGCTACCTGGAAGATGTGTTAGAGACGATGGGCGACTACGTGGACTCGCTCAAGTTCGCCGGCGGGTCGTTTACGCTCATGCCCAGGCCCGCGCTCACCGAGATCATCGACCTGGCCCACCGCTACAACATCCTGGTCTCTACCGGCGGCTTTATCGAGCATGTGCTGGCACAGGAGCCGGAACTGGTGCCACGCTATATCCAGGAATGCCGCAACGTGGGCTTCGACATCCTGGAAATCTCCAGCGGGTTTATCACCATTCCTATCGATGACTGGCTGCGCTTGGTGGAGCGCGTGCAGAAAACTGGACTCAAAGCGAAACCGGAGGTGGGCATCCAGTTCGGAGCGGGCGGGGCTACGGCGATCACGGAACTGGAGGCCGAGGGGACGCGCGACGTGGGTTGGACCATTGTTCAGGCTAAGCGTTTTCTGGAAGCGGGGGCCTATCTGATCATGATCGAGTCCGAGGGCATCACCGAGAATGTGAAGACGTGGCGCACCGACGCCGCTGCACACATTATCGATGCACTGGGACTGGAGAAGGTTATGTTCGAAGCCGCCGACCCGGAAGTTTTTGCCTGGTACGTCAAAAACTACGGCGTTGATGTCAATCTGTTCGTCGATCACAGCCAGATTGTGCAGCTCGAATGCCTGCGCTCCGGCCTGTGGGGAACCAAAAGTCTGTGGGGGCGCGTCGTGACTTATAAGGGAACATTTGAAGAAGCTGAGGGAGGGGAAAGATAAGCGTCATGACAACCCCCATCTCTATTGCCATGTACGCAGACCTTGCCTGTCCGTATGCCTACGTGAGCGCCTACCGGTTGCGCAAGCTGCGCGAGGAGTATCGCGAAACTATCGTCATCGAGCATAAAAGCCTGGCGCTGGAGTATGTCAATCGGGAACCGACGCCCAAACCCCTGCTCGCCCTGGAACTGCCCTATCTTGTGCGCGAGGAACCAGACATCCCCTATCAACCCTGGCAGCGACCGGAGAGCGAATGGCCGGTCACGATGTGGCCGGCCTTCGAGGCCGTCAAGTGCGCGGAACGGCAGAGCCTCGTGCTGGCCGATGACCTCGATTGGGCCATCCGGGTCGCCTTGTTCGCCGAGAGCCGCTGCATCTCGCTGCGCCACGTTCTGCTTGACCTCGCGCAACAGGTGGGACTCGATAGGGAGCGATTTGCCGACGATTTTGACCGGGGCGTGACAAAATATCAGGTGCTTCAGGAGGCGCAGGAGGGGTGGGAACGCCTGCATGTCGAGGGGAGTCCTACCTTTGTGTTGCCTTCTGGGAAGCAGATCAGCAACGTGGGATTGCCGGAGATCATCGTTGACGTCAACCATCCTGAGCAGGGTGTGACCGTCAAGCCTGCTGCCTGTCAGGGGCAGGCGTGCCTGGAAATTTTCAAGCAGATGTTTGCCGAAGCTCGACAGATAGCCAGCGACCATTCTTGAAGCACTCTCTGCCAGGACAAACACGAAAAGGAGCATATCCGATGGAGAAAACCGACAGCAATCAAGCACAGGGCTCTCCTGCAGCTATACCTCATGACCTATCCGAACCATCGCCGCCTCTGCCTCAACCCTTCTCGGAGCGGGTCAGCGATGCTCTGCAAGAAGCGATCAAGGTGGTGGTTGGGACGCATCGCAAGCCCCCACGCCGCTTCAAAAGTTTCCTCAACGGGACGTGGTTCGGCCATCCCCTGCACCCGGTGATCACCGATGTGCCGATTGCGGCATGGTTGCTCACCGCTGTTTTTGATATCATCTGGCTCATTTCCCCGGTCAGGGACACCTGGGCCGGGCTTGGGGCGTTTGTGGCGGTGATCGCCGGTCTCCTGGGTGCGCTGGGAGCGATTGCGACCGGGTTGACCGACTGGAGCGATACCTATGGCGCTGAACGGCGCATTGGCCTCAATCACGCCCTGTTCAACGCGGGCGCCTTCCTACTCTATCTCATTTCCTTCATCCTGCGACTCATTGCCGGCCCAGGAGATGGCATTGTTGCTGCTGTTCTGGGTTTTATCGGGCTGGTCTGCGTCTTTTATGCCGGCTATCTGGGCGGTGAGATGGTTTTCACCAAAGGCACAGGCGTCAACCATACTGCCTGGGAGACGGCGGGCGAGGAGTACGAGGCGGTGCTGCCGGTAGCGAGCATCGAGGAGAACAAACTGTATCGCGTGGTGGTCTCCGGCGTACCGGTGGTCCTGCTGCGCCAGGGCAAGCAGTTTTGCGCTATCTCTGCGACCTGTCCTCACGCAGGCGGACCGCTGGACGAAGGAACGCTTACTGGCGATGTCGTGGAATGTCCCTGGCATGGCTCGCGTTTCCACCTGTGCAACGGGCGCGTGCTGACCGGCCCGGCGACCGTCAACGCGCCGCGCTACGACGTGCGGATCCGTAACGGGCAGGTCGAGGTCAAACGGATGAGCGAGGAGTGAGCCATCAAACAAAGAAACAGAGTGATCGCGCAACGAGCAAACGGCAAGAGCGAGGAAGATTCTATGGTTGAGAGAACACCGGCAAACAAGGCGAAGACGAAAGCAGGCGGACAGCCGCAGGCTCAACCGCGCGTCGTCATTGTAGGAGCAGGCTTTGGCGGGCTGGAAGCCGCCAAGGGATTACGGCAGGTTCCGGTCCAGGTCACGCTCATCGACCGCTGGAATCATCACCTTTTCCAACCCATGTTGTACCAGGTCGCCACCGCCGGGCTGTCCATTGAGGATATCTCCGCTCCCATTCGCCGGATTTTTAGCCGGCAAGCCAATGTCTCTGTGAGCATGGCCGAGGTTATCGGCGTCGATACACAAGAACAGCTTGTGCTGACGGCAGATCACGCCATCCCGTATGACTATCTGGTCCTCGCCACGGGAGCTTCCAGCAACTACTTTGGTCATGACTCCTGGCGGCAATGGGCCTGTGGGTTGAAACCCTTAGCGGATGCGCTCTCGATCCGGCGCGCCATTCTTGGCGCCTTTGAGGCCGCAGAAAACGAACCCGATCCAGAGAACCGCCGGGCGCTCCTGACCTTTGTGCTGGTTGGCGGTGGCCCCACGGGCGTTGAGTTAGCGGGTGCCATTGCTGAACTGGCCCACCGGGCGCTGGCGCATGATTTCCGGCGCATCAATCCCGCATCGACGCGCATTATTCTGGTCGAGGGTGAGCCTCGGATCATTCCGACGTTTCCGGCCAGACTCACGCGCAAGGCGCGAAGGAGGCTGGAGCAATTCGGCGTGGAGGTCAGAACCGGCGTGCATGTCACCGATGTCACCGCCAGTGGAGCGAAGATCGGCGAGGAGTGGATTGCCGCGAAGACGGTCATCTGGACGGCAGGCGTGAAAGCTTCCCCTGCGGGGGCGTGGCTGGGAGCCGAGGTGGATCATGCTGGACGCGTCAAGGTCGGGCGCGATCTGACCGTTCCCGGCCATCCCACGATCTTTGTGATCGGGGATACCGCGTGCGTCCTCCAGCGGAGAAAGCCACTGCCAGGTCTTTCTCCGGTCGCGATGCAGGAGGGACGCTACGTGGCGAAGGTGATTGCCGATCGGATAGCCGGAAAAACAGGAAAACGACCTTTCCATTATTTTGACAAGGGAACACTGGCGACGGTAGGTCGCTCTTTTGCGGTGGTTGATATTGGCCCGCTGCATTTTACCGGCTTTGTGGCCTGGCTGACCTGGATTGCCGTCCACATCTTTTATCTGATCGGCTTTCGTAACCGCCTCCTCGTGTTGATTCAGTATGCCTGGGCCTACTTCACATTTCAGCCGGGGGCGTGTATTCTCTTACCCGAAGAGCGCCTGATCGCTGATTCCATTGCTGAGACCGCGAAACGATAGTGAAAGGAAGGATGGATATGGAACATCCCCTTGTGCCTACACGCAACGCCGGTGAGCAAACGAATACGCCGGGAAAAGCTAGTTCAGACTCCCCTGCACGGTTTGCTCCCGGACTGCGTACCCAGGCCATTCTCTATGGCTTGCTTGCTGCCGCCATCCTCGTCGGGCTGATTGCCCTGGGATCGCGCGGCTTTCACTGGTTCGACGCCACGCTCATTGGCTACGCGGTGGCCTCGGTCTTCGCCGCAGCGGCGGTCACGTACAAGTACAGTTTCTGGCTGGCGCGCCCACCAACCGGACGCTACTGGCGCCGGAGCTGGCAGCTCTTTTTCTCCTACACCAACTTTCGCCGCTATACGGCGCTGATTCCCGCCGCCTTCTTCGATCTGTTCTCCCAGCAGTTTATCAGGAAGCGCGGCTTCTATCGCTGGTTCACGCACCAGTGCATTTTCTGGGGCGTGATCCTCTCGTGTTGTATCACCTTTTCGCTGACCTTCGGCTGGATCCGCATGACGCTGACACCAGACGGGCAACACTTGCTCTGGTTCTTTGGCTTCGCGCTCTTTGCCTTCCCCATTGACTCGGCGCTGGGGTTTCTCATCTATCATGCGCTCGATTTTACCGCCATTTTGCTGTTTATCGGGCTGATCCTGGCCTTCCACCGGCGTTTCCACGATCTCTCGCTGATAGCAGTGCAGCGGTTTGGCTTTGATCTCATGCCATTGGCCCTGCTGATGGCGATTGTGATCTCCGGCCTGGCGTTGACGGCGGACAGTACCTGGCTACGTGGGGCTTACTACTGGTATATTTCGCTGGTACACGAAGTGGTCGTCGTTCTCTGGCTCATCTCGCTGCCCTTCGGCAAGTTTTTCCACCTCATCGAACGTCCTGCAACCGTTGGCATCGAGCTGTACTGGCGAACAGGCGAAGGGACAGAGATGCAGAAGTGTGCGCGCTGCGGTGAGGAGTTCGCCCCGGTGCGTTTCATTCAGGACCTCAAGAAGACGCTGCTCGACGTGGGCGAGGACTATACCCTGAGCGAAGATGTTGCTGCCCAGACAAGCCCTGAGTCCACGGGAACGCTGGTGGAAGAGCAGGCCACACGGGCGCTCTGGTGGCAGGACCTCTGCCCGTCCTGTAAGCGGGTCACGCGCGCGCAGGCCAATCTTGCCGCGCTCGACCCTGGGGGGAACCGTTTCTTGTAAAAAGCTTCTCGGACGCATCACAAACTGATTATTCCAGATATGACACATTGAACGGAGGAAGGTATGACGGTTGATAAGGGTCTCTTCCGGCGCGGGCAGCGCCAGCGAGAAACCTTTGATTTCCATCCAGGCGAGTTCGCGCCCGCGCGCTGGAAATCGGATGACGAGATCGAGCGGTATGTGCCGACGCATTGCTGCTATTGCGGCGTGCAGTGCGGCATGTATCTGAAAGTCTCCAGGGGCAAGGTGGTCGGTGTCGAGCCGCGCGAGGATTTTCCACTCAATCACGGGATGCTCTGCCCCAAAGGTGGCACGGTTTACCAGACGGTCAATCACCCCGATCGGCTGCTCTACCCGTTGATGCGGCGGCATGGGAAAAACAGCCCGTTGGAGCGGGCAAGCTGGGACGAAGTTTTTGATACGATTGTCCGGCGTTTCCGGGCGATTCAGCAGGACTATGGCAAAGACGCAGTCTCTATTTTCAGTGGCTCCTCGATGACGAACGAGAAGTGCTATCTCATGGGCAAGTTTGCCCGCGTGGCGCTGGGAACGCGGCATGTGGACTACAATGGACGGCTCTGTATGTCCTCGGCCACGGGAGCCAACGAACGCTCGCTCGGCATCGATCGCGCCGCCAACCCCGTCAGTGACATGCTGCACGCCGACTGCATTTTCGTCATTGGTGCTAACGTGGGGGAATGTTTCCCGATCATTACCAGCTATCTGTGGCAGGCGCGCGATCGCGGCTGCAAGCTGATCGTGGCCGATCCGCGCCAGACGCCGATCGCGCGTACTGCCGATCTGTTTTTACCCCTGCGCTCCGGCACGGATTCCGCCCTGCTGAACGGGATGCTGCATGTGATTATCAAAGAAGGACTCATCGACGAGAACTTTATCCGCGAGCGCACGGTTGGTTGGGAAGAGACAAAGGCGCTGGTCGAACACTATCCGCCGGAGCGCGTGGCCCAGGTGTGCGGGCTGCGTCCTGAAGCCATCATCGAGGCGGCACGCATGTACGGACGCGCCAACGCCGCGCTGATCTATACCGCGCGTGGGCTGGAACACCAGAGCAAGGGCGTCGATAACGGCGTCGCGGCGATTAACATGGCGCTCGCGACCGGCAACTTTGGGCGGCCAGGGGCGGGCTACGGCACGCTGACCGGACAGGGCAACGGCCAGGGCGGACGCGAGGTAGGCCAGAAAGCCACGCAACTGCCCGGCTGCCGCGAGATTGAAGACCCGGAGGATCGTGCCTATATCTGCTCTGTATGGGGCATCGATGAGAAAGACCTGCCGCACGCGGGCTATCCGGCCACGTTGATGATTCCTGCTATGCTGCGGCAAGAGATTCGCGCCTGCCTCATGATTTGCTCAAACCCGATGGTGTCGCTGCCCGACCAGCACACGGCGGAACGGGCCTTTCGCAGCCTGGATCTCTTTGTCGTGCTGGACTTTTTCCTCTCGGAGACGGCGGAACTGGCTGATATCGTGCTGCCGGGCAACGTCTGGGCCGAGGACGAGGGAACCACGACCAGCCTGGAAGGGCGAGTCGTCAAATACAATAAGGCCGTGGATCCACCGGGAGAAGCCCGTCTTGACTGGCAGATCGTCTGCGAACTGGCCCGGCGGCTTGGCAAGGGGCAGTACTTCGACTTCCACTCGCCACGCGACATTTTTAATGAGCTGCGCTTGTGTACGCGCGGGGCTAAGTCGGACTATTGGGGCATCACCTATGAGAAGATCATGGAGCAAAACGGCGTCTTCTGGCCCTGTCCAGCGGCGGATCATCCAGGGACGCCGCGCCTGTACGAGCAGCGGTTCGGGTTTCCAGACGGCAAGGCGCGCTTTCATCCTGTTCCCTACATTCCACCGGCGGAAGAACCCGACGAGGACTACCCGCTTGTGCTGACGACTGGGCGAGTCATTTATCACTATCTCTCCGGCAACCAGACGCGGCGCACGCCCTTTTTGAAGGAAATGGCCCCGTATCCCTGGGTGGAGATGCACGAACAAACGGCGCAAGAGTTGGGGATCAAGGATGGCGAGTGGGTGACGGTGCGCACCCGGCGCGGCGAAATGACCGCCCCGGCCCTCGTGGTGCGCTCGATTCGCCCGGATACCCTTTTTATCCCGTACCACTACGGCCACACCCAGGCGGCGAATCAACTGACCAATCCAGTGCTGGAACCGATGATGAAGATTCCAGAATATAAAGTCTGCGCGGCGCACGCCGCCAAAGCGGCACAGCCGCCGGAGTGGGCGCGGGAAATTTCCGCGGCTGATCTGCTCGCGGCGCGCAAACGCCGCCGGGAACTACCTATCGCGAACGTCAAAGCGACTCCCACCCTGCGCTAGATGCTCAAGCAGCGAAAGAAAGGAACAGGAAGAGCATGGCAAATGAGACGGTGACGGTCAAACACATTTTTCTCGATCCTTCGCGCTGTATCGGATGTCGCTCGTGCGTCGCGGCCTGCCGCGAGTGCGACACCCACAAGGGCGAAAGCATGATCTACATCGATTATATCGATCGTGGTGATACCGTGGCATCCTCGCCAACGTTGTGTATGCACTGCGAAGACCCGCTCGCGCCGTGCGCCCAGGTCTGTCCGGCGCAAGCCATCCTGGTCAGTCCCGATGGCGTGGTGCATCAGGCGGATGAAACGCGCTGCATCTATTGTGAAAACTGCGGCTATGCCTGTCCATTCGGCATACCCAAGTTCGATATCGCGAAGCATTTCATGCGCAAATGTAACCTCTGCTATGACCGTACCAGCCAGGGGAAAGGCCCGATGTGTACCACAGTCTGTCCGACGCAGGCGCTCTTCTATGGAACCTATGAAGAATGGGTCGCAGCCGGTCGAGGCTTGCAGGGAGCCAAACCGGTCAATATGTTTCAGTTTGGCCGCCAGAGAGTGCGCACGCGCAACTATGTTGTCATGACCGAAGAGCATGACACACTCGACATCATGGCGCTGGTGGATAAAGCCAGTCTAGGCAAAGGCAGCGCCGTGCCGGAGGCCACCGCCACGCGCAACGCGAACCGGTGGGTCAGTGCCGGCGCTGCTGGAATACCGGAGCGCGCGGCTCCCCCGACGCCGTGGGCGCCGCGCGAGCCGGAGCCGTTCACCATGCCCGCGGCTCCTGTCGGCAGTAGCAGTGTCGATGATGGCCATGGAAAGCAAGCGTAAGGAGAAGGGTCATGGAACAACAGATAAGTCCACGCGAGAAGCGAGGAGATGAGGTTCGTTCAATCGCTGACACGCAACACATCGATATGCCGGGCCAGCCCACGCGTGAGGAATGGCGTGAAGAGTTCCCCTATCCCTGGAGCGAAGATGAGGTCGTGACGCGGCGCGACACACTGCGCTTTTTACTGGGCGGAGCTGGAGCGCTGTTCGTGGCGACCGGAGTTCTTGCCATCGTGGGCAATCTGCCATCGGGTGCGCAGGTGAAAGCCGTACCGGTCGCGCGCGTCGGAGAGCTGGCGGAGAACGAGTGGAAGGTCTTTGAGTTTCCTGATCAGTACGCTCAGGGCATCCTCATCAATCTACCGGGAAAGGGGCTGGTGGCCTATAGCGACGTGTGTACGCATCTCTCCTGCGCAGTCACCTACCAGGGGGCAAGCAAACAATTATATTGTCCCTGCCATGAAGGATATTTTGACGCTGCAAGCGGTGAGGTTCTGGCCGGGCCACCCACGCGCCCGCTGCCGCTCATTGAACTGGCGGTGCAGGACGACATCATCTACGCCGTCAAGGTGGTGCCGCGATAAAGGAGAGCGGAGTATGGCTAGCGCAAACAAGGTAACAATTTCCTCGTGCAAGTCAAGCTGACCATCTTTGACGACCCAGAGATAATCGTCGCTGTATTTGACGATGTACTTACTGAGCAAATGCTAGCTGAAGAGCTGGAACCACGCCTGCTCTATTCTCCATTAACATTGAGGACATCTGTTGCCGTATCAGAGCAGGAACTGCTGGCGGAGGTGATGCAGCAGGAGCCGAATGTCATTGTGAAGCGGCTCTATCAGAAGACGATTACCGACGAACTCGACTATCTGCATCTCATTGAAGCCACCTATCCTATCCCTCCTCGTTCGATTTGCAATACCCTGATTCGGACTGGTTGCGATGCAACTTGGCGCAGGTCTTGCGCCGGAATGCCGCCTTTGCACTTGCAGTACCTTTAACCGGGTCGGCAGCGGCGCAACATGCCTACAGAGCATCCCTATCCCTACGTGAAACCACTTGTAGTACCCTTAACCGGACCAGTAGCGGCGCAACCTGCAAAGCCATGATTATGCGCTCATGACGGCAATCTTGCAGTACCCTTAACCGGGCCGGTAGCGGCACAATCCCGGCGAAAGCAACGACGATGTCAAGCCGTACTTGCCTTGCAGTACCCTGATCCGGGCCGCTAGCGATGCAACTGGGGCTACTATCCCAAGCATTACATCGCGGTGAAACTTGCAGTACCCTGATCCGGGCCGCTAGCGATGCAACTTGAGACAGCAGCCCCGGTGAATCATCCTCGAAACAACTTGCAGTACCCTGATCCGGGCCGCTAGCGATGCAACTCCTGGCGCAAAACGGCGCGCAGGTGAACTATCAGGCTTGCAGTACCCTGATCCGGGCCGCTAGCGATGCAACCGTCTATCTGGTATTCACCCGTGTAGATGAAACAATCTTGCAGTACCCTGATCCGGGCCGCTAGCGATGCAACTGGTAAGCTTTCTTCTCAGCATCGGTTTGCAGGTCAACTTGCAGTACCCTGATCCGGGCCGCTAGCGATGCAACTTGCAAGGGAAGAGGCAACATCTGAACCGTTTCGCTGCTTGCAGTACCCTGATCCGGGCCGCTAGCGATGCAACCTTATTACGTTGACAGTGATCGGGAATACTTCTCAACCTTGCAGTACCCTGATCCGGGCCGCTAGCGATGCAACCGCGTCATGACGCAGGAGGAAAGATCCGAATTATAACCCTCAGAGCAAAAGAGGCCCTTTCTTGCGCCCCTCATCGCGGCGATTGCATCTTGTTTTCATCTTATCATGCGCAGCAAGAGCTTCCCCTCGCAACATCCCAAACCTCGCCACGGATGGTTTACATATCCGGGCAGTGACCCTGACAGATGGCAACTACCTCTTGGGCAATAGCCCTTTTTGGGGGATTCTTGCAAGAACTCGTTTGTTTCACTAGAATGCATCCGGATTCATCCATCTAGCCGAAGAGGTGAGACCATCTCCTTGGCTGTCACAAGGCGGTGAGCGGATGTCAAAGGCGCTGAGAGAACGCAGAGAACGAACCGACAATTACCACCTGATCCTCCAGTGGTGTCGTACCCCAGAGCAGCGGCTCTATGAGGGCATCAGGCCTATCACACTGTACGGCGTCCCTCCTGCCGAACGCGCCGAAGAGACCGGGGTAGCGGAAAGTACCTTACGCCGGGCCGCTGCTGCTTTCGATACGCACGGCATGATTAGCCTCTTCCGTCCCACCAAAGCCCAGCGAGAAGATCACCATCGGTCGCTGCCGGTCCCGATGCGCCAACTCATCGTGGATCTCAAGGCCGAGTATGCAGACTTCACTTTGGGAGAGATTGGCGCCATTTGCGCCATTCAGTTCGCTGGGCGTCGTCCGAGCCACCATACGGTGAAAGCCGTCTTGGCCGATGGCCCACCCCCTTCGCGGACGAGCCGACAATTCCCGCGCTATGACGAGATCGGCTCTCCAGAGGAGCGTCATCACGCGGTGATTCGCTTACATGCCCAGGGCTGGAGTATTTCGACGATTGCGCGCTATCTGGATGTCTCGCGCCCCACGATTTACGAGATTCTCTCGCGTTGGGTCAAGGAAGGGGTGCAGGGGCTTGCTGATAAATCACACGCCAATACCAGCAAGACCGGTGTCGACTTGCCAACGCGCAACCTGATTCGCAAGAAGCAAGAGGAGAATCCTTTACTTGGAGAATGGAGAATGTATGCTGCCCTCAAGCAATTAGGCATTTCCGTTCCCCCACGAACCTGCGGCCGCATCATGGCCGAGAATCGTCAACTCTATGGCATCAAGCCGCCTCCAAAAGAGCCACACCAGCCGAAGCCGCACCCGTTCAAGGCGGCTGCTCGCCATGAGCGGTGGTGTCTCGATATCCGCTACATCGAAAAGCATCGCATTGCTGAGATCAAGGGCTCGTTTTATGTCATCACTGTCATGGATGCCTTCTCGCGAGCCATTCTCTCCAGCGACATCTTTCAAAGTCAGGACCTGGCCTGTGTCTTGATTGTGCTCTACGCCGCCATCGAGCAATTTGGCGCGCCACAACGCCTCATCACCGACAATGGCGGAGTCTTTCGTGCCAAGCAATTGCTTGCCATCTGCGAGGCCCTCGACATCGAGAAGGAATATATCCATTCACGTCAGAGCTGGGAAAATCTGGTAGAAACTCACTTTAACGTGATGAGACGCATGAGTCAGGTGCATTTCGAACAGGTCACGAGTTGGCAGGGAGCCAAGCTGGCCCATGAGCGCTTTGTGACTGATTACAATGCCCAGCCGCATTGGGCTCATTGCAAACGCGATGACCACCGCCTCAGTCCAGCGGAAGTGCTCGGCCAGGAGAAAAGCCGTCAGCGCACTCCTGAGCAATTGCACCGCATCTTTTATGCCACCCGCTTTCTGCGCCGCTTGAATCGATTGGGATATGTGCATTTTCGCCGCTGGAAACTCTATGGGGAAGAGGCGCTGGCTCGCCATCCCGCCGTGATTTGGCTGCACAGGGATGTCCTCACCGTCGAATATGAGGAGGCACCGCTCGCCCAGTATACCGTTCGCTACCAACCAGATAAAAAGCACTTCAAAGCGATTCCGCAGGCCAAGCGCTTCGAGACCCCCTATCGCTCGAGGCATCGGTGGCTCTGGGAACTGGATGAGACGATGTGGTTCCGAGCCTTTCGCCTCCCCGATTATGCTCCTCGCAAACAGCGACAGAAAAGGGGCGTGCCTCTTCAACTCCCACTGCTCGAAGAGTCGTAAGGAACTCCGGCAGGATGTTCACAGACCGTATCCCTTTTGCGACTCGCTACACCCGCTACCTTGATAAGTATGACTTGCTGCGTTTTCAAAATTGGAAGCTGTTCAAACCGCCCCATGACGTTCCTTCATCTGATCACCGCGTGTTATACTACTGCTATGGCATCGATCTGTTCTTCCTGTGGTCAGGTCAATCTGGATGAGGCCCGCTTTTGCAGCGCCTGCGGCCATGTCATAGCTGGTGCTCACGGCGCGAGCGTGACCTCCCCTTCTCCCACTGTCTTCGTGGGTCGCGGTCGTGAACTGCACGCGCTCGGAGCGCATCTGGCCAGTGCCGAAGCCGGTGTGGGCAGCCTCGTCATGCTTGTCGGCGAGGCAGGCATCGGCAAGACATCCACTGCTCGTGCGTTCGCGACATTTGTTCGCGG
>CADDYT010000077.1 GCA_902810755.1 Chloroflexota bacterium
CGGCTGGCCCGCCACACGGACGGCTGGCCCGCCACACGGACGGCTGGCCTGGCATACGGGACACCTGGAACTCGTGGGTATCCTGTTATACTGGAGAACAACAATATGCAACAGGTTGACGTAGGGGCGCAGTTTATGGCGCCCGACATTCGCAAAGACTTCCCTATCCTGCAACGGCAGGTACATGGTAAGCCCCTGGTTTACCTCGACAGCGCGGCCAGTTCGCAGAAGCCGCGCGCCGTCATCGAGGCCATGAGCGCGTACTATGAGACCACCCATGCCAATGTCCATCGCGGCGTCTACGAGATCAGCGAGGAAGCGACGGCGGCGATGGAGAAGGCGCGGGTGAAAGTGGCGCGCTTCATCAACGCGCGCCAGGGCAAGCAGGTCATTTTCACGCGCAACACGACAGAGAGCATCAACCTCGTTGCCTATAGCTGGGGTGGGGTCAACATTCACGCGGGCGACCTGATTGTGCTGACGGAACTGGAACATCACAGCAACCTCGTTCCCTGGCAGTTGCTGGCCCAGCGCACGGGCGCGCGCCTGGAATTCGTTCCCATCACCGACGAAGGCACCCTGCGCCTGGATGTCTATGAAGAACTCTTGCAGCAGCAGCCAAAACTCGTTGCCTTCGCCCACATGTCCAACGTGCTGGGAACAATCAACCCGGCGAGAGAGATGATTGCTGCCGCGCACAAAGCGGGTGCCATCGTTCTGCTGGACGGCGCGCAGAGCGTCCCCCACCTGCCGGTCGATGTGCAGGACCTCGATATTGATTTCCTCTGCTTCAGTTCGCACAAGATGCTCGGCCCCACCGGCATCGGCGTCCTCTATGGCAAACGCGACCTGCTGGAAGCCATGCCGCCGTTCATGGGTGGCGGCGACATGATCCGCACCGTCGGCCTGCGCTCATCCACCTGGAACGACCTGCCCTGGAAATTCGAGGCCGGCACACCCTCTATTGCCGAAGCCATCGGCCTCGGCGCCGCCGTTGATTACCTGAATCAGCTCGGCATGGAAAACGTTCACCGCCACGAACAGGCCATCACGCGCTATGCGATGGAGCAACTGCGCCAGGTGCCGCAACTGACCATCTATGGGCCGGAGGCGGAGCAGCGCGGCGGCGTCGTTTCCTTTACGCTGGCCGATATTCACCCGCATGACCTCGCGTCCATCCTCGATCAGGAAGTGGGCGTCGCCATTCGCGCCGGCCATCACTGCGCCCAGCCCCTCATGGAACGCTTTGGCCTGAGTGCAACCGCGCGCGCCAGTTTTTACGTGTATACCATG
Source organism: Chloroflexota bacterium (assembly GCA_902810755.1). The sequence goes on from CADDYT010000077.1 coordinate 1,294, forward strand.
CCGGAAGAAATCGACGTACTCGTACAGGGCCTGCACAAAGCCTTAGCCATATTCAGCTTCTAGGCTTTGCTTGCCCGACGGGTTTTGTCGGCGAAGGAAGATCGCTTATGTCAATGGATTACCGTGAATACATTCTGGACCACTACCGCAACCCGCGCAACTATGGCACGCTGGAGCAGCCGGACGCGCACGCCGAGGACTCGAATCCCCTCTGCGGCGACCAGCTGGCGATTGACCTGCAGATCGAGGGAGATCGCGTCACGGCTGTCCGTTTCCGCGGGCGCGGCTGCGCCATCAGTCAGGCTTCAGCCTCGATGCTTTCGGAGATGATCGAGGGCCAGCCGGTCGCGGACGTTGTGAAGCTGGGCAAAGATGACATTCTGGAGGCGCTGGGCATTCCCATCAGCCCGGCGCGCACGAAATGCGCCTTCCTCTGCCTGCGCGTCCTGCATCGCGGCCTGGCGCTCGCCGGTCTGGAAAAACCCGCCAGCGAGGAAGATGACGCGGACGCATAGCGAGCGTGTGCATCGGGTAGAGGTGGAAAAAAGGAGAGGAAAGGAAGTCATATGCGTTTAAATAATCAAGTCGCTATAGTGACCGGAGTCAGCCATCCTGGCCAGATCGGATTTGCCCTGGCCGACGCTTTCGCCCGCGAGGGCGCGCGGCTGACCATCAGCGCCCGCAGCGCCGAGCGCGTGCAGGCGCGAGCGCAGGAAATGCAGGCAAAAGGCGCGAAAGTGCTGGCCGTGCCAGCCGACCTGACCAGCGAAGAGGGCGCCCACAGCCTGATCGCCAGAACGGTAGAGGCCTACGGGCGCGTCGACATTCTGGTCAATCTCGCCGGTGGGCTGACGCAGGTGCAGCCATCCGCCGAACTGCCCCTGGCCGCCTGGAACGCGGAACTGAACAACAACCTGCTCTCCGCCTTCCTCTGCACGCGCGCCGTCTGGCCCGTCATGCGTCGGCAGGGGTACGGCAAAATTCTCAACTTCACGCGCGCGGGCGGTGTGCAAAGCTCCGGCCCCAACATGGTGGCCTACAACTGCGCCAAAGCGGGCATCGATGCGCTGACCCTCACCTTTGCGAAAGAGGGCAAGCAGGCGGGTATTTTCGTCAACGCCCTCGCCCCTGGCCTCGTCGATACGGAGTCCAATCTTGAGGCGATGAAGCCGACCCCTGAAGAGCTGGCAGCAGAGTGGGTGAGCAAAGACCAGGTCATCAAGGCCGCGCTCTTCCTCGTCACGCCCGATAGTAACGGCGTGACCGGCGCGATCCTGCCCGTCGTCGGCATCGGTATCCAGCATCCCTGAACATTCGCCGCAGAGACCAGAACGGAAAACTCCCTGCACATGGCAGGGAGAGGACAAACGTATGACAGACTTTATCAAAGTAGCCGAGTTGAGTGATTTAGAGGACGGTGACCTCATGGCGGTAGAGGTAGATGGCGAGCCGGTCTGCCTGGCACGGGTAGACGGTACCATCTACGCCTTTACCGACAACTGCACGCACATCGGCGGTCCCCTCAATGAGGGCGAACTCGACGATTACGTCCTCACCTGCCCCTGGCACGGCGCGCAATTCGACGTGCGCACCGGCAAAGTCCTGCGCGGCCCCGCCCGCCAGGACATCCTCACCTACCCCGTCAAAGTGGAAGGCGAGTCAATCCTGATTCGGTTGCCAGACGAGTAGCAGGAAGCTTAATCCATCAGCGGTTTGCTTGGCTCTCTCGGCGTGGGTTCGATGTCGCTGACCTCTTTGCCAACTTTGCGCGTCTTGACGACGGGGCGGTTGGTGGGGAAGAGGAAACGCATGCGCAGGACGCGCTCGCGTTTGCGCTCCTCCTCCAGGCTGCGCGCCCTGGCCTGCAGGACTGCCGCCAGCGAGATGAGACCCACCAGCTTCTTCGGATTCTCGCGCTCAACGACGGGCAAGCGGGTATAGCCGGTCTGGGCCATACGGTAGACAACGGCGCGCAGTGGCTCATCCGGGTAGGCCACCACCGGGTGGGTATTGACCAGGTCGGAAAGCGTATAATTCTGCTGCTCGTTGCTCTGCGCGTGTTCCTGGATAAATTTTTGCAAGTCTTTACGAGTCACCACGCCGATCAGTTCATCCTGGCTATTGACGACGGGGTAGAGACGCTGCATCTGGCTCCCTTCGTGCGCCGTGTGCAGCGACTGTGCCAGTTCCTTGAGCGAAATGGTATCCGGTAGGACAACCATATTTGTGCGCATTACTTCGCGTACAAAGAGGATCTCCAGCACGTCGGTCGCGTACTCCCGGCTCAGGTGGTAGCCGCGTCGACTCACTTTCTCCGTCAGGATCGAGCGGCGCATGACCAGGACGGTGAAGCCGTGCGCGATGACTACCGCGATGAGCATGGGCAAAAGGACGTTGACATCATGCGTCAATTCCAGCACAAAGATGATGCCGGTGAAAGGCGAGCGCATGGTGCCGCCCAGAATGGCACCCATACTGATTAGCGGCCAGAAACCGGCTCCTTCATGCGGGAGAAACATGGCCTCAATGCCGCCAAGCGCGCCGCCCATCATCAAAAGCGGGGCCAGCACGCCGCCAGAGGTGCCAGAACCGAGCGAAACTGACCAGATGATTGACTTGACCAGCAGGATGCCGATAATCACGCCAAGAGTGACATTGCCCTGCAACAGCGCGCCGATGGTAGAATAGCCAACGCCCAGCGCCTGCGGGAAGATCAGGCCGCCAATGCCGATGACAAGGCCACCGATAGCAGGCCACCACATCCAGTGAATCGGCAGCTTGCGGAACGCATCTTCAGAAGCATAGACCATCACCGTCAGCAGAGCAGAAAGCGCGCCTGCCAGCAGGCCAACAACAACGCAGCCCAGCATGCCGCCAGGGCCGATAAAGGCCGGATGGGGTGGCACCGGAAAGAGCGGTCCCATGCCGATAATATAGCGTCTCACAATCGCCGCCGTTGCGCTGGCCAGGGCAACGGGGATCAGGCTGCGCGGCTTCCACTCGAAAAGCAGGAGTTCGACAGCTAACAGGGTCGCGGCCACCGGCGATGCAAACGTGGCCGACATACCACCGGCGGCCCCTGCTACCAGCAACGTCTTGCGCTCCGCACTGGAAAGGTGAAAGAACTGCGCGATCATCGAACCGACCGCGCCACCTGTCATGATGATCGGCCCTTCAGCGCCGAACGGGCCACCGGTACCTATCGAGATAGCTGAGGAAATAGGCTTCAGGATAGCCACCTTTGGTTCTACCTTACTGCCATTGATCAGAATCGCCTCGATAGCCTCCGGGATGCCATGCCCGCGAATGCGCTCCGAGCCGTAACGAGCCATCAGGCCGATAATCAGTCCGCCGATAACCGGAATAAAAATTTCAAATATCCCAAGATTATTCCCTACAGGTGACACCAGTGTTGTTGACCAGCGCCCAAAGAACGCGAGGTTCGTGAACAGACCGATCAAGCGCAGCAAAGCTAACGCCACAAAGGCGCTGATCACGCCAATGCCTATCGCCATCAAAGAAATGAGGACGACCCGCGCATCAGTGGTGAAGTCACCAAGTTTGCCTAATTCTTCATGATTGCCCAGGTTTCCCAGGATACGGGTTATTTTTCGCCACACGGCTGCTAATGAGAAATTCAACTTGCTCTCCTTAACCGAAAAGCTACAGAAAGGTTACGCTTCATCCTCCGCCTCATGGGTTATGCCTCCCATAACCTCAGAATGCGCCTCCCCGTTGTAGGAAGTAAGAAGCGCATTGAGCGCCTTCGCCAGGGCTGGACCGCTTGTCAGCAGTTCGGCACGGTGTTCAAAAGAGAGTTCCCGCAATATCTCTTCTCCCTTTGAAGTGATACTGACGAAAACACGACGCAGGTCTTCCTCATCGCGACAACGCTGAACGAAACCACGCTCCACGAGCCGATTCACCAGTTCAACCGTGCTGTGATGTTGAAGCTGTACTCGCTCGGCAAGGTCGCCGATCGTCGCCTGCCGACCCTCGGGCAAGCCCTTGAGCGCCAGCAACAACTGGTGCTGCTGCGGCTCAATCCCGGCAGCACGCGCCGCCTGCTCGCTGAAGTGCAGAAAACGACGAATCTGGTAGCGGAACTCGGCCAGCGCCTGATATTCCCCGGTAGAAATGTCTTTTTCCATAGTCTTATTTTATCGTATTACGATATAAATTTCAATAGGAGAGCGGGAGAATGTGACAAAAGTCACTGCCAGGCAAGTGCGCCAGACAGTATCATCCTGTTGTTTGTCTTTTCAGCCAGATTTGCTCTTTAACCTTTGCCCGTGTCAGCATTACAATATAACCATAAGGGGTTTTGAAAGTCAGAGATGCGTCTTTTTGTGTAACGCAACGAGAGGAAGACATGCTATGGATGAACCCGTCCTTGCCGCCAGAAGAAATGCGAGTGAAGTGCGACCGAGCGAGCAGCCGCGTCGCGGGCGCGGGCTGGATTTGCGCGCCCGCTCCATCCTCGCCGGGGTGATCGCCGCGCTTGTTCTGACCCTGCTCATCGCCGTTGGCTCGCGCGGCTTCCACTGGTTCGATGCCTCGCTCATCGGCTACGCGGTCGGCACCATCTTTGCCGTTGCCGCCATTACCTACAAGTACACGTTCTGGCTGGCACGCCCGCCTACCTTCCGCTACTGGTGGCGCAGCTGGCAACTGTTCTTTTCCTACGAGAACTTCCGCCGCTACACGCCGCTCATCCCTACGGCCATTCTCGACCTGTTCTCGCAGCAATTTATTCGCAGGCGCGGCTTCTATCGCTGGTTCACGCACCAGTGCATTTTCTGGGGCGTGGTCCTCTCCTGCCTGATTACCTTCCCGCTCACCTTCGGCTGGCTACGCTTCACGCAGACGCAGACGGGAATGTACCGCATCTGGGTCTTCGGCTTCCCGTTGTTCTTCACCTATCCCGTTGACTCGTTCTTTGCCTTCCTGGTCTTCCACGCGCTGGATTTCACCGCCCTGCTGCTGCTCGTCGGGCTGGTGCTGGCCTTCCATCGCCGTTTCCATGACCTGGCGTTGATCGCGGTGCAGCGTTTCCGCTTCGATATTTTGCCGCTGGCGCTGCTGCTGGCCATCGTTGTCACGGGTCTGGCCCTCACTGCCGATAGTGCCTGGCTGGGCGGCGCCTACTACTGGTTCATCTCGCTGACGCACGAGGCGGTTGTTGTCCTCTGGCTGATCTCGCTGCCTTTTGGCAAGTTCTTCCACATCATCGAGCGCCCGGCCACCGCCGGTATTGAACTGTACTGGAAGACGGGCGAGAATACCGAGATGCAGCACTGCCCGCGCTGCGGCCAGCCGTTCGCGCCCATCCGCTTCATCCAGGACCTGAAGAAGACGCTGTACGAAGTGGATGAAAACTACCTGGTGCGCTCAGATATGACGATCAAGCAGGAGGAGCAGCCGCCCAGCCCCGTGCAGTCGGCGGCGGAAGCGCGGGAGACCAGCATGCTCTGGTGGCAGGATTTCTGCCCGCGCTGCAAGCGAGTCATGCGCAGCCAGGGCAACCTTGCCGCCCTCGGCCGCAACGGCAACCAGTTTTTGTAGAGGTAACATTGTAGGTGCCGATGAAGCGCGCACACTGCCGATTCATCGAACAGGTACCATATCAGACAATCGACGAGGAGAAAACCTGTGAGTGTCGATAAAGGCATATTCTTTCCAGAGGATCAGCGGGCAACCTACGATTTTTATTCGGGGCAGCACCCGCCGGTTCCCTGGAAATCAACTGAAGAGGTGGAGCGATACGTGCCGACGCACTGCTGCTATTGCGGGGTGCAGTGCGCCATGTATCTGAAGGTTCACAATGGCAAGGTGGTGGGGGTTGAGCCACGCGAGGATTTCCCGCTCAATCACGGCATGCTCTGCCCCAAAGGGGCCACCGCCTACCAGACGGTCAACCACCCTGACCGCCTGACTTATCCCCTGATGCGACGCAATGGCAAAGACAGCCCGCTGGAGCGCGCCAGCTGGGACGAGGTGCTGGACACCATCGCCGCTCGCTTCCGCGCCGTTCAGGCCCAGCACGGCAAGAACGCGGTGGCCGTCTATAGCGGCTCCTCGATGACGAATGAGAAGTGCTATCTGATGGGCAAGTTCGCGCGCGTGGCGCTGGGAACGGCCAATGTCGATTACAACGGGCGGCTCTGCATGTCCTCGGCCACCGGGGCCAACGAACGCTCGCTCGGCATCGACCGCGCGGCCAATCCGGTCAGCGATATGCTGCACGCCGATTGCATCTTCGTCATCGGCGCGAACGTGGGCGAGTGCTTTCCCATCATTACCAGCTATCTCTGGCAGGCGCGCGACTTCGGCTGCAAGTTGATCGTGGCCGACCCGCGTCAGACGCCCATCGCGCGTACCGCCGACATCTTCCTGCCCCTGCGTTCCGGCACCGACTCCGCCCTGCTCAACGCCATGCTCTACGTCATCATCCACGAGGGCATGGTCGATGAGGAGTTCATTCGCGAGCGCACGCTGGGCTGGGAAGAGACGAAGGCAATGGTCGAGCAGTATCCGCCGGAGCGCGTGGCGAAGGTCTGCGGGCTGCGCCCCGAAACGATCATCGAGGCGGCGCGCATGTATGGACGGGCAAAGAACGCGCTGCTCTACACGGCACGCGGGCTGGAACACCAGAGCAAGGGGGTCGAGAATGGCATCGCCGCCGTCAACCTCGCCCTGGCAACCGGCAATTTCGGTCGGCCCGGCGCCGGCTATATGACGCTCACCGGCCAGGGCAACGGCCAGGGCGGGCGTGAGATGGGCCAGAAAGCCTCGCAACTGCCCGGCGAACGTGAGATCGAAGACCCTGAAGACCGCGCCTACATCTGCTCCGTCTGGGGTATCGAAGAGAGCGAGCTGCCGCACTCCGGCCTGCCTGCCACGCTGATGATCCCGGCCATGCTGCGCGGCGATATTCGCGCCTGCTTCATGATTTGCTCCAACCCGATGGTCTCGCTGCCCGACCAGCATACCGTCGAGCGGGCGCTGCGCGGCCTCGATCTCTTCGTCGTCACCGATTTCTTCTTCTCTGAGACAGCGGAACTGGCCGATATCGTCCTGCCCGGTAGCACGTGGGCCGAAGGTGAGGGGACAACGACCAGCCTGGAGGGGCGCGTCATCAAATACAACAAGGCCGTTGACCCGCCCGGTGAGGCGTGGCAGGACTGGAGAATCGTCTGCGAACTGGCGAAACGCCTGGGACGCGGGCAATACTTCAATTTCCAGTCAACGCGCGAGATTTTCGACGAACTGCGCCTCTGCACGAAGGGGGCGAAAGCCGATTACTGGGGCATCACCTACGAGAAAATCGAGCGGCAGAACGGCGTCTTCTGGCCCTGTCCGACCGAGGAATCGCCCGGCACGCCGCGCCTCTACGAAGAACGCTTCGGCACGCCCGACGGCAAGGCGCGCTTCTACCCGGTCGAATATATTCCACCGGCAGAACTGCCGGACGACGAATACCCGTTCGTTCTCACCACCGGGCGCGTGGTCTACCAGTATCTCTCCGGCAACCAGACGAGGCGCGTGCCGTTCCTGCGCGAGATGTCGCCCTATCCCTGGGTGGAGATCCACCAGGAGACGGCGCAACGGCTGGGCATCGCCGAGGGCGACTGGGTGACGGTGCGCACGCGGCGCGGGGAAATGACCGCCCCGGCCCTCGTCGTGCGCTCGATTCGCCCCGATACGGTCTTCATCCCCTACCACTATCCCGGTCGGCAGGCCGTCAACCAGCTTACCAACCCGGTATTTGAGCCGTTGATGAAGATTCCCGAATATAAGGTCTGCGCCGCCGCCGTCTCGCGGGCCACGCAGTTGCCGGAATGGGCGAAACAGATCGATACGGCTGCCCTCGCCGCCGCCAGCGCGGAGTTTCGCACGCTCCCCATCGCGCAGGCCAGCCCGACACCGAAGTTTAAGTAGCCTGAACGAAAGGGAAGAGAGCAATGCTGGAAACGGTACGCAGCATATTCCTGGACCCGTCGCGCTGCATCGGCTGCCGTTCGTGTATGGCCGCCTGCCGCGAGTGCGATACGCACAAGGGCGAGACCATGATCTATATCGATTATGTGGAGCGCGAGAACACGGTTGCCTCGTCGCCGACGCTGTGCATGCACTGCCAGGACCCGCTGGCCCCGTGCGCGCAGGTCTGCCCGGCGCAGGCCATTCTGGTCAGCCCGGACGGCGTCGTGCAGTCAGCCGATGAGGCCCGCTGCATCTATTGCAAAAACTGCGGCTATGCCTGCCCCTTCGGCGTGCCAAAATTCAACATCGCCGGGCATTACATGCAAAAATGCAACCTGTGCTATGATCGCACGGTACAGGGCAAAGGCCCCATGTGCGCCACCGTCTGCCCGACGCAGGCCATTTTCTACGGCACCTATGAAGAGTGGGTGGAAGCCGGGCGCGGCAAGCAGGGGGCCAAACCCGTCAACACCTTCTTTTTCGGTCGCCAGCGCGTGCGCACGCACAACTACGTGGTTATGCGCCAGGAGGATGAGGCGCTGGATCTGCTGGCGCTGGCGCAGGAGGCCAGCGCGCACGTTTCCATGAATCTACCGGAACCAACGGCCACGCTCAACGCCGATGCCTGGGTAGAGGCGGAAGCGGCGCACATCCCTCAACGCTATGCCCCGGCAGAACCCTGGACAACGCGCGTGCCATCTACGCCCGACCCGGCTATCTCGCCCAATCCCATCGCGCCCCCACACGCGCCGTTCGTGCCGCTACCGCCCTCGCCTGACAGAAAAGTAGACTTCCCGAAGGAGTAATCTATGGTGCAGGAAATCAACCCGAAAAACGAGCCGTTTGAGACCACCCCGCAGGTGGCCGCGACGGAGCCGGAAACGCTGAACGCAGCAGGCGTGCGCCCGCATTCCCGGCGACCGCCCAGACCGGAAGAGTGGCGGCAAGAATTTCCCTATCCCTGGGACGCGGACGAACTGGTGACGCGCCGCGATACTCTGCGCTTCCTGCTGGCCGGTTCCGGCGCGCTCTTCCTGGCGACGAGCGCGCTGGCGATCATCGGCAACCTGCCGAGTGGGCCAAACGTGCAATCGGTCGCCATCGCCAGAGAGGGCGAGCTGGGCGAAAACGAGTGGCGTGTCTTCAACTTCCCCGACCAGTACGCGCAGGGCATCCTCATCAATCTACCGGGCAAGGGGCTGGTGGCCTACAGCGACGTGTGTACACACCTCTCGTGCGCAGTCGTCTACCAGGGCAACGGCAAACTGCACTGCCCCTGCCACGAGGGCCTCTTCGATGCCGCCACCGGCGACGTGCTGGCCGGCCCACCAACGCGCCCGCTACCGAAAATCCTGCTCGCCAGGCACAATGGCATGATCTATGCAGTCAGGGAGGTGCCGCAATGAGCATGAAAGAGCCGGAGTCGCGCGAAAAGCGCGAGGAACGTTTTCGGACGCACGAGGAACTGGAACTGCGCGAGCTGGCAACCTTTGCCTCCAATGCTGGCGTCGAGGCTGTCCCGCTGCCCCTGCGCGAGGTCGTCGCGGTCACTCCGAAGGCCAACCCCGACGATCCTCCTGTTCAGCGCCCGCCGCGCGGGCCGCAAGGCCCGGAGCCTGCCCCATACTACGTTGGTCTGGAAGGGCGTATCGCCATCGTGCAGGGCCAGGTCTTCATCCTGGCCGTCATCGTCATCGCCCAGCTCTGGCTGGTGACAGACGCGCTCTATGAATTGCTCTCCGGGCGTTCTGCCCTGCTGGGCTATCTCGCCCTCGCCAGCTTTCTCTGCTTCGTCGTCGCGCTCATCGTCACTCTCTGGCCGCGCAGACGTATAGAGCGACCATCATCATAAGGCAGTTATCGATTGTGGCGGACACGGCATGCCGGAAACAAAGTGGCCGGGCTGTGTCATGCTGAGGGCAGCGAAGCATCTCTGCTCGCCAACAGAACAGCGGGGCCCACCACCGATGCTTCGCTGCCCTCAGCATGACACAGCCACTTTTTCATAGCGTAACATGGTTCGGGGCGCATTTCCGGTTTTGAACCCGAAAATTCATCGTACAGGGAGACATAAGAATGAATACAGACCGACCAGAGAGCGACCCGCAGAAAAAACAGACTGTCTCACAGCGGCTGACATACGGGCGCATCGACCGCGAACACCCTATCGGCGGCCAGATGTCGGACATCCTGCGCGGCATTGTCACGCGCCTGCGCCTGCCCTGGCTGTTGCAGCATTACGCGCGCGTGCCCGTGCTGGCCCTCTTTAGCTTCATCAACGGCTGCATCAGCATCGGGTTAATGGCGGCGCTGGCCCTCGTCACCGGTTCTCCCTTCATCTTTCCCTCGCTCGGCCCGACGGCGTTTCTGTTTTTCTACACGCCGACCGCGCCAAGCGCGGCGCCGCGCAACACGCTGATCGGCCACACCGTTGGCGCGCTGGCAGGATATTTCAGCCTCCTCGTCACCGGATTAACCAACGTCGGCCCCGCGCTGGCCGTCGGCGTGACATGGCCGCGTGTCATCGCCGCCGCGCTCTCGCTGGGCCTGACGGCGGGAGTGATGGTGCTGCTCAAATCGCCGCATCCACCGGCGGGGGCCACCACGCTCATCGTCTCTCTCGGCATCCTTACCCACCCCTGGCAGCTCCTGCTGTTGCTGGCCGCCGTGATCCTGCTGACGCTGCAAGCCATTGCCATCAATCGCCTGGCCGGTATCCCCTATCCGCTCTGGAACCCCATTCAGGACGAAAGCGCCAGTACAGGCGCGAAGCCGGAGGATATGCACCCGTAAATAGATGATCTCTATGCGCCGCAGGCCACCTCTTGCGGGTGGCCTGCAACTTCTGCAAAATCCCATCCACTTGCTATTTCTCCCCGAACACACTAGAATGGGCCAGTAAAAATCGGGTTCTCAACCCGTGAATGGTGAGGAGAAAAATACTGCATGGAAGGCAGATCGCATCTTCTGGTTGGTTTGACGGCGGCTGTTGTGCTTGACAGCGTGGTGCATGTCACGGGCGCGCCCTTAATGACGGCATCGGCAGTGCCGGTGACGCTGCTGGTCAAGAAAATCGTCTTTTATGGTATGGTTGGTCTGGGAGCCTTGCTGCCGGATATCGATAACGCGCATAGCACGCTGGGGCAGAAACTGGGCTGGGTCAGCAAGACTATTCAGCATGTCGCCGGGCATCGCACGCTCTTTCACAGCCTGCTCGGCCTGGCGCTGGGGTCGCTGCTGGCGCTGGGGCTGGAGCAACTGGTCGCCGACGTGCTGGCAATACGCGGCCTCGCCATCCCGGCCCAGTTCGTGAGAGGCGAACACCTGGTCTTTCTCTCCGTCCTCTTCGGGTGTATTATGCATATTGCAGCCGACGCGCTGACGGAAGGCGGCGTCCCGCTCTTCTGGCCGTACCCGAAACGCTACGGCTTCCCGCCGAACCCGCACTGGCGCTTCCGTACCGGAACGTGGCCCGAATTCGTAATTGTCTATGGGTTCATGATTCTGGTCGGTCTTGGTATCTGGAAATCGATAATAACGATATAGTGTTTCAATCCCAGACAGGCAAGAGACTGCTTTCTGCCGTTTGAGGAAAGTATACCATCGGGCCAGAAAAGGTCGAGTGTAAAGGCAATACATTGTGAGCAAAGGGTTAAGCATATTGAAAGCCAGACAACAGACGATTGCCTGGATGCTACTGGCAATCGTGATGATCGTCTATGCTCTGGAGATGAGCAGGCAGACGGTACTGCGCTACGAAGTCTTCCAGGCCACCGCCTTTGATCTAGGCAATCTGGATCAGGTTCTCTGGAACACTATTCACGGGCGGCTCTTTCAATTTACCAATCAGGCCATCGACTGGTATGGGCCGCCGACGCGGCTGGCTGTGCATTTCGAGCCGATTATCCTGCCGCTCTCGCTGCTCTACGCCTTTCACGCCGACCCGCGCATCCTGCTGGTCTTCCAGACGCTGGTGCTGGCTTCCGGCGCGCTGCCCGTCTTCCTGCTGACGCGCTACTTCCTGCCCGAATGGCCGCTGCTGGGCGCGCTGATGGCGGTGGCATATCTGCTTTCCCCGGCGCTGCTCGGCGTCAACATCTTCGACTTCCATCCCGTCGCGCTGGCAACGCCTCTGTTGCTCTACGCCGTCCTCGCGCTGACCTACCGCCGCTATGGCTGGTTTATTCTGGCCTGCGTCCTCGCCGCCGCCTGCAAAGAGGATGTGCCGATGAATGTCGCCATGCTCGGTATCCTGGTCATCTGGCGATACAAACAACCGCGCCTGGGGACGCTGCTCATCATCGGCGGCTTCCTGTGGAGCGCCATCGCCTTCCTGGTGATTATTCCCCACTTCTATCCCGGCGCGCAGCACAACAATTTCTGGTATCGCTACGAGCAACTGGGCAGCTCGCCCGGAGCCGCCATCATCAACATCATTGTGCATCCCTGGCTGCTCTTCACCACGTTCATCACGCTTGACCGTCTCTTTTACCTTGCCGGTCTGGTGCGCAGCAGCGGCTTCCTGCCCCTGCTGGCCCCGGAATGGCTCATCCCGGCCCTGCCGACGCTGGCGGTCAACCTGCTCAGCACCGACCCGAACAGCTACAGCGGCGTCTATCAGTACAACGCCACCATCATCCCGTTTATCATGATCGCCGCCATTCATGGCACACGGCGCGTGATCCTGATCTGGCAGAAGTGGCGCGGCGAAAATAGTTGGCCCATTCCACCCTTGCAGGTGCCAGTAAACAGCGCAGGGGCAAACGGCACCCTGTTCACCTTCTACCTGCGCATCGAAGCAGCCTGCAAAAACCGGCTCCTGCGTGCCTTGCACGTCTTCGCGCAAAGCCGGCCTGGCTCTCTGCTCAAAGCGAGTCTGACCCAGATCACGCAGAACATTCGCGATAATGGGCGCTGGCAGGCGGCGCACCAACGTGGGCTGCATATCGGCAGAGCAGGCTTGCGGCAAGCACAACAACATTGGCGGCGTTTCGGCGAGCGCATGACGCCCCTGGCGAAGCGCACGAATGTCACTCGCCTGCAATGGATCGTCTTCGTCTGGATCACATTCCTGATCGGCCTCAACTTCGTTATTGCCACGCCGCAGATCAACGCTTTCTGGCCCACGCACGACCCCGGCCCGCATGAGCAGCAGATCGAACAACTACTGGCGATGATTCCACCTGACGCCTCGGTCTCGGCAGGGGATAACCTCAACCCGCACCTCACCGAGCGGCAGTATGTGACCGTCTTTCCCTCTGTCTGCGTGACCAGCCCGACCTGTACCAACCCGGTGCAATACATCATCGTTGATCTTAATAATGTCTTCCCTGACGAGCGCAATGCCACCGCCAGCACGCTCAACCAGCTGGTGCGGTCAGGTCAGTACACGCTCTTAAAGCAGGCGGACGGCGTCTGGTTACTGAAACTGCGGAAAAATCCGAAATGAAAGGCTCATCGTTAATTCGATGTAGCGCGAAAGGGGTAGTTCGTGTTATAATCGCTACAGGAGAATCAAGGCCCGACAACATGAAAAGGCTTTGCATCTTTAGCCAGGTCGATTAGCTTTATGGAGGAGAGTAGGATGCCCAACCCTTTTAATGATCCGACTCCTATGGAGCCACTCCAGCTCAAATCAGAAACTCCTGCACAGGAGGCACCGGCGCCAGCGCCTGTTGATGCTGGCGATGAGACCGTTCGCCAGGAAGAAGAGGGCGAGGGGATAGAGGCGCGGGAAGAGGCGCGTACCGTCAAATTCGCCATCGGCAAACTGAATGATTTCTTACACTGGTTCATCGTCGTGCTGGAAATCACGCTGCTGATCCGCTTCCTCTTCAGGCTGATCGGGGCTAATCCGGCCAATGTCTTCGCCGCCTTCCTGTACGCGCTGACCGACATTGTGCTGTACCCGTTCAGCAACCTGATAGGCTCGCCATCCCTGCACCAGAACCAGGCGTTTGAATGGTCTACTCTCATCGCAATGCTCATCTACTGGCTGGTCTTCTTCGCCATTCGGAAATTCCTGGCCATCCTCATCTCCGAGCCGGAGCCGTCTTCTACATAGAAACATGGCAATCGATACATTTACCGCTCAGACGGGGAAAGTGAGGGCCAGCGCATACAGTCAGTGTATCGCGGAGGAGGCGGCGGGAACGCCCCGGCGCGGCGGCGTCCACAGCGTTTTCGCCGCCGCCGCCAACATTCTCTTTCCCGGTGACTTCATCCTCTCGCTCAACGCCAGCGACTCGCCCCGCATGCCCAACGGCCTGCATCTCTCCGCCCCGGCAGGCACATTTCCCTTCTCCGCCCTGCGCCCTGGTATGCCGGTCCTCTTCGGCGCCTCTCGCCTGCACATCGAAGCCATCAACTGCTCCCTCGACCTGACTACCTGCTCGCAGTGGAACCCGCATATTCAACACCCTTCCGCGCTCAATGTGCATGCCCTGCGAGAAAATTACGAACGGCTGCGCGTGATATGGAAGAATCATGCCACCAGCGGCCACGCGCTCCCCGCAGGCCACCCGCATCCCGCAGGCCACCCGCATCCCGCAGGCCACCCGCATCCCGCAGGCCACCCGCAAGGGGTGGCCCTACTATACACGCCGGCCCGCTCGCAGAGCGAGCGAACGGGATTGGCATGGGGCAGAGATGAGGACGTATATAGTAGGGCCACCCCTTGCGGGTGGCCTGGGGAATGTGGGTGGCCTGCCGCGTGGCCTGGGGAATGTGGGTGGCCTGCCGCGTGGCCTGTACAGCTTGCCCGCACGCTCTGTGGGCGCGGGGTGGGGCTAACGCCGACGGGGGATGACGTGCTGGCGGGGTGGATGGCGGTGGGCTGGCTGCTCTATGGCCCGGAACCCGCGTTCCTGGCTGCGTGCGCGCAAATTATGGAGGTGGCGCGCGCGCAGACACACCTGCTCAGTCACTGCTGGCTGGGTTATGCCGCTGAGGGGAACGTGGCGCTACCAGTTGTGAGACTGCTGGAGACGCTGGCACGGGAGCCTGACGGCGGGGATACAGAAAACAATGCACAGCTTGAACTGGCGGCTCAAGCTGTGCTGACGCTGGGAGCAACATCCGGCTACGACTTGATAAGCGGCATGCTGCTCGGCCTGGAACAGTTTTTGCTCACGCATTGACAGGGGTGCTGGTATCTGGCACGAGGACATCGCCATCTGTGCCGCAGGAGGAGAAGTGCAGGCCGTCGGCTTGCTGCGTCACTCCTGTGCAGGTGTAGACCTGCGCCGGGCCGGGCTGCTTCGGCACCACGTAATGCTGCACGGCATCGGTGACGCTACAATGGCCGTTTGCGCTCTTGACCGTAAAGGTGCGATCTATGCCGCTATCGAGGCTCAGCAAGGTATAGCTCAGCGTGGCAGGTCGGCATTGCTGATAATCCTGAAAAAAACAGTTTTCCACCGTTTTTGCCGCGCTGGTATCAGATATCACGCCTCGCGGCGTCGTATGGACGGTGCCACATTGCTGCACCACCACCTTTGTTGGAGTCGCGCCTGCCCCGGTCGTCGTCCCGCCATTCGTGCCGCAGGCCGCCAGCAGCAGGCAGAGACATGCCAGCGTGAGCAGCAGCCCTCCACCGAACATCCCTGCTGGCCGCCCGCCCTCACGCAAACGGGCCGAGCGTTCCACATTCTCCGATTGTGCCTGTAATCGCTGTCGTGTCGTCAGTAACAAGAGTTCCCTCCTCTACCTGCAAGCCCTGGCTGCGTGAAAACATGCAAAATGAGCCGGTTTATTCATACTCTTCCACATGTTCCACCTGCGCCGGGCAACAATTCCGTGCGGCCATATCTTCGCCAACACCTGTTATGAAGACGTTTCCCTGAAAAAGAAAGTTCCCTTCGCTCGCTTCCCTCTCCACCTGCCACTTGTTTTTCGCCGCCAGACGCGCTATAGTAGTGGCGCAATTGATTGCGTCCAGCGGCGGGGATAGAAAACCCGAAAATACCGGTAATTTGCACCGGCGAAAGAACAATCTAGAAGGGGCCAGATTCTTCGCTGCGCTCAGAATCTGGCCTGTGGAGAAGACATAGAATGGCAGTAGACATCATCAGCAATCTACACTTTATCAATATGGCGCTGGTGCTGGCAAGCGGCACTATCACCGCCATCTGGGGCTTTATCCTGTATTTCTTCGTCCTGAAGAAGGGGCAGCCAACCGCCACAGCCGTCGCGGAGGGAGCAGCCGGGACAGAGCAGAGAGAGGAAACAGCGTC
This sequence comes from Chloroflexota bacterium, assembly GCA_902810755.1. The sequence goes on from CADDYT010000077.1 coordinate 17,511, forward strand.
CCCCGGCAGGCAGGTGGAAAAGGCCGGGAAAGTCGAGAGACCGGCGGTACTCAGGCCCTGGAACGTCGCGCTGACCGTGACGGCCATCCTCTCGATCTTGCAGGCTCTGCTGGGCATCACGCTGGTTCTGCTGGGGCAGCGACCGGGGACGGGCACGGGCCTCTATTACCTGCACTACGTCTACGGCGCGATTGTGGCCCTGTCCATCCCCGTCGCCATCACCTACACCACCAGCGGCAAGCATATCCGCCGCGACGTGCTGATCCTCAGCCTTGCCGCCCTCATCCTGGTTGCCGCCGGCGTTCGCGCCCTGATGACGGGGCCGCACTAATTTTCGTCGCTGGAAAGATAGAGAGATTCATGCGAGCGTCATTCATCCATATCGCCGATACGCACCTGGGCTACGAACAGTACGGCGTGCGCGAACGCTTCAACGATTTCAGCCGCGCCTTCTGGACCATCACCGACGACGCGGTCGCGCGCAAGATCGACTTCATGCTGATCGCCGGAGACCTGTTCAATAAACGCGCCATCGACGCGCAGACCCTCATTCACGCTATCGAGGGCCTGCGCAAGCTCAAGGAGCGCAACATTCCCGTCATCGCCATCGAGGGCAACCACGACCGCAGCTACTATCGCGACGGCACCTCCTGGCTGCAATTCCTCTGCTACCAGGGCTTCCTCACGCTGCTCACGCCTGTTATGCGCGACGGCGCTCCCGTTCTCGCCCCCTGGCAGCCTGATAGCATGCTTGGCACACACGTCGACCTCAACCTGCCCGGCGGTCGCCTGCGCGTCTACGGCCTCCCCTGGCAGGGCGCGGCCATCCATCGCAGCATCGAGGGCATGGCGGCGGCGCTGGAGGCCGAACGCATGGCGGAAGAGGCGGCAGGCATCGAGTACCGCATCCTGATGATGCATACCGGCGTCGAGGGCATCGTGCCGCGCATCCAGGGCCTGCCCTCGATGAGCCAGTTCCGCCCGCTGCGCCCCTGGGTCGACTATCTCGCCCTCGGCCACGTCCACAAGCCCTACCATTTCGATGACTGGATGTACAACCCCGGCTCAACGGAGACGTGCAGCGCCGAGGAAGCGGCGTGGGAAGAACGCGGCTACTACTACGTCGAAATCGACACAAGCGCGCCGCTCAACGTTCCAGACGAGAACAGGCCGCCGCTCTACCATCGCGCCACACACATCGCCAGCACGCGCCGTCCCTTCGCGCGCCACGACCTGCGCGTCGATGGCCTGAACTCGCCCGATGAACTCTACGCCAGGCTGGAAGACTACTGCCGCCGTGCGGGGCCGGACTACGAACACGCCAGCGCGCGCCCCATTGTGCAGATCCACCTCGTCGGCACGCTCGGCTTCGACGCCGGTTCGCTGGACATGGCGCGCATGGAGGAGATGGTGCGCAGCTACTTCCAGCCCCTCTACGCCCGCGTCGACAACAACACCAACGACCAGGACTACATCCCCGACGGCGGCGACCTTGATGGCCGCGACCGCTCGGCCTGGCACGAACTCGAACGCCGCATCTTTGAAGAACTGGTTAGCCGCGACAACCGCTACCTGCCCGCCCGCGAACAATGGAGCCAGGTCATCGCCGACCTCAAGCACCAGGCCCTCCAGAAAGACGACCCCGCTGCGATCGCTCAGTTCCTGCGTGGCAAACGCGCGGAACTGTTCGGGACATAGCAGAGGATCAACCTTCTCTGTCCTGTGCTGCCCGATCTTTGTCAAAACTGTTGGAGGTTCTTATCAGGCTGGATATGCTGCTGATTTCAGAAGAGCAACAAAACTCTGGTTAAATACGCTAATTGCTCATGTGAAAGAAGGTGTGTTTGCTCTAATCCAGGTAAGCAAAGGGTGACTGCCTCCAATTGGAAGCAGTTACCCTTTGCTTGCCTCGTTGCTCACCTGCTTTCGGCGCAGTATGCAGCCTATGGCATAAGGAAGTAGAGGCTAAAGGCGTCTATATGAGAGATCAGGGAGACCAGGTATTGAGAGCCGAGCGTGATATAGTAGGGCAACTCGAAGAGCGGGAAGCCGCTGAGATGGGTCAGTTGCGCCAGGAAGGGCAGGAGGAAGAAGACGGCCAGGATGATGAAGGGGCCGTAGGGGGCTGAACGCGCGAACCCTTTGGCCTGCCGCTCTGGCAGCAGGGTGTAGACGATCTCGTAGCCGTCGAGGGGGTAGAGGGGGATGATATTGAAGATGGCAAGGCAGAAGTTGACGGTGGCGAAGACTGTGACCAGCTGCGGAATGCGCAGAAGATAGGCATTAGAGTAGAGGACGGGGGGCAGGAAGTGCAAGATTACCGCCGCTACCGCGCCGATCAGCGCGCTGAAGATGATACCGGCCAGAGCCACCAGCAGAACGCCGGCGTTGGGGCCGACGCGCATCTTCCAGGGGTCGGGCTTGACTGGCTTGCCCCAGCCAAAGGCCGTCGCGCCCGGCACCGGCATGAAGGCCAGAATCACGCACATAAGCATACCCACCGGGTCGATCTGAGTGCGCGGGTTCAGCGTCAGCCTGCCCTCGTAGAGCGGCGTGCGGTCTCCTAACAGCAGGGCCATCAGCACGTGGCCGCACTCGTGCAGCGCGACTGACACGATAAAGGAGCCAACGAGCATCAGGGCAAGTATTACATCGATCATCTGTCTTTCCTCTCACTTCTCGGCGCTAAAAGATCTATCTCTAACCCTTCATAAGCGGAACGAGTCCGGGCAAACTGCTTGCGCGCCTCCGCCTCCATCCGATCCAGCTTATCATCATCATAGGTCGGCTCGTGGTGGAAGAGGATCAGCTCTCCAACTTCCGCCGCGCGCGCCATGCCGGTCGCCATCTCAACGGTGCTGTGGCCGAAGCCGCGTTTCGTTTTGTAATCGCTGCTGGTATATTGCGCGTCATGAATCAAGAGATCGGTTCCCTTCGCCACCGCAACACAATTCGGGTCGTAGGTATCGTTCCACTCGACATCGGTAGAATAGACCATGCTGTGTCCGGCGTATTCAATGCGATAAATCACCGAGCCATCAAGGGGGTGGCTGCTGGTGTACTGGGCCAGCGCGCATACCTCTGCCTCACGTTCGCGCTTCCCATGACGCTTATCGCCATTGACGATTTCCGGCGCGCATTGCCCCGGCTTCCAGACGATGCTTTCTCCTTCTGTCAGCGTATGAAAGGTGCGGCTGGATGGCAATTTTTGCAAGTCCACTGGAAAATACGGAGGAGACATATACGGGGTTACAAGCTGCTCAATCGTCTTGCCCGTCAGGCGGGGGCCAAAGAAGTGAATGGTGGCCCGGCGCTCGAACAGGGGGGCAAAAAACGGGAACCCGACCAGGTGATCCCCGTGACCATGCGTAAACAGCAGGGAGATTTCCAGGGGTTCGGGCGAACGTTGTAAAAGATCGCTACCCAGGCGAATGATGCCGCTGCCCGCGTCCAGGATGATCGTGCGCCCTCCCACCTGCACTTCGATGCAGGACGTATTGCCCCCGTGCCGCACTGTGTGGGGGCCGGGAGTGGGATAACTGCCGCGCACACCCCAGAAACGCACGATAAAATGCTCTCCTGCGGTCATGCTTTCTGCTCCTGATCCACTATCTTCTCTCCTCTGCCTCTCTCCCTGTATTGACCAATCCACGCCCTCTCAAGAATTCTATTGCAACTTATTATACCGTGCAGTTGGTGTAAAAGAAAGGGGACAGGATAGTGAGCCAGGGAGCAGGTCGGCTCCGCCCTGGCCTGGCATCATACCTGCACATTAATGTTCGCTTTGACTTCCATTTTCCCGCAGACTACAATGAATGTCAGTGACAAAGCTCACATGCGTAAAACAGAGGCACCATGAGGGGAGGATATTATGGAAATTGGTATTGGCCTTCCGGCGGCCATTCCTGATACACCTGGAACGTTGATTCTGAACTGGGCGCGCAAGGCCGATGTGGGGCCGTTCTCCAGCCTGGGGCTGATCGACCGCCTGGTGTACAACAACTATTCGCCGCTCATCGCGCTGACGGGGGCGGGCGCGGTAACGCTGCGCATTCGCCTGATGACAACCGTGCTGCTGGCGCCACTGTTCAACACGGGCGTGCTGGCAAAAGAGCTTGCCAGCATCGACGCGCTGACGGGCGGTCGCCTGACGGTCGGCGTGGGCGTGGGCGCGCGCAAAGACGATTTTCTTGCGGCTCCCGCTTCGTTCGAGGGGCGCGGCAAGAAGCTCGACGGCCAGCTTGAGGAGTTCAGGCGCATCTGGTCGGGCGAGCGGCTCAGCGCAGAGGTGGGGCCGATCGGGCCGCCGCCGGTGCAGCCCGGAGGACCGCCTGTCCTCATCGGCGGGCGCTCGCCGGTCGCGCTACGGCGCATGGCGCATCCCGTCGTCGCCGGGTTTATCAGCGGCAGTGGCGGTCCGGTGGCGGCAAAGCAACACTATGAGATCGCCCTCAAAGTGTGGCAGGATGCCGGTCGCCCCGGCAGGCCGCGTTTCGTCGCCTGTTCTTACTACGGCATCGGGCCAAATGCAGTCGAACTCGCGCGCGATACGCTGGTCAGCTACTATGGCGCGCAGTATGGCGAAATGCTGGTCAAATCGCTGCCCGCCACACCTTCGGCCATCAAAGACACCATCCGCGCCTACAGCGACATTGGCGCCGACGAGTTGATCCTGTGGCCCACAACGATGTTTCTGGAACAGGTCGATCACCTCGCCGACATCGTCAGCGAGTTCGCGCCGCAGCAGCCTGTACCTCCACCCCCATTTCAGGAATGATGGATAGACGAAAACCTGAAGGCCGCTTCGTTCGTAGTATCGGTGATGAGATAGGAAGTGCTACGAAGTTAGCAGGGGTGGAGCTGGCTTCCGCCCTACAGGCTTAACTTGAGACAAGGCTAGCAGGGGTGGAGCTGGCTTCCGCCCTTGCCCCTGTGAAGATGAGGATAGGCGATGGCTAGAGGCAAAAGTCGTTATGATGACGGCTATGGCTATGATGACGATGAGTACGATGAATATGAGGATGAGTGGTCTCGCCGCCCTCGTACTCGTACCTATGCGCAGACACGGAAGCGACCGCAGCGCAAGCGGCGCAGGTGGCCGTTCCTGCTGCTGGGCTGTTTCGGCGGCGTGCTGCTGGTCATCCTTGCCATTGCCGTCCTCGTCTTTGTCGCCATCAGCAGAACTGCCGGTACGATTCCGCTGCCCGGCGGGGGCAGCAACGTTCCCGGCATTGGCGGCAACAATCCTTCGGCCTTTACGAACAGGGTCACGCAGTCGCTGCCCATCAGCAATCCTGTTGCTCAGGTGCAGATTCACAACCAGATCGGCAATGTGACCGTCAGCGCCGACCCCAACGCCCGGCAGGCCAGCGTGACCGCTCTCAAAACGGTGAAGGCGGCAAGCCAGAGCGCGGCGCAGTCCGAGTTCAACGCCATGCAGGTGCAGGCAGGTGTGGACCCGACAATGCACGCCCTGACGGTCAGCGCGAGCGTGCCGGCGAGCAGTGGCAGCCTGCTCGGTAATCACAACGATACCATTGATCTCACCATCGTTGTCCCGCCTTTGAGCAATGGCGATACGCCCGTGACGCTGAACATCGAAACGTCGGTCGGCGATATCCAGGTCAGCGGCCTGAACGGCGTCATGACGGTCAAGGACGACATCGGCAATGTGACGGTGCAGCAGGCGCACCTGTTCGGCGGCTCCCACCTGGAAACCGGCACCGGCAACGTCACCTTCAGCGGCTCGCTCGACACAATGTTGAACCCGCAGGCCACCTATAAATTGCAGTGCGAGGTAGGCAATCTGAATGTAACGCTGCCTGCCACGACCAGCGTCATCCTTGATGCCAACACCAATGTCGGCAACATCAAAAGCGCGTTCCCCATCAATGCCCAGACCAGCAACGGCTCCGCTAACTACTACGGGCCGCTGCTTCCCGGCGCGTCCCCCGCTCCTACCGTCACGCTCGTGCTGGATGTCAGTTCTGGCAATATTAGCATCCAGAAAGAATAGAGCAATTCCCTATTGCCACGCGCTGAACCCTTCAGTTATAATTGCCAGACGGAAAAGAGTTCTCTCTTCATCGCTGGTTTTGATACTTGAGAACTGAGTGTTGCCAGCGTCCTAAGAAGTGAAGACGGAAGATAGCCTCTCTTCATCGTTGGTTTTGATATGTAGAAAGGGAAGCCGTATTTCCCCATCGCTTTCCGCAGCGAACGGTAGCGCAGTACGGCAGGAGCAAAAGCGCACATGAGTATAGTTCAGGGAGCGCCGACAGGCAGTATCGAGTTTCTGAGCGGCCCGCTCAAAGGCAGGACCTATCCGCTCGCAAAGCAAGTCATCACGATTGGACGCGAACCGGGCAATGATATTGTGATCTCCGATGCCGCCGTTTCGCGCCAGCATGCCCAGTTGATCTATGCCGCCGGGGCCTGGAGCATTCGCAAGCTTGCGCAGCAGAACAGCGTTACCGTCAATAAAGTTGAAGCGCAGCAGGCCCCGCTGTCGCTCCAGAACGGCGCGGTTGTTGTTCTGGGGTCGGTCTGCTCCTTCCGGTTTCTGGCCGCTCCCGCCCAGCAGGCATCGCAGATGGTTCCCCCATCGATTAACGTTGCGGGAGCCAGACAGGGCGCCGTTATGCCACCACCTCCGCCGCCATCCAATCCTCCGGGGGCCAGACCGCCATCCGTTGTTGTGCCTCCTCCGCCTTCGTTGCCGGGGCAGGGGCCGGGGCAGGGACAAAATCGCGGGCATTTCGGTACAGAACGCGCGCCTGCGCCCGGCGGCACAATGAGCGTAGCCGTCGGTATGCAGTCCATCGAAGTTAGCTCCAACATTCAACGCGAGAAAAAAATCTATCCGTTGAGCGGCACGGTGATCAACATCGGACGCGCCCCGGACAACGATATCGTCATCGATGCCGACGTGGTTTCCGGCCACCACTTGCAGATCGTTCGCGACGGTAATCAACTCGTGCTGATTCATCCGCATCCGACGCGCCCCAGCACGCTCAATGGCCTGCTCTACCAGGGGCGGCATATCGCGGGCAACCAGCCATTCCGCAAAATTCTGGATCGCGGCGACATCTTCCGTATCGGTGACGAACACGGCACGCTGGTCACGCTCACCTATAACGACGGCAGCGGCGCGGTTCAGGAACGCCTGCCGGATATCCGCCCTATCCCGCTGACCGCGCCGGTTGTGACCATCGGTCGCTATCCTGACAACATGGTGGTCCTGAATCACCCGCAGGTCTCCGCCCATCACGCGCGCGTCGAGCAGGCGCAGGGCGGCCATCGCATCATCGACCTGCGCAGCACCAATGGCGTCTTCGTCAACGGGCAACGCACCGCCGCTCAGGTGTTGAAACAGGGAGACGAGGTGCGCATCGGCCCCTACAAACTGACCTACACCGGCACACAGCTCACGCAACACGACGAGGGGAACGGCATTCGCATCGACGCCGTTGGCCTCAAGAAGGTGGGCAATAAGCAGGTCATTATCCTGAATAACATCTCCATTGTCGTGCCGCCGCGCAAGTTCGTTGCCCTCGTCGGCGGCTCCGGCGCGGGCAAATCGACGCTGATGGATGCTCTCAACGGCCTGCGCCCCGCCCAGCAGGGTATCGTCCTCTACAACGGCAAGGATTATTATAAGAATCTGGCCGCCTTCAGCACGCAACTGGGCTACGTGCCGCAGGATGACATCATTCACCGCGACCTGACCGTCGAACGCGCCCTCTACTACGCCGCGAAACTCCGCCTGCCGGAAGATTTTACGCGGGAGCAGATCAAGCAGCGCATTGACGAGGTGCTGGAAGACGTGGAGATGAAACATAAGCGCGATCTGCCCGTCAGCAAGCTCTCCGGCGGGCAGCGTAAGCGCGTCTCCATCGCCCTGGAACTGCTGGCCAACCCCAGCGTCTTCTTCCTCGACGAGCCAACCTCCGGCCTCGACCCCGGCCTGGATCGCAAAATGATGTTCCTGCTGCGCAAGCTGGCCGACAAGGGACACACCATTGTGCTGGTCACGCACGCCACCAACAACATCAATACCTGCGATTACGTCTGCTTCCTCTGCCAGGGCGGGCGGCTGGCCTACTTTGGCCCGCCAGAAGAGGCCAAAACCTACTTCGGCAAGACCGATTTCGCCGAAATTTACAGTGCGTTGGAGCCAACCGATGACGACCCGGATATCCCGGCAAAGGCCGAGGCAAAATTCAGAAGCTCGCCGGAATTCAGGAAATATGTCGATGAGCAGTTGCGCCAGGGGCCTGCCGGGCAGGTCGCCGTCGCGCAACCAACCGGAACCATCAAGCAGCCGAAGCGCGGCAACCCCTGGAAACAGTTCTGGCTGCTCTCCCAACGCTACCTGGAACTGCTCTGGAACGACCGGGGCAATTTCCTGATTCTGATCCTGCAGGCCCCCATCATCGGCCTGATCCTGATGTTTCTGACCGCCAGCGCCACCTTTAACCCCAGCACGCTCGTCACCTGCCCGCTGCACTCGCCGGTGCCGGATACCGTGCATAACCGCTCTAGCTGCCAGAACTATGTGAACTTCTTCAATACGCAGCAGGGCCAGTTCTTCATGCAAGAACGCGGCTATACGAGCGTGAATGATGCCGTTCAGCACTTCATTCAGCCCCTGTCGGGCGGCGATGCGCAGAAAACGCTGTTCATCATCGCCTTTGCCGCCGTCATGTTCGGCTGCATCAACGGCGCGCGCGAGATCGTGAAGGAAGCGCCCATTTACCGGCGCGAGCGCACCGTCAACCTGGGCATCGCGCCCTATATGTTCTCGAAAATTGCCGTGCTGGGCGTCCTCTGCCTGATACAGAGCGCGGTGCTGGTGCTGATGGTCAACGCCAAAGCTCCCTTCCAGACCAGCATCTTCCTGCCGCCCATCGTCGAAATCTACATCACAGCCGCGTTGACCTCGCTGGCCGGGCTGATGATCGGCCTGACCGTCTCAGCCATCGCGCCCAATAACGACCGCGCCATGAGCTTTGTGCCGATCATCCTGATCCCGCAGGTGATCTTCTCCGGCATCATCTTCGCGCTCAACAATGCCGGTCTGCAATTCCTGGGGTCCTTCTTCGCCGCGCGCTGGGCAATGGCGGCGATGGGTTCGACGGTGGGGCTGCACGAAGATTCGCTGGGCAACCCCAACGACTGGGCCTACCAGGGGACGCTCTTCTCAACCTATACGCAGGCGCAGGCGGTCACCCATCTCCTGCTCATGTGGCTGGCCCTCGTCGTCATGATCGCGCTGCTGGGTATCCTGATTGCCTACTTCCTCAAGCGAAAGGACGCGCGCGTGTAGGTTATTATTGACAGGGATTGGCAATTATCGGTGTGAGAGCGAACCAGGCCACCCCCCTCGCGGGTGGCCTGGTGCTTATCTGTGAGTGGCTCTATCGCTCTGCAGGCATGTCCTCTGTCTTTGAGCAGGTAAGTATGTATCCAGTATTGCGAAAACATGGGACGGTGAGAGAAGGCATCGAATTACCCAACTTTGCCCGTACTCCGAACACGGCCCCACGAACAGGTTTGAGTTCGCGGTTGAGTTCCTGAGAGCCAGTTTGTTGTGCTTGCTGAATCCTCTTACGACACTCGTCCACGGGAAGCAGGGTCAGGTTTGCAAGCAAGATGTCGTAGGGAGCGTAATAGGGGTACGATGCAAAAAGGGTCAGGAGAAAATACCATTCGTTCCTCGTAAAGCG
>CADDYT010000078.1 GCA_902810755.1 Chloroflexota bacterium
GGCGGCGCTGCCTGCGGTGGTGCTGAAGCTGGTGACGACGCTGCCGAGCAGGTCGGTGAGCAGAAAGCCGGTACTCTGGCTGCTCAGGCCGCTGAGGACACCCAGTAAGCGGCCACTGAGGGTGTAGACAGAAGTTCTGCGTCTCACTGCCACCGGAGCCGCTCTGGCCGGAAATGGCCGACATGGTGAGCGTCTGGCTCAACACGTTGCCTGCCGCGTCGTAGCCGATGCCCTGGCTGAAGATAGTGCCGCTGGTGCCGCTGCCGCTCTGCCAGGTAGCGTTGCCTCCGGCGGGACGCAGATCGCCATCATAGCTGAAATTTTCGCTGGCAAGGGCGCTGTCTGCCGACGAGAGGAAGTTCAGTGTGTTGGTAAGACCCTCGCTGTTGTAGAAATAGCCCGGAGTCGCCAGATTTGCCACGCCGTTATTGTTGTTGCTCAGGCCAATGAGCATCCCGGTTTTGCTATCATACGCCTGGCTGAAGGTGTAGCTCGTTGAACCACCGACGGTGGTCTGGGTCATCATCAGCTGGTTGGCATCGTTGTAGGTGAGCGTCATCTGCTTCTGTGGCAGCGCAGGCAGGATCAGACTGCCGCCTGTGACGGTCTCGCCTGGCCGTTCAGTGATCAGCCGACCGCGCAGGTCGTATTGCATGTTCTGCGTGACCTTGCCCTGACTGTAATCGGGGGCAGGGAAGTAGTTGATGGCAAAGCTCTGTGTCAGCCGCCCCTGTGGATAATCTGCACTGTCCCGGGTGACACCGCCGGGGTCGGCATCATAGGTGTTGATGACAAAGGGGTTAACAGAAGGGCCGCAACTGCCGCTGGCATTGACGGTGGTGGCGGTTACGGCGGTATCTTGCAGGCAGCCGAGACGGCCAGCGCGGTCGTAGCTGTAGCCCAGAATATGGGCGCCGGAGGTGTCGCCGATGACGTGACCATCGGGATCATAGCTGTAGGTGTGCGTGCCGCGATCCGGGTCCGTCAGGCTGGTCATGCGCTCCAGATCATCGTACTGCGCAGTGGTGGTGATGACTTTGATAGTCTGGTTGTTGTGAGCCGCTAAGTCAGCGACCTGCACCGAAGTTGGTTCATTGAGGCCAGCGTGAGCTGGGGAGCAAAGCCAGCGGGACCGGGCGGCACCTGCAAGGGATAGGAATAGGAAAGCTGGCCGGTATTGCCCTGCACGGTGGCAAGGTGAGGAACAGGTGGACTCTGTTCACTGGAGGAACCATTACCCATAGAAAGGATGCCCGGGCCGGGGACATCACTCTGTCCACTGAGCGTGTGGGCTTTCAGATCGTGGTGAAGCGGGATCAACAGGCCGGTTGTGACCTGTTTTGCCTGCTTTGCGGCGGCAATCAGAGCAGGCCACGTCATGTTGAGGTGGTCCGCATCCAGATCAAGATTGTGCAGTTCATCGGGGCGATAGTGATACACAAAGGTGGCCGGGGTACGCAGCACAATGCCAGAGACCGCCTGTCCTGTACTATCCACCACCTCAACGGTATAGGCGCCGAGAGTATCAATCATGGCAACAAAATTGCTATACTGCCGGGTAATATGCAGCGTCAACTGACCTGCAGGAGCCTGGCCCTTCGCGACGGTGGCATGGGAAAGATCCAGTGATCGCGGCTGCAATTGTACTTCCAATCGGCCATCACTGCCTTTGAGATCAAGAGGTGCAACACCTGCCGCCCCTGTAAGAAAAGCCGTCGTCAGCGGTTGCGCAATGGGCTGCATCGTAGGCGGCTCAACACTGGGAGGGAGATGCGTATAATCCGTGCCTTTGCCTTTTGTTAGGGGGACAGCAGGACTCTTGTGCGGGCGAATGAACAGGCCGTGATAGACGCCATCAGGCCGACCTTGCTTGAGAAACTGCTGAAAAGTGAGGCTCCCATGCGCTATCGGTGGGATAGGATGACCGGCAGCCTGCACCGGCGGAACGTAAATAAGAGAGGAGAGAGCCTGCGAGCCAAGAAGGATCAAAATAAAGACTGCCTGGAATACCGCAAGATAGCGACGACGAGCAAGAAGGGGTCGATGGCGATCATGAGAAAACATGTGGCATGCTCCCGTTCATCTGGCATATCGAAGACGAACCACGCTACAGACAAGCACTACAGCATTTCACTACTTCAAGCATATCCAGACCCCAGCAGTTTGTCATGCCCTGTAGCGGTATTTTTTCTGCTGAAAAACAGTACACGCTTACTACCGAAAAGCGGCACAAAATCTACCCTATAGTGGTAGATTTTGTGCCGCTTTTCGGTAGTAAGCCTTCTACGTTCTGGTTGAGACGCTGTTAGCCAGCAACATTGACACGCCGTTTTCTTGACAGGTACAATAGGATAGCTATGAGACTACGCAGGCTTCCTGCCTGTTTTCCTGCGTTTGTACAGAGAAAAAAACGAGGATTGAACACGATGAAGATGTTTGTCTGTATAAAACAGATTCCTGACCCTAACACCGTTGTTAGCAAGCTCGACCCGAATACAAAACGGCTGGTGCGCACGGGCGTGCCGCTGGTCCTCGACCCTGGCGATGAGAGTACCATTTCCGCCGCCATCAAGCTGCGCGACACGGTAGGCAATAGCGAGCTGACTGCTGTGAGCATGGGGCCAACTAACGCGCAGGAGGCGCTGCGCCGCTCGCTGGCGATGGGCGTTGACCGCGCCATCCTTGTCAGCGACCCCGCGCTGGTCGGCTCGGATGTCGTCGCCACCGCGCGCGTCCTCGCCGCTGTCCTTAAAAAAGAGGGAGCCGATCTGATTTTCTGCTCCACCGAGAGTACGGATGGCTATACGGGTATGGTTCCCGGCGGCATCGCCGAATTTCTTGGCATTTCACAACTCACTTTCGCCCGCGAAATCACCGTTGAGGGCAACAAGGCTGTCATCAAACGGGTTACGCAGACCGGCTATCAGACCGTTGAAAGCCCGTTGCCCGCAGTTGTCACCATCGCCAGCGGCACCTTCGAGGCGATCTATCCGACGATGAAGGGCATCATGAGCGCGAAGAAAAAGCCCTTCAGCCAGCTCTCGCTCTCCGACCTCGGCATTTCCGCCTCAGAGGTGGGTGAAGAGGGCGCACGCGAACGCATCCTCACCATAGGGCAGGTCGAGGCCCGCGCCGCCGGACAGGTCATTAAGGACGATGGCAACGCCGCCCAGGCCATCGCCGATTTCTTGCAGCGTTACCAGTTGCTTTAATTTCAGGAGGTCACACACATCATGCCACATACTATCTGGGTACTGGTTGAACTGGACAACGGCAAACCCGCTCGCTCCTCGCTTGAGGTGCTGAGCAAGGCCGCGCAACTGGGTCGCGCTGAAGCCATCGTGCTTGGCTCCGCCGCCGCCGATGTCGCCCCTACCCTCGGCGAATACGGCGCGCAGAAGGTCTACGCTCACGCCGATGCCGCCTACGATGACTACCTGACCCTGCCCGCCGTCGATACCATCAGCGAGCTGCTCAAACAGAACGCGCCCTCGCTGCTCATGTTCGCCACCACCTATGACCTGCGCGACATTGCCGCGCGCCTGAATATTCGCAACAACCTGGGTATCATCACCGACGCCACCGATCTCTCCTTTGACGGCGACACTGTGCGCGTCACCGTTCCCTGGGGCGGCGAAAATGTCGTTACCGCGACCTTCCCGAAAGGCACGGGCATCATTCTCACGCGGCCCAAAGCCTTCCCGCTCGAACGCTACGAGGGCATCACGCCCGAAGTCGTCAACCTCAGCAATACCATCAGCGCCGATTCTCAGAAAATCAAAGTGCTTGACCGCGTGGAGGTGCAGAGCGAAGGCCCGGCGCTGGAAGACGCCACCGTCGTCGTCAGTGGCGGTCGCGGCCTCGGCAAGCCGGAGAACTACCGGCTCGTTGAGGAACTGGCAGCCGCGCTGGGCGGCGCGCCCGGAGCCACACGCGCCATCGTCGATGCAGGCTGGCTGCCCTACAGCTATCAGGTCGGCCAGACGGGCAAAACCGTCAAGCCCACGCTCTACATCGCCGTCGGCATCAGCGGAGCCATCCAGCATCTCGCGGGTATGAAAGGCTCCAAATACATCGTTGCCATCAACAAAGACGAGAACGCGCCCATCTTCTCCGTCGCCGATTTCGGCGTCGTCGGCGATGCCCTGACCATCCTGCCTCAACTCACGGCGGAGGTCAAGAGACGCAAGGCACAATAGCTCTGATCAGCCGCCCAACACGCCGATCACCGCCGCAGGCCAGGCCAGCCGACCCCGGCGCCGATCACCGCCGCAGGCCACCCGCAAGGGGTGGCCCTACTATACGCGGTTCGCTCGCAACCGATGAGGGTGGGGCCGGGGACGTCTATAGTAGGGCCACCCCTTGCGGGTGGCCTGCGGGTGGATAGTCTCAGTAGCTAGCCTGATCTGCTATAATAGAGCAGCAGGTTATCACAGAATCAGGAGGAACACATGGCAACTGTACCCGAAGAGATTCAAGAGATCGTTGAGCAACTCTCGCCAGACTACCAACGACGGGTGCTAGAATTCGTTCAGGGGCTTATCCAAACAGATAAGAGATTCCGGTCTCTGCCAAAAAGTACACCACCATCAGGCACTACAGGGAAAGCACTTATCGGCTTTCAGTTGTCGCTTGAAGATGTCGAAGCGATAGGACGAGCAATAATGGAAGATTGCGAATAGGCTCCTGATTCTCTTGATTGGAGGTTCATATGTCACCCCCACCGATCTCACCGACCGGGGGATGGATTGGCACAGCCATCTTTGTCATTATCTTTTTAGCGGCCCTTGCCATCTTCGGCATGCGGGTCGGAGAATTGATTGCCCTGCTCGTGAAGGCGCGGCGGGAAGATCGCACCGATCACATCGAGGATCGTATCGGCGAATTCTTCCTGGTCGTGCTGGGGCAGAGTGGCGTGCTGCGCGACCCCATTCCCGGCATTGCGCACTTCTTCACCTTCTGGGGCTTCATCATCATCCAGTTTGGCCTGCTTAACCTGATGCTTTCAGCGTTCGGCGCCGTCCTGCCGGTCGTCGGCGATACCCGCTGGTTCGCCATTCTGCTGGATGCCTTCATGATCTTTGTCGCCCTTGCCTTGATCCTCTTCGCCATCCGGCGCGGCATCGTGCGGCCCAAACAACTCTCCAGCGACCTGCACGGCCCCTGGGACGGCTACATCATCCTGCTGCTTATTCTGGCCGTGATCGTCACGCTCTCGCTGGTCGAGGGCTTCGAGTACGCGGCTACCGGCGGGGCCACCTGGTCGCCCATCGGCTCCTGGCTGGGTTCGTGGTTCAGCGGCCTGGGAACCGCTACTACCATCACCCTCTATCGCGTCTTCTGGTGGGTGCATATTCTGACCGTGCTGGGCTTCCTGATCTATCTGCCGCGCTCCAAGCACCTGCACCTGATGGCCACGCCCTTCAACGTCTTCTTCCGCAGCTACAAACCTAAAGGCGCGCTGCCGCTGGTGGAAAATCTGGAGGAGCGCGAAGACTACGGCGTAGCCCGCGCCGAGCAGTTCACCTGGAAACAGTTGCTCGATGGCTACGCCTGCACCGAATGCGGGCGCTGCAACACCGTCTGCCCCGCCACCAACACAGATAAGCCGTTGAAGCCAAAAGAGATCGTGCTGGGCGTCAAAGAGGCGCTGTTCGTGCGCAGCAGCGAAATTCTGGGCGAGAACACGCTCTACAGCAGGCTGGGCATCGCGGGCGTCAAAGCCGACGAGACGGTCGAAGAGAAAGCCGCCCATCACGAGCCAATGGTTGGCGGCATCATCAGCACCGATGCACTATGGGCCTGCACCACCTGTCGCGCCTGCATGGAGATCTGCCCCGTCGCCATCGAACACATCCCGAAAATCGTGGATATGCGCCGCTATCTGGTGATGGAGGAGAGCGAATTCCCCTCGGAAGTGACAACGCTCTTCAACAGCATTGAGCGCAACGGCAACGCGCTGGGCGTCAGCAACGACAAACGGGCAGACTGGGCGGCTGGCCTCGGCGTGCCGCTGATGGCCGAAAATCCTGAAGCGGACGTCCTTTACTGGGTTGGCTGCATGGGTTCCTTCGACCAGCGCAACCAGAAAGTCGCCACCGCCGTCGTCAAAATCTTGCAGGCGGCGGGCGTCAACTTCGCCATTCTCGGCCCGGAAGAGTATTGCACCGGCGACCCGGCGCGCCGCATCGGCAACGAGTACCTGTGGCAGATGATGGCGCAGCAGAACATTGAGACACTCAACACCTACGGCTTCAACGTCGATGAGCAGAACGACCATCATGCTCAGAACGGCCACGCCCCCGGCAACGGCGTCGCGGGCCACGTGGCGAAGCAGCGCACGATCATCTCTGCCTGCCCGCACTGCTTCAATACCATCAAAAACGAGTATCCGCAGCTTGGCGGCAACTATGAGGTTGTCCACCACACCGTCTTCATCGACAAACTGGTGGAAGAGGGGAAGATCAGCCTGCCCGAAGGGTTCGATAAGCGCAGGATGACCTATCACGACCCGTGCTACATCGGACGCTACAACGACATCTACGAGCAGCCGCGCCGCGTCCTCAACGTGCTGGACAGCAACGGCATCACGGAGATGCG
Organism: Chloroflexota bacterium; assembly: GCA_902810755.1. Next base: position 6,601 of record CADDYT010000078.1, read on the forward strand.
CCGCAACCGCAACAAGAGCTTCTGCTGCGGCGGCGGCGGCGGGCGCGCCTGGATGGAGGAGCGTATCGGCAAGCGTGTCAACCAGAGCCGCGTCAACCAGGCGCTGGAAACCGGCGCAGAAGTGCTGGCCGCCGCCTGCCCCTTCTGCATCACTATGTTCGATGACGGCGTCAAAGGCGTCGAGGCCGAAGATCAGCTTCAAATCGAAGACATCGCCGAACTCGTCGCCCGCGCCATAGAAGCGGAATAACAGGCACAGAAAAGCTCCTTGCCAAAAGCCGGGCTTTTGGCAAGGAGCTTTTCTGTGCCTGTTATTCTCAGTTGGCCAGCATGTAGATGAAATCGTACTCGGAGCCGACAGGGTTGCCGGTGGCGTGCAGCCTCATCTGGCCGCGAGCTTCCTGGTAAGCGCCCGTGCCGCCGGTGATGGCGAGCATCGAGTCATTACCGTTATCGTAGTATGGACCCTCGACCGTTATCTGCCCGGCGTTCAGGAAGACCGTCCAGTAGCACTCCCAGACGCCATTGGGATGAGTCGTGCTGGTGCTGACCACCGTGCGCACGCAGTCGCCATTGTCATGCCCCACCTGCTTCTTATCGGTAGAGTCATACACAGGATTGTGGAACGCCAGCTGATCGCCCATCGAATCGCCCTTCGGCGGTACATCGCCCACCGTGTCGGTAATGGCATGCTCAACCACCGTAATCGTCGTGGCCGTGTTTGCGTGTACTGTAGCACTACGGTACAGGTTGAATGTCATCCCCGCCAGAAAACCGGCCAGGAGACAGAGGGCCGCCGTGAGAACAAGAACCTTCTTCATCGTGCAACTCCTTTGTGCAAAAATAGTAAGAGGAACATCGGAGGGTCGCGCAGGTTCACTGTTGTGGGAAAAAGGACACTATTCCCCTGATGCGGGTCTGCGAAGCATAGTATGCCCCTTGAGATGGCTGCCCCACGACAGCGACCAGAGCAGCAGATACAGGATCAGCTTACTCTTACATGGAAGTATATGAATGAACAGGCTGCCTGTCAAGGCTCTTCACGTGCCACCTCATCCACCTCAAAATTCTCGGCTCCTATCTCTTCATACTTCTCCGCACTACGCACCCTGTACAGCTTATCAAAGCCCTCGGCATATGTTGGTGGCACGAGCTTTCTGGCGGTGGCGAAGAGGCCGATGTTGGGGACGCGGGCTTTGCCGGTGCGCCGCTCGTTGCGTTTGAGCGATTGGCCGAGGTGTGGCTCGAAGAAATAGCCGACAATCTCGGCTCCATAGGCGCGGCCCAGCAGGATCAGTTCGGCGCGTTCGGCGGGCGAGGGGTTGGTGTTGTCGACAACAACGGAGCGCCCGGCAGAGAGCGCAGCCTCGATAAGCTGCGCCTGCCTGCGCCCCTTGTGTTTGTGTAGCAGGTCCTTGCTGACCAGTTCGTGCGTGGCGGCGAAACGCTGACGGTAAAATGTGCTTTTGCCTGATGCCTGCAAGCCGGTGAAGATGACCAGTTCCATGACTGACGAAACTACTCTCTGAGTAGTTCGCGGGCAATCACCAGACGTTGAATCTGATTGGTGCCTTCGTAAATCTGCGTGATTTTGGCGTCGCGCATCATGCGTTCGGCGGGATATTCTTTCATATACCCGTAGCCGCCGAGAATCTGGATGGCGTCGTTTGTCACCTCCATCGCCTTATCGGAAGCGAACATCTTTGCCATAGAGGAATACATGCTGAAGTGCTGCTCCCCCCGGTCGATCATTTCAGCGACGTTATAGACCAGCAGGCGCGAGGCTTCTACCTTTGTCGCCATGTCCGCCAGCATAAACTGAATGCCCTGATTCTCGGCGATGGGCCTGCCAAACTGAATGCGCTGTTTGGCATACGAAACGGCGAGGTCGAGCGCGCCCTGTGCGATGCCCAGGGCCTGCGCACCGATGCCGGGGCGCGTGCGATCCAGCGTCATCATGGCGATCTTGAAGCCCTCGCCCTCGCGGCCAAGCAGATTTTCAACAGGCACTTCGCAGTCGGTGAAGATCAGTTCGGCGGTCTGCGACCCCTTGATGCCCATTTTATCCTCGATGCGCCCGACGGAGAAGCCGGGGAAGTCCTTCTCGACGATGAAGGCGCTGATGCCGCGCGTCCCCTTCTCCGGGTCGGTCAAAGCAAAGACGGAGGTGACCTGCGCCAGCCCGCCATTGGTGATGAAGCGTTTGGAGCCGTTGAGGATATATTTATTGCCCTTACGCACCGCTGTCGTGCGCATCGCCGCCGCGTCTGAGCCGGACCCGGCCTCTGTCAGCCCAAACGCCGCCAGCCATTCGCCGCTCGCCAACCGGGGAAGATATTTGCGTTTCTGCTGCTCGTTGCCCGCCAGGATAATCGGCAGCGAGCCAAGTTGCTGCACCGCCAGCAGCAAACCTGTCGTAGCGCAGTGGCGCGACAGTTCCTCAATCGCCATCACCACCGCCAGTTCGCTGGCCCCGATGCCGCCATACTCGGATGGAAACGGCATCGCCAGAATGTCCTGCTGCGCCAGCAACTCCTTCATATCCCAGGGAAATTCCCCTGTGTGGTCAATCTCCGCCGCTCGCGGCGCAACCCGCTCGCGCGCAATCTCAGCAATCGCCTCAATTAACGCCCGTTCATCTTCGCTGACATGAGCCACTGCCATCGATCTGCTCCTTCGTTTCTCTGATATACCTGTGAAATGAACCACTTCTATGCAATTATACGTGAGTATACCACATGAAAATGAAGGGGGATGATGAACATTGACAAAAGAATGGGACAATGGACTCGTCGGCGCCGAGTTTATCGCGCGCCGACGAGTCCATTGTCCCATTCTTTTGTTAACGCTCATTATATCGCTCTCTGCTCCTCCGGGTCGACGGGGTGAATCATAAAATCGAGGCTCATCCAGAAACTTTTGGCGTGGCGGAAGAAGAGCAGGGGCAGGATGAAGCACATCGGCAGGCCAATGGCGACCAGCGGCCAGATCGGCAGCCCGGAAACGGCCAGCCAGATGACTACCGGCACCGTCACAATGGCGATCAGCAATTCGGTGACGACAAGGTTGAGAGCCATCGCCCCTGTCCAGTAGCCCTCCTCGCGTTCGTAGCGCCAGCCACAGACGGGGCAACAGTCATACATGCTATAAAAACGGCGGAACAGCTTCCCTTTGCCGCAGTACGGGCAGCGCAGGAAGAGGCCGCTCAGTAACAAACGCAAAAATTCATGCATCTCTATTCCTCTCCATCCTATACAAAATTATTCCGATCAGATGAAATATGCATACATACGAACGAAACCATACCCACATATACAAACACGAACGCGGCGCGAAAGCTTCCCGGGATGAGTGTTGGGGACTGAGTAGACGTAGGCGCCGGTTGATCGGCCTGCGGAGCCTGCCGATCAACCGGCGGTGCGCGCGATCAATCGGCGCCTACGGGATTCCTGTTTTCGATTGTAGAATAAGGAATAAATTCAGGGAAGGCGGTGTTTCATCTAGTGTAGAAGTGCGCCTTGCACGTAAGGGAGCAGATACGGGTATTTCCCACTGGTAAAACAGGGATTATAACTCGTAGTCCTTTGCCCACTTAATATATTTTCGTTCCTCGCCTACCTTAACTTTCTTTAGACGTAGCGTCATTTTCATGGTAGGGGCATCATTTACATTTACTAAATACACCTTCCCTAGTTCTGCGCAGTAAACTGCAAACATTTCAATCTTTCCTCTGTATCCAACCCGCTTTCTATTATAATCCTTTGTAGATGTATGAAACTCAATATAAGTACCATCTGCACTCATATGAGCAAGTTTCACTTGCACCCGTATAAGTTCTGGCGGTGTTTTTGAGAATAAGCCATCTTTTCCAGGTTGAACATATGCAAGGTCATAAGGCAGATAACCACCCCAAGGGATAAGCACCTCGTAACCAAGTTCAACAAGTCGGTTAAGTACAGCAGTTTCTGCAACCATACCACGTTGACTCTGATTTTCTTTGTCCTTGCCAAACATTGCTCTCTCCTTCTTTGTCCTGTTCTGATGGGAGTGTCAATTAAGTTATTCACTGGAAGGTCGTGTCACCTGGTCGTAAGGTGTCAGACATGCCTTACACTCGCTTTCCTGGTTGTTTGAGTATCGCGTGCGTGGTATACTCTCTACGAGAACAAAGCTACGCTAACAACAGTGACAGATGTTCTCACTCACTAGCCTGTCGCTCCATGACAGGCTAGTTCAGTATCACCCCCTTCATGACTCATCATATTCACAAGACACTACTAAACTAACTTTAACATATAATTAGCTTAAATGCAATGCGCTTAGATGCGTTTAGATGCTTTTCAATGGTTTGTATTTTCATGATTGACAAATTGCAAACCAAAGTGCTAATATTAACCAAAATGACCACGAGGAATGTATTTATGAGATTAGACCGACTAATTGAAGAGGCGCTCATGACGCAAAAAGAGGTTGCCGATGAAACCAGATTATCCCCTGGAACAATCTCCCGCATGGTCAACGGTCATCCTACATCACGCTTGTCTGTGCGAAAAGTGCTTGCTCTATTGAGCCAAAAACTTGGTCGCAGGATAGAAATCGAGGAAGTTGAAGGCTTAAACATAACCGATGATTAGGCCAATCAAACCCCCGCCAGGAAATGGTATATGATCAAACACTTCACGTAGCGTTGCTATACACATAGGAATATGGTATAATATTGTCAGAATTGAGAAAACTTGTTGAGAAAAGTGGGTATCTCACCCACTTTTCTGCTTGATTGGACCTTTTCTTACTCATGAATGCCGCTGCGTGCAGCAGCGGTAGTACACTAGAAAAAACGATGGAATGTCTACCAGGCGCCAGCGGGAGGAACAAGGCATATGAGAAGCGAATTTCAAGCGGCCATCGCACAGTTGATTGCCGAGAAGGGGCTGCCCCGCGAAGTGGTCATGGAAACCGTAGCCAATGCCCTGCTGTCTGCTTACCGCAAAAGCTTCGGCGGCGGCGAGAACGTGCGCATCGAGGTCGATAAAAACGGAGAAGTCCGCGTCTGGGCCTCGAAGCGTGTGGTCGCACAGGTGCAGGATAGCAACGAGGAGATTTCACTCGCGGAGGCACAGCGGCTCTATCCCCACGCGGCGCTGGGGCAGCAGATCGACGTCGATTCGTCCAACATCTTCTCGAAAATCCCGACCCAGACGGCCAAGCAGGTCATTTTGCAGCGCATTCGCGAAGCGGAACACGAGCATCTCTACGACCAGATCAAGAACTGGGTGGGTGAGATTCGGCTCGGCACGCTCACGCGCAAAGACGCCACTCGCGGCTGGTCCATCGATTTTGACCTGGACAAGGTCGACAAGGTGGAAGGGCTGATGCCGGTCGCCGAGGAAGTGCCAACCGAACACTACCGGCCAGGGCAGCGATTGCGCGTCTATGTCTATGACGTGCGCCGCGTGCAGGGGCGCATGCTGCAAATCCTGGTCTCGCGCACCCATCGCGACCTCGTGCGCCGCCTCTTCGAGTCGGAAGTACCGGAAATCTACGAGGGAACGGTTGAGATCAAGGCCATCGCCCGCGAGCCGGGCAGCCGCTCCAAAGTGGCGGTTGTCGCCCGCCAGGAAGGGCTTGACCCCATCGGTTCCTGTGTCGGAGTGCGCGGCTCGCGTATCAACAATATCGTGCGCGAACTCAACGACGAGAAAATCGATATCATCCAGTGGAGTCCTGACACGGCCACCTTCGTCGCCAACGCGCTCAGCCCGGTGAAGCCATTGAAGGTGGAACTGCGCGAATCTGACCACACCGCGCTCGTTACAGTGCCGGAGCGGCAGCTTTCGCTTGCCATCGGCAAAGATGGGCAGAACGCTCGCCTCGCCGCCAAACTGACCGGCTGGCGCGTTGATGTCACCAAACCGGCTGAGGGCGAAATCTATGACGAACTTCAGGAAGAGGCCCGCGAACCCGTCACATCCCACTCGCGCCGTGAGCGCGGTGGGCGACATGAGCGCGGGGAACGCGGCGAGCGCGGAGACCGTTATGAACGGGGCGAACGCGGCGACCGACGCTCGCACCATCGTGGCCGCTAAAGATCAAGTCTCTACAGGTGCGCGATTGATCGCGCGCCTGTAGAGTGGGTTCATTACAGGAAACGAAAGATGGCAAAGACAGCGAAGCAACCGAAACGTCAGAAGCATATCCCACTGCGTACCTGCATCGCCTGTCATGAGACGAAGCCCAAACGCGAATTGCTGCGCGTGGTACGCACGCCCGATGGGCATGTGGTGCTGGACGCAACCGGCAAAAAATCTGGTCGCGGCGCCTATCTGTGCGCTCGCCGCTCCTGCTGGGAGACCGCGATGAAAAAAAAGCGGCTTGAACAGGAATTTGAAACCACGATTTCAGACGAGGATCGGGCTGCGCTGGATGCCTTCATTGCCACCTTGCCAGCCGATGAACCGGCTCCCACGCCTGCGAAGGCGCAGGCGGCAACCAGAGCAAAGAAGCAGACGGGCGTTTCGTAAGAAAAGAGCTGGCCACACTGAAGCAGGCAGCCCCAAAGGGGTGAAAAGCTTGCAACGAAAGGCATTCTAGGCTATACTGAAGTCAACCGTAGTTCTTCCAATCCCCTTAGCGGGGGCGGAATTATTTACCGTCGTCATCCGGCAACGTTGGCCGGGTGAATTGTATTCATCAGTATTACTGTCATTATGCGTCATTGTATCTCGACTCGTAACAGAGACACAGCCCCTCGGCAACAGGGCAGTTGTGGTGAGTATATGTTTGCGGAGCGATCGCTATGACCAATTAACCATAGCAACTACGCCTGAGAGCGCAGACTCAAACCATGCCTGGCACTGACCAACGAGGGACTGTCTCCCCTTCGCTTTTTCGAGGGGGCGACAGTCCTTTATCGTGGCTGTGAAGAGAGATTTCCAACGCCATCTGTGGCGCATCAAATTAATAGAAGGGAGTCTTCTTCATGAGAAATATATCAGAATCTCCAGAAGGAAATGAGCAGGCAAGAGTAAAAGCCGGAACATCCCGCCAGAGCGCCGCCCAGCCAAAGGAGAGTGCCACACCAGGCGGTCAGGATCAGGAAGGAAAAACCCTCAATCGCCGTCGTAATGCCGCCGCGACAACCGGTACAGCGACAGGCTCGACAGCGAGCAGCAGAACTGATCGGCCTGCCGGGACGCGCGCGCGTGGCGCGCAGGCACAGCCAACCGGCGCCCCCACTTCGACCCCGGCACAGCACACTCCCACCCCGACCTCTGAGCGACAGAGCAGCAGCCATGCAGCGACCAGCAAGAGCGCGACAACCGGCGCCTCGCCTCACCGGCAGACGACTAATGGTAGCAGCACGGGCAGCACGGCACAACGACCGGCCCGTCCTGAGACGGCCAGTCGCCCGGCCAGTGCAGCAAGCCAGACCGCGCCACGTCAGACAACGCGCGCTGGCAGTGTGCAAACGCGACCGGCGAGCAGCGGCCATAGCAGCCGCCCCGGTCAGGGAACGGCCCATCCTAATGGCTCTCGTCAGGCCACTGTAGCCCACCCTGCACATGGTCGCAGCGCCACCCGTCCTGGCACACCGATACAACGCCCGGTGGAGCGGCGTGTCGCAGCAGTCAAAGAGAAGCCAACCGGGCCGGTAGCCATTCCGCCGCAGATCATCGTCAAAGACCTGGCGGATTTGCTGCACGCGACCCCTAATGAGGTCATTCGCAACCTCATCAAGCACGGCGTCTTCGCCAGCATCAACCAGGTTGTCGAATATGAGAATGCAGCCACCGTTGCGCGCGAACTGGGCTTCGAGCCGGAGCAGAGCGCGCCCACCGTCACGCCCGCCGTGCAGAGCGAACGCGGCCTCTCGGCCAACGAGATCATGATGGCCACGCGCAACGACCGCAATACGGTCGTCATTCCGCCCGTCGTCACCATCATGGGCCATGTCGATCACGGCAAAACCTCGCTGCTTGACACTATCCGCAAGACGAAGGTCGCGGCAGGTGAGGCCGGTGGCATCACTCAGCATATCGGCGCCTATCAGGTAGAGGTCGACGGCAAGAAAATTACCTTCCTTGATACGCCTGGCCATGAAGCCTTCACCGCCATGCGCGCGCGCGGCGCGCAGGTGACGCATATCGCCGTGATCGTGGTCGCCGCCGACGATGGCGTCATGCCGCAGACCCGTGAGGCCATCTCTCACGCGCAGGCCGCCAAAGTGCCGATCATCATCGCCATCAACAAGATTGACAAAGATAACGCCAATCCTGATTTCGTCAAGCAGCAACTGGCCGAAATGGGCCTGGTGGTTGAGGAATATGGCGGCGATATCGTCAGCGTCCCGGTTTCGGCGCGCAAGAATATCGGCATCGATGACCTGCTGGAAATGATCCTGCTGGTCGCGGAAATGCAGGATATTCGCGCCAACCCGAACATGCCGGCTGTGGGAACGATCATCGAAGCGAAACTCGATAAGACCAGCGGCCCTACCGCCACCGTGCTGGTGCAGCAGGGGACGCTGAAAATGGGCGACAATATCGTCGTTGGCCCCATCTTCGGCAAGGTGCGTGCCATGTTCAATGATCGCGGCAAGCGTATCCAGAAGGCCCCGCCCAGCACGCCGGTCAGCATCCTGGGTCTGCCCGAAGTGCCAAACGCCGGCGACCGCCTCGAAGTCGTTGCCGATGAACGCACGGCCCGGCAGATGGCGGAACAGATCGCCGAACAGCGCCGCCGCGAAACCGGCCCGCTTGGACAGGTCAGCCTCGATACCCTTTACATGCAAATGCAAGAGGGCAACGTCAAGGAACTCAACATCGTCCTCAAGGGCGACGTGCAGGGTTCTGTTGAGGCCATCAAGAACGCGCTCTCGAAGGTCAGCGAAGAGAACGAGGCCATCAAAGTGCGCCTCATCCACGAGGGCGTCGGCAATATCAGCGAAACCGATGTCCACCTGGCTTCCGCCTCGAAGGCCATCATCATCGCCTTTAACGTCAAAGCCGATGGTGCCGCCCTGCGCCTGGCGCAGAAAGAGGGCGTCGATATTCGCTACTACAATGTCATCTATAAGCTGATCGATGACATTCAGGCCGCGATGATCGGTATGCTCGAACCGACGTACCGCGAGGTGGTCGAGGGCCATGCCGAAATCATCCAGACCTTCAAGGCTGGCCGCAACACCGTCATCGCGGGATGTCGCGTAACCGATGGCAAGATCACTCGCTCGGCCTCGGCCCGCGTCATGCGTAAGAACGAAAAGGTCTACGAGGGCAAAATTGCCTCGCTGCGGCGCGGTAAAGATGACGTGCGCGAAGTAGCTTCCGGCTACGAATGCGGTGTCGTCCTCGAAGATTTCACCGACTTTGAAATCGGCGATGTCATCGAAGCCTTTGCCCAGGAACGTGTAAAACCTGGAATGTAATGTTCCTGATGATGAACTTTGATAATGAAACCACCTGGCGCCGGGTGATCGCGCACACCGCCGATAGAGTCGATTTATCGGCGGTGTGCGCGATCACCCGGCGCCTACGGAAGTTCATATCTACATCGATTTACTCTTTAAGGTGAGAGAAACGCTATGCCAAATCCGCATCGACAGGAAAAACTGGGTGAATTAATCGCGGTGGAGATCAGCGACCTGCTGCGCAACCGCATGAAAGACCCGCGCGTCGGCTTCGCCAGCATCACCCGCGTCGAGGTGAGCGGCGATTTCCGCCATGCAAAAATCTTCGTCAGCGTCATGGGCAGCCCGGAAGAGCAGCAGGAGACGATGAAGGCGATCAAGCACGGCGCCGGTTTCCTGCGCCACGAACTTGCCACTCGCCTCACCCTGCGCTACGTACCCGAACTCGACTTCCGACTTGATAAATCGATTGAAAAAGGCGCGCAGGTGCTTGATCTCATTCGCCAGGTTGAGCTGGAAGAACAGCAACAGGCGCAGAAGCAGGCGCAAGAACAGCAACAGGTGGAAGCGCATATACAGGGAGACGAGGTACGGTGAGCAACACGCTGTGCGATCTAAGCAACCAGATTCATCCGCGCCTCGTGCAAGCGGCGATGGATCTCGTCAGTCCAGCGCAGCGTATCGCTCTGCTGGCCCATGAACATCCCGATGGCGACTGCATCGGTTCCGCGCTGGGCCTCGCCCACATCCTGCAACAGATGGGCAAGACCGCCGTTCCCATCTGCGTCGACCCGCCACCGAAAACGCTGGCCTTCCTGCCGGGTATCGGCATGTTCCAGCGCACGCTCGACGGCGAGGACTACGACCTGGTTTTCGCGCTCGACGCCGGTGAGTTCATCCGCTTCGGCCCCGTCTATGAGCGGCACAAAGCCTTTCTCGATTCGGTCAACACCATCAATATCGATCATCACATCAGCAGTTCCGGTTGCGGCACCGTCAACATCATCGACCCGACGGCAGCCGCGACCTCGGAACTGATTGTGTTGTTCCAGCAGCAGGCAGGCCTGCCGCTCAACAAAGATGCCGCCGTCTGCCTGCTCACCGGCATCATTACCGATACCAGTTCGTTCCAGTTCACCAACACAACGCCGCGCAGCCTGGAAGTGGCGGCCCTGCTGCTACGGGCCGGGGCCGTTCCCGAGCCCATCGTGCAGCATATATATCGCACGCACCCGCTGGCGCAGGTGCGTTTTCAGGCAAGGGTCATCGACAATGCTCGTGTCGCCTGCAATGGCCGCCTCATGTGGTCCTACGCCACAGCCGCCACGCTGGCCGAACTGGGCGCCACGCCAGAGATGGACGATAATTTCGCTGGTATGCTGCGCGACATCGAGGGCGTGCAGGTGGCAGCCTTCTTCAAAAGTTACGAGGAACCCGGCATCACACGGCTCAGCCTGCGCGCCGCCGCGCCCTACAACGCCGCCGAAATCTGCCAGTGTTTTGGCGGCGGTGGCCACGCCCGCGCCGCCGGCGCCACTCTGCACATGCCCATCGAAGCCGCCATGCAGGAAGTCGTCTCGCTACTGAAACAGATCATGGACTGCCCGGAAATGACACATGACAACGACACATAACGTAGATGGCATTCTCAACATCAATAAAGCGGTAGGCATGACCTCGCATGATGTAGTGGCAAAGGTGCGCAGGTTGCTCAAACAGAAACGGGTCGGGCATACCGGCACGCTCGATCCGCTCGCCAGCGGCGTCCTGCCCATCTGCGTCGGGCAGGCCACGCGCGTCGCTGAATACCTCAGCGAAAGCGGCAAAGCCTACCTGGCAGAGATCGTCTTCGGCGCCGTCACCGACACCTGCGACGCCGAAGGCACAATCATCCGCACGGCAGACGCCTCGCAGCTCACGCTGGCGCAGATCGAGGCGGCCCTGCCACACTTCCTGGGCGAGCAGATGCAGGTTCCCCCACGCTACTCCGCCATCAAGCTCAAAGGCCAGCCCGCCTACAGATTGGCCCGTGCTGGCGAAGAGGTGGCCCTGGAGCCGCGCCCGGTCACCATCTATCATCTCGCTATCCAGACCTGGCAGCCGCCGCGCCTCACGCTCGCCGTCGAGTGCAGCAAAGGCACCTACATCCGCTCGCTGGCCTATGACCTCGGCGAGCGTCTCGGCTGCGGAGCCTACCTCGCCGCGCTCACCCGCACGCGCAGCGGCCCCTTCACGCTCTCCGAGAGCATCACGCTGGAACAGCTTGCCAGGGCCGTCGAAAACGACAACCTCGCCGCTTACCTGCACCCCATCGACAGCGCCATTCAGCACCTGCCCGCGCTCTATCTTGATGCCGCTACCACTGTCAGCGTGCTGCATGGCAACGCTTTCCGCCTGCCCGCCTCCAATAGCGAGCTACCCACACCCGATCAGCCCATTCGCGTCTACGCCCCCGACGGCCAACTGCTCGCCATCGCAGCATGGGACGCACGGCAAGAACGCTGGCAACCGGAAAAAGTCTTTTCGTTGTCGCAATAGCGTCCCCGCCCGCAAGCCCCCTACAAGCCACCCGCAAGAGGTGGCCCTACTATATACGAATCTACTCACACACCTTACAGAGCCGGGCCAGTACCGTACTACTAGAGTAGGGCCACCTCTTGCGGGTAGCCTGTAGGGGAACCTGCGCAGCCATGTGCGTAGCCTACTCTGGCTTTGCCTCCAGTAATTGCGCGACCAGCACGGTTGCTTCGCGCTCCCCTATCAGCTGGCCCAACTCTTCCTGACATTGCTGCATGCGTTCCATCTTCGCCGTGATAAATTCGTGGCGCGCGCTGCCAGCGGCCAGCCCGGTCAGCGCGCGTTGCGCCGCCTCGTATTCTCGTTCAGTCTGTTGCAATAACCGCGCCACTTCGCTTTTATTGCCTGTCTCCATACCTGCACCTCCCTTGTGCTATCCTTTCCATGATGAGCGGACATACCCTCATCTTCTTTATGGGTTTACCGCTAGCAAGCATAGCAGATCAGTGAGTACAGGGAGATAACAGACTAAAGATGAGAATATAACACTAAATGACGGATTGTATAGCAGATAAGAGTACAGGCAACATTCGATGACAACACTGTGACAGGCAACGAACGGGAGCGTGACAGAGCAAGTTGAATTGCTGCTATGGCGCAATGCCCGTGTTATAATGCAGAACAACAGGCATCTCTTGAGCAGGTAGCAGGCAGGCAATGCCTGGAAGGGAGGTAGCGAACGTATGGAACATCTCTTGCCGCCAGAGCAGGCAAGCGAGCCGCTGCTGCGCCTCCATCTCTTCGGGGTCTTTCACATCATGGGGCGGGGGCAAACGGTGCTGCCGCCATCGCTGCTCAATAGCCGGGCATCGGGGCGCAACGTTTTGAAACTGTTAGCCTGCTCTCCAGGGCGACAGGCTACGCGCAGCCAGCTCGCCGGTATCCTGTGGCCGGAGACCGAGGAAGAACGCGCGCGTGACTCCCTACGTTCGGCCTGGACCTTCCTGCGCAAAGTTCTGCGCTCGGTAGGGGCCGAAGGTGTACTGCGCACCAACGGCGAAGTACTTCAACTGGCCGGGCAAAGCCTCCTGTGGCTCGATACCGACGCTTTCGAAGACCTGGTTGCTCGCTCCTGCCGCGCTGGCAGCGGGGAAGAGGCTATCGCTCTGGGCGAAGAAGCCTGTCGACTGCTGCGCGGCGAATTTCTCGCCGACGACCAGAGCGCCGAATGGACCACTCACCGGCTGGTCAAGAGGCGGCGACAATTGCTGTGGATGGCACGTAGCCGCCTGACGCGCCATCTGGCCGATCTCTACGTTCAGCGCGGCCAGATACGGCTGGCCGAAGAGATGTTAGAAGCACAGGTAACGCGCTTCCCCACCGATCAGGACGCCCTCTACCGTCTGCTCCTCCTGCTGGAACGACAGGGCTGCTTCGAGCAGGCCAGTATTCTCTACGAGCGGGCCAGGCGTACTCTTGAAGCTTCCGGCAAGCCCCTGGCGCGTCACGTGCAGGCATGTTTCGAGCGACTGCAACACGCCGCCTCCACACAACCTACCATTCCACCCACTTCCACCGGCAGAGTCGCGGTCGGACCAGCCTCATCCCCGCCAGAGCCACTCGCATCCGCCCGTCACTCGCCCTTCGTCCTTGCCTCTTCAGCAGGCGGGCAGCCAGAGGCACCCCTGGTGGGAGCAATCACCACCCTCTCGTCTCTGCTCGCCGAGACATCATCACGCGGCGAGGTAGAGATGCTGCGCCTGTTCTCAGCACTGGAAGGAAGATCAGACATGCCATTGCTTTCTCGCCGCCAACTGCTCCAGCTGGGCATCGCCACCTTCATCAGCCGCCTCGCCCACCTCGACCGCAAACGCATCTCCGCCATCGAACAGGAAGAACTGGCCAACGCCCTGAGCCAGAGCATCGCCAACAGCTGGCAGTTGTTCCATACCGCCAGCAATGCCGGGGTGCTGGCAATAGCACAGCTTCAGCTTTCACTCCTGCGCGAAGCTCATGGATCGCTCTCTCCAGCAACTCGACCATATCTCTATGAGGGAGCATACAATCTACTTGGAGTAACACTCCAGTTTCAGAAGCGCAACGAAGAAGCTCTTTACATGTACCAGGAGGCTTATCTTGCAGCTATGGCAACAGGCAATTCCTGGTTCATCGCCCAGAATCTCATCTTACAGGCAGATACCTGTTTAGTGCTGGGCCGATACTCAGATGCTGTTCTGGCTCTGGAAGAAGCCCTGTCATATCTGGACGATACTGATGAAGAGCATCGGCGAGTCAAAGCGCACCTGCTCGCCTGCCGGGCAGATGTTGCTATGACAATGGAAGACTATATTCTGGCGGAAAGGATGCTTGATGAATCTGCTCGCTATCTTGAGTGCTTGCCTGTGAAAGAGGAATTTGATCGCAGTAGCTGGCTGCAACTTGCGGGAAAAAGGGCTATTCTGGTCAAGGATTACACGCAGGCAGAGACATATTTGAAGGAAGCTGCCCGGAGTAATCCTCCACAGTTGTTAGTACGCCATACGGGGATTCTCACACTTCTGGCAATCACCTATGCACGTCAAAATGAACGAGAACAGAGTTTTCTCATTGCAAGGCAGGCAATACCTACGCTCAAAGCCTTAAATGCCCCACTGGCAAACACCCATTTCCTTGACTATCTTCAGCAAGATATCATGAACCACTTCCCCATCGATAGTGAGGGACGCACCTTCCTCGCTGAGATGCAGGAACACTTTCCGCATCTCAATTCCTTTCTTGAAGGAAGGACGTAGGTAAGGCAATGGGCCGCATAGATACGTAGAGATATATCAGGAATCTGCTCGTTCAACCAGCAGCAGTCCGCCAACACAGTCTTCTACCCATATTCTGCCACCTTCTTCCCACTGACGAAGACACCAGTGGCCGAGTGCTTCCAGTTTTTCGGAAGAAAAGATCTGCTCGTGTCCATAGACTACTGAGGGTTCCTGTTCATAGGGGACTATAAGAATCAAACGCCGGGCAGTTACCGCGAGCAGATTCGCCAGCACACGATACATTTCTGCTTCTGGAAAATGTTCGATGACGCCAATAGCTGTCACCGTGTCAAAGCGTCCGATCTCAGGGAAATTCTCGGCGAGCAGATCAGCCTGAGCATAGGCAACGTTTGTCAGGCCACGCTCACTGGCAAGCTCCCTCGCGATGTCAAACATATCAGGGCGAATATCTATGCCAACAACACGTTCCATGAACGGGATACGCTCGGCAATCAACAAGGGGAGAAAACCTGACTCGCATCCTACATCCAGCAACGTTCGTCCGACACACAGTTCACAGACGCGCTGGTATTGCGTCGCAAATGAACCGATACAGGTATAATCGGGGTATGGAGGAGTGGTGACTGTGGACAAAAAGACAAGAAAACGTTGTAGCGTGTTTGCGCCAAAATATTTCCACGCACGCCGAATATCCTGCGGATAAAAAGAGCCGACAATGCCTGCCAGAATTTCGCCATAGCGATAAGAACTCCTTAGCAAGCCGAGCGGCTCCAATTCCAGAGCAACATAATGCTTCATATCGGCGTCAAGCTGTTCAGGCCCAAACCAATGCACAAGAATCGTCGAGGGCGTTTCCTCACGTGTAAAGAGCAGGAAATGGGGCGTTTCCTGAACAGCATAGCCGCCTTCAGAGAAACGCTGCTGAAGGCGTGCGCGGTTGACGCCATAGCCATTCACAATGACGATATCGCCAACCAGCACACTGCGTTCCTGAATAGGGACTTTTCTGGACTGACGGGCAGTTGTGGCGGCAACAGGTTGATGATCGATCATGCCTCTCCTCCTGCTAAACGGTGTGGCGCAGATTGGTTTGCTCTGTTCAGTCTTTCCCATAGTATTGTATCATATCTTTTAGCTGATAGAGCTTGAAGAAGGGAAAATCCATCGTGCAAATAGCTGATGATAAGAGCCAGGAATAGCATGGACAACAGTTCACCTCTTGTATCCTGCCCCTTCCTGCTCTGCCCCATCTGCGGCCAGCCGCTTGCGCCATCTCAGGGCGGCAATGCGCTTGCCTGCCCGCGCCGCCACTCCTTCGACGTGGCGCGAGAACAATATGTCAATCTGCTGCTCAAAAAAGCCTCCGCCGATACAAAAGAGATGGTGCAGGCGCGCCGCCAGTTCCTCGCCGACGGCCACTACGCCCCGCTTGCCAGCCAGATCAACAAACTTGTCTCCCGCTACCTGAGTGAAACCGTGCTGCCCCCGCGCGCCGATACTGCCCACGCTCATAGCGATCAGCCCTGCATCGCCATGCTCGACGCGGGCTGCGGTGAAGGCTACTATCTCGGCCAGTTGCAACATTACCTGTGCATGCAGCAACCGGGGCTATCCTGTTGCTACGTGGGCATCGACAGTTCAAAAGAAGCCATCAGAATGGCGGCTCGCCACTACAAAGATATCTGTTTCCTGGTCGCCAGCATCAAAGAGCCGCTGCCCATTGCCAGCGACAGCATGCAGGTCTTGCTCAACATCTTCGCGCCGCGCAATGCCGCCGAATTTGCGCGCGTTCTCCCGCCCGGCGGCCTGCTGCTCGTCGTCATCCCCGGCCCCACTCACCTGCAGCCCTTGCGCGAGCGGCTCTCCCTGCTCAACATCGAAGAGGACAAGCGGCAGCACGTCATCCAGCAATTCGCCCCCTACTTCCACCTGCGCGACACCTTTTCCCTCACCTACCGGCTTCCCCTCGACCGGCAAGCTATCGCCCACCTCGTGCGCATGACGCCTGACTACTGGCACCTCTCTGAGCAAAGGCGGCAGGCAATAGAGGAAATTGAGGATGTGCAAACGGAGATTGCTTTTACTGGACTCGCGTTTATTAAGCAGTGAGATAGCGACTGAGGGTTCAGGGCGCAGGCAAGCTGCGCCCCTACTAACCACGACGCAACATGGCTCCGTAGGTTAGTAGGGGCGCAGCTTGCCTGCCCGCATCTCTGGAGCCATCCATAATAGATGGCCCCGGAGAACCAGAAACCAGATTCAGCCCGTTATGGATGCGTCCACGTAGACCAGCCTGTGTCGTATTGCAGGCCGCTCTTCTGGTACGTGAACGAGTATTGCAGGGTCTCGCCGGAGGTCATGCCGCTGACGGTGTAGACCCACTGGCCAGTGCCGCTGTTGTAGCTCATCTGCACATTTTGCTGGCCGTTACCGCCGGGGATGTAGTGCAGGATGACGTAGCCCGCCGTCCAGCCGCAGGGTTGGAACCAGGGCTGGGCGGTGCTGCTGCCAGTGCTGGTCACGCCATCAAGGAAGCTGCCGGAGGTGCAGGATGGCGTCGGCGTCGGTGTGGGCGTGGATGAGGAAGAGGTTGAGTACCAGCCCGTGTCGTATTGCACTCCACTCTGCTGATAGGTGAACGCATATTGCACCGTCTCGCCCGGACTCAGGCCGTTGACAGTATACTCCCAGCGCGCCGTACTGCTGTTGTAGCTCATCTGCACATTTTGCTGGCCGTTACCGCCGGGGATGTAGTGCAGGATGACGTAGCCCGCTGTCCAGCCGCAGGGCTGGAACCAGAACAGGTCAGAGGTCGAACCGACCTGCGCGCCCTGCGTGAAGCCGCCGCCGGTGCAGCCGCCGCCGGAGGTGGGCGTTGGCGTCGGCGTGGTGGCCGAGCCGTTGGCGGTGTAGACGCGCACATAGTCGACGAGCATGGGAACGCCGGATTGCGTGGCGGAGGTCGGCGTCGTACAGCCACAAACGCCGTTGGGGAAGCCGCCGCCCATTGCCACATCGAGGATCACATAGAAGGGATGATCGACCGCATTTGTCCAGGTTGTCGCCGGAACCTGGCTGGCGTTGACGGTGAAGTAGTTGACGCCGTCCAGATACCAGCGAATCTGCTCAGGGGAGACGCTGCGGTCGATGATCTCGGTGTAGGTATGGTAGCCGGTCTGGCAGCCTGAACATGGCTGCTTGCCGCTGCCAATGCCGTTTGGCTCGTTGCAGGGGCCGCCGGGGTCGGTGCCGCAGTGCAGCGTGCCGTAGACCGAACTCAGCCCGTTGACATCTTCCAGGATGTCGATTTCACCATCATTGGGCCAGTTGTGATCGGTGCGATAGGGCGTGCCGAGCGTCCAGAAGGCAGGCCAGTAGCCGAGGGCCGCGTTGCCGGAGACGTTGGGCTGCTGAATCGAGGCGGTAATTTCCAGTTCGCCACCGGCGGGCGCGCCGAAGTTATCCTGCACCGTCTCGATGCGCCCGGAAGTCCAGTTGCCGCTGGAGTCGCGCACCGGCGTGATTTTCAGATGCCCATTGCCATCCAGCGAGACGTTGGTGGTACTGTTTGTCATCGTCTCGATCTCACCGGTTCCCCAACCCGTTCCCGTGTCATAGATCCACGTGTTGGTGTTGACGCCCGAACCGGCGCTGCCGTTGAATTCTTCATCGAATATCTGGTTCCAGGAAGCCGCCCTGGCCGTTGGCGTCCTGTCCAGTTGCAGAAAACTCAGCGCGGCCACCACCAGTGAAGCAATGATGAGCAGGGCCGCGCATTGAAACGCGAGGTGGCTGTAGGGCGAGCGGCTGGCGCTCGTCTCCGGGCCAGAAACATGTTTCCGCATTGATCGCTCCTTCTCCGATAGCGTTATCGGATCTGCATGTACACACTCTCAGAAAATGCCTGTCAAAACATCCAGATCACCAGCCCCATCCCAACACCACCCCACACCACAGCACCCCAGGCCACCCGCAAGGGCCATCCCCACAAGCGTTCTCTTCTGGCCGCCACAGGCCACCCGCAAGGGATGGCCCTACTATATACGATGCTTCGTGCCGCCTGCGCAGCTTGCGCGTATAGTAGGGCCACCCCTTGCGGGTGGCCTGCGCCACGCGCATCTGCTCGCGCTCGCCCTTGCTCACGCTTGCCCCGGCTGGCGTTCTCGACCGGGGGAACGGCCACTCCCTGTTCCCCGGCAATCTTGTCGAACAGTGCCTTCATCACCTCCTTCCGCCTGCTTCAAAAAGGACAAAAAGACAATATGACGACAGGATGTGCTTACTCATACGTCGCCTCTGCATACAAAAAACTGTCTCTATGGTATGCACTATGGGCCGACGAGCGGCTCGCGTACCGCGCCGGTAGAGGCTCTGACTACCAGGCTGGTGGGTAGCTGGATACGAACCGGCTCGCCCGTCCGTGCGCCTTCAAAGGTATATTTCGGCGGCTCATGGCGCTGCCCCTTGCCAATGCGATGATCGGGGTCGATCATAGTTAAAAGAACCCCGGTCGCTTGATAGCCCATCTCGACGAAGGGCTGGCGTATGGTGGTCAGCGGCGGGCGCATGTGAGCGGAAAGGATATTATCATCAAAGCCAAGCACGGTGAGGTCTTCCGGCACATGGATGCCTTGCTGCTCCGCGTATTCCAGCACGCCGTAGGCCATCTGGTCGTTGGCGGCAAAGATGGCGCTGGGCCACGTGGCGCGCTCGCGGGAAAGCAGTTGCTCGGCGCACTGCCTGCCGCCCACCGGCTCAAACGTTCCCTGCACCAGCAAGTCCGGGTCGGGCGTGATGCCTGCATCCTCTAATGCCTGGCGGTATCCTTCGTAGCGTTCAACGGCACAGTAGTAGTGGCGGGGTCCCATGATATGGGCAATGCGGCGGTGTCCAAGCTCGATCAGGTAGCGGGTCGCTTCATAGGCGCTGGCTCTGTTATCAATGCCGATCCAGGGGATACGCGTTGGTTCGGCCTGGTCATCGATCACCACCATAGGTAGCCCGCGCTGGAAATGCTGGACGAGGTGCGGCGACAGGTCGCCGGGGAAAATCGCCAGCAGACCGGCGGCCATACGCAGAGCCAGAATGCGATCGAGGATCTCGGAATGGCTGCGCTCCACATTGAAGAAGTTAATACTGTAGAGGACGATTTCATAGGCGGTGTTTTCGATATATTCGGCCACGCCGCGCATGATTTCGGGGACAGAGGGCCAGACCAGCGGCGGGGCCAGCACGCCGATCAGCCGCGTGCGCCCGCCGGCAAGGCCAATAGCGGTCACGTTGGGGACGAAGTTGTACTCCTGAATAATGCGCATGACGCGCTCTCTCAGCGCCGGGTTGACGGTGGGGTTGTTATTCAGCACCCGCGAGACCGTCGCCTTTGAAACGCCCGCCAGGCGAGCAATATCCTGGATGGTCAATTTCTCCTGCATGCCTTCGTCCCTGTCTCCTTACCTGTTCCCGGCAATGGGGCGAAATAACGCGCTATTACGGTAGAGAACGGGCAAGAGCCAACTTTCTCTGTAAAAACTATAATCCAGAAACCGGTTTCTGTCAAGGGCATGTTTGCTATAGCACAATTTCGCCCCCTCATTGTCAGGAAGGGGCGGCTGTGGTACTATACACCAGAGAAAATTTTTCGGGGATAGCAGCGGAATACTATGGAATTTGAGACAACACTGACGGGCCATGAACCGGTAGCAC
>CADDYT010000079.1 GCA_902810755.1 Chloroflexota bacterium
GCTGGCCTGTCTGCCGCTGGCCTGTCTGCCGCTGGCCTGTCTGCCGCTGGCCTGGGTACTCGGATGACCCGTTGCGGTGGCCTGCTGTGGCGGCGGGTAGCCGACTGTGCGGCGTATGACCTGCCGTGCGACCGGTGGCCCCTTGCGGACGGGGGTGGCCTGCGGGCGGCGAGAGGGAATTTGATTTACGGATACACGCCGCGCAGTTCCGTTGCTTCGGCGACGCGGGCGACGGCCAGAAGGTAGGCGCCCATGCGCAGGTTCGTCTCCTGCTCGTCGGCTTTGGCCAGCACGGACTGGAAGGCGCGGGTCATGATTGACTCCAGCCGGTTGTTGATCTCGTTTTCAGCCCAGAAGAAACGCTGCAGGTCCTGCACCCACTCGAAGTAGCTGACGGTGACGCCGCCCGCGTTGGCCAGGATGTCGGGAACGACCATGATGCCGCGTTCGTTGAAGATGCGGTCGGCCTCCGGCGTTGTCGGGCCGTTGGCCGCCTCGATAATCAACCGCGCCTGCACACGGGCGGCGTTTTTCTGCGTCAACTGGTTTTCCAGCGCCGCCGGCACCAGCACGTCGCAGGGCAGTTCCAGCAGTTCGGCGTTGGTGATAGCCTCCGCCTCCGGGAAGCCGAGCAGCGTCCCATGCTCCTTCGAGTAGCGCAGGGCGTGCTGCACATTGATGCCCTTCGCGTTGTAGATGCCGCCGCTGATATCGCTCAAGCCAACGACTTTGCAGCCCAGTTCGTGCAACATCCGGGCGGAGATACTGCCGACATTGCCAAATCCCTGCACCACCACCGAACATTCATCCGGCGCCATCCTGTTGTGCAGCATGGCTTCGCGCGTGATGATCTGCACGCCGCGCGCCGTCGCTTCCAGACGGCCCTCGCTGCCGCCAATTGCCAGCGGCTTGCCCGTGACGACGGCGGGAACAGAGTAGCCGCGATGCATGGAGAAGGTATCCATCATCCAGGCCATGATCTGCGGGTTCGTGTTCATGTCCGGGGCGGGGATGTCGCTATCAGGCCCCATGAGGATGGAGATTTCGGTGGCATAGCGGCGCGTGAGCCGTTCGAGTTCGCCGCGTGAAAGCGCCTGCGGGTCGCAGATGACGCCGCCCTTCGCGCCTCCAAAGGGAATGCCGACGACCGCGCACTTCCACGTCATCCACATCGCCAGCGCCCGCACCTCATCGAGCGAGACTTCCGGGCTGAAGCGCACTCCGCCTTTGGCCGGGCCACGATTGATGTTGTGCTGGACACGGTAGCCGGTAAACATCACTACGTCGCCGTTATCCATGCGTACCGGGAAATTCACCGTCAATTCGCGTTTGGGCTTGCGTAAAATAGCGCGCATCGCCTGTGATAAGCCGAGACGGTCGGCAGCTTCATCAAACTGGGCGACCGCCACTTCGTAGGGGTTAATAATGTCGACAGCCATAACTAAGAACCTCCTTATGATGAGCCAATCAGCGGCTCCTTATGCAACAGTGCATAGACAGGCAACATCGCCTGCCACCTCAAAAGATACTCTTCTATCAATCAATCTGCATATGTGACAAAAGCCCGCCCGAAGACGGGCGGGCCTGTATTGTGGTTGTTTATAGTATAGCACCAGACGACAGAGCTTTCAAGGCCAGTACCCTTGATCTTTTCGGGTTTTGATGGTACTCTTCCCCCGAAAAAGCAGCAAGAATCCGGCTCTTTCCTGACCTCCCGTTCGGCATTGAAACTAGTGTGCCGAAAGGTAGACGCCGGACCAGTCACCGAAGTAGAGGCCGTTGCTGTTGAGCGTGATGCCATGCACCCAGGACGGGATGATGGCCGCCATCGCCTGGTGGTCGAGCGGCAGCCAGCCAACATCGGTAATGGCGATCTGCTCGGCCTGATTGTAGAGGGCGATACGCGCATCGCCGGTGGTCTGCTCGGCCTGCTTGATAAGCTGGTCAAACTGGGGATTGCTCCAGTCGCCGTTGTTGTTGGGCGCGCCCGTCGTCAGGTTGAGAGCCAGCCAGTCATAGGGGTCGGGGAAGTCCGCGCCCCACTGCGTAGAACCAAACTGGATGGCATGGTTGGCCGTCTCCTGGTTGTAGGCATTTAACTCGACGGAATTGAGCTTCACCTGAATACCCAGCGCCGTCTGCCACATCTGTTGCAGGGCCGAAGCCTCACTCAGGGAAATCTGCGAGCTGGGATAGGAGAAGGTAATCGGCGGCACCTGGCTCACATCGGGATAGACGGAGAGCAGCAACTGCCGCGCCTTTGTCCTATCGTATGGGATGCCAGGATAATTGGGCTGGTAGCCGGGCATACCGGGCGGGATGATCGTCGGCGCAGGCGTCACCGTATCCTTGAAGATAGCATGCGCCAGCGTATTCTTATCGGTGGCGTAGGCAAACGCCTGGCGCACAGCAGTCTTATCAAACGGCGGCATCTTATTGTTGAAGAATAGCAGGTCTGTTTCCAGCAGCGAATGGCGGATAAAGCCGGGCATGTTCTTCGCCGTCTGTTGATCCTGCGCCGTGATATTCCAGACAAAGGCATACTGGCCCGCGCGGTAGGCATTGAAGGCGGTCGTCGGGTCGTTGACAAAGACCATATCCACCTCGCTCAGCCGCGTCTTCGCGCCGTAGTAGTGGGGGTTGGGAACCAGGATCATTTTGACGCTGTGATCCCACTCCTTAATCATGAAGGGGCCGGTGCCAATGCCATTGCCGGCGGCATGATTGACCCAGTTGGTCTGGCCATACTGGTTAATGATTTTCTCGTTGAGCGGATAGTAGAGCGAGTTGGTAAGAACCTCCAGGAAGTAAGGGGTGGGCTTCGTCAGCGTGATCTGCAAGGTCTGGGCATCAATCGCCTTAACACCCGCCAGCGTCCTCGTCTTGCCGCTGCTCACGGCATCCGCGCCGACAATATTGGCCTCAAAGAACGAGGCGATGCCGGATTTTACCTCCGGGAGCAGCGCGCGCGTCAGGGTATAGACATAGGTTTGCGCGGTGACGGGCGTACCATCGGAGAAGGTAATGCCTGGCTTGATATGGAAGGTGTAGACGGTATTGTTGTTGGAAATATCCCACGTGGCCTGATCTGGAATGACATTCAAGTTGATATCGGACTTGACCAGGCCGCTGTAGACCATGCCGACGGCAATCGCTGAATTAGCATCTGGCCCCAGGGCAGGGTCAAGAAAACCGATATCCGTCGTTCCCACATTGGGGAAGGTCAGCACCTGTCTGGGCGCCTGCGTAGGGGAGCCATTGGCAGGCGTGTTGGTGCCGCCGCCGCATGCGGTCAGAACCAGCAGCAGCGCCGCAAAAAATAAGCACGCGGCTGGCCAGCGCCGTTTATACATAGACCATTGATAATTCACAAAAGGCCTCACTTTCTGATACTATGGGAGAGAGGGAAGGTGTCCTCTGTAGCTGCATTGTACTACTTTTCTGGAAGAGGAGGCAAGAACTTTTGGCCCCCGGAGGTTGCGGTTTTGGCTTGCCCGAAAGCGTAGACAAAAGGCCTCTTCAAAACGTATAATGAAGAGAAGATTATGAAAACTGTTCAATGGCGAACAGGAGGAAACGTTGTATGCAAATTCGCGTGATTGGCGCGCCTATGGACCTGGGGGCTGATCGGCGAGGGGTTGACATAGGGCCAAGTGCAATCCGCTATGCCGGGTTGAGCGACCAGCTTCGGCAAATGGGCTATACCGTTCTTGATGTTGGCAATGTTGTTATTCCCCAGCCAGAAAGCCAGCCCATCGGCAATAGCCGTGTCAAATACCTCGAACCCATCGTGCAGGTCGCGGGGGAGCTATCTGCGCTGGTGACAGCGGCGCTGGAGGCCGGTGAATTCCCACTCATTCTGGGCGGAGACCACAGCATCGCGCTGGGGTCGATCAGCGGCGTGTCTCGCGTGCATAAAGATGTGAGCGTCATCTGGGTCGACGCGCACGGTGATTTCAACACAGAAGAGACGACGCCTTCCGGCAATATTCACGGCATGGTGCTGGCCGCCCTCGCCGGGCTGGGCCAGAGCCAGCTGGTCAACTTCGGCGGCTGGGCACCGAAGATCGATGCCAGCAAGCTGGTGATTGTCGGCGCGCGCGCCCTCGACCCCGGCGAACAGGCGCTGCTGCGCAAACACCATATTCACGTCTTCACCATGTCAGAAATCGACGAGCAGGGCATGCACCGCGTGATGCAGCAGGCGCTGGAGATCACCAACGATAGCCCCATCCACCTGAGCCTCGATCTGGACGCGCTGGACCCGCAGGAGGCGCCGGGCGTCGGCACGCCGGTACGCGGCGGCCTCAGCTATCGCGAGGCGCACCTCGTCATGGAACACATCTGCGACTCCGGTCGGCTGATCTCCATGGATGTCGTCGAGGTCAACCCCCTGCTGGATCACAAAAACGAAACTGCCTCGCTGGCCGTTGAACTGATACGTTCCGCTCTGGGGAAAAAAATTCTCTAGTCTTGTAGGAGCAATGGCGTTCCGAAACCCTTTCGTACCTCTCATTCGTTCTACTTGAGGGGCAAGAAATCACAGAAGGAGGAAAAGGGAAGCAGCAACGGCGCTGCCGACCGCACACAAGATGGATGCAAAAGAGCTTTTCATGAATGGCGAGTTTGTGCCAGCCGAGCAGGGCGTCGTCCCTGTACGAGCGCATGGCTTCGCCTATGGTACCGGCTGCTTCGAAGGCATTCGAGGCTACTGGAACGAGGAACACCGGCAGGTCTACCTCTTCCGCCTGCGCGAACACTACGAGCGCCTGCTACGTTCGTGTAAAATCCTGCAAATCAAACTGCCCTACAGCGTCGATGACCTGATCGAGATCAGCATTGAGCTGGTGAGGCGCAATAACCAGCATCAGAATGTCTACCTGCGGCCCGTTGCCTACAAGGCCGATGAGACGCTGGGTGTGCGCCTGCATGGGCTGAAAGATCATTTTCTGATTACTTCCGAGCCGGTGGGAGACTATGTCGATACAGGCGGCCTGCGCACCTGCGTCTCTTCCTGGCGCCGCATTGATGATAACGCCATTCCGGCGCGCGCCAAGATCATTGGCTCCTATGTCAATTCGGCCTTCGCCAAAAGCGAGGCGATGCAAAACGGCTTCGACGAAGCAATCATGCTCACCCACGACGGCCACGTCTCCGAGGGCAGCGCCGAGAACATTTTCCTGGTTTTCAACGGCGAACTGGTTACGCCTTCACCCACAGAAAACATTCTGCTCGGCGTGACCCGCGACACAATCATGAAGCTGGCGCAGCGCGAGTTGAGCCGCATCACGCGCGAGCGACAGGTGGACCGCACGGAACTCTACGTGGCCGATGAAATCTTCCTCTGCGGCACCGGCGCGCAGATCGCCCCCGTCATCGAGGTCGACCATCGTCCTGTCGGCAATGGCCAGATCGGCCCCATCAGCGAGGCCATTCAGAACCTCTACTTCGAGGTGGTGCGTGGCCGCCGTCCGGAGTACCGCGCCGACTGGTGTACCCCCGTCTACACCGCCGTTCCCGGCGCCAACGAACAGCAAAACATCCCGCAGCATAGCGAAGTATCATAATGCAGCCATGAAAAATCGGCGCCATGTCTTTTTGCGCAGCGCAAAAAGACATGGCGCCGATTTTTCATGGCTGCATTCCTTTCTGATGCGCTTAGAGGTCGGCCGTAGGGCCAATCTGACTTGCCCCTCCCGGCCAGGTAAAATCATAGATGTGCAGGCCCAGTTTCATGTAGCATTACCCCCTTTTTATAGTGCTGGCATCATGCTTCACTGCGATCCAGCAAGTCAAGGACTCCCGCGAACCACTCAACGCTGGCAATGGTGTTCGGAGTCAGCCAGAGTTGGACGTGGCCGAGGCCCTCCCGCGCGTAACCACGAAGCATGCGGGTGATCTCCTCATGCGAGATCGTGCCTGGCTGCCCGCTCCGGTCCTGTGCCATTGGAAGATTGATCACGATGGAAGCACTGCGACCGAGCGTGGTAGGGTCACGCCCCATAGGCGTTCACTTAAGCCCGTGCGAGCGCCAGGCAGGCCACCCGCAAGGGGTGGCCCTACTCTATACGGGGCTCCACAGGCGGCACGAACGCCGCGTCTCTCGTAGGGCCACCCCTTGCGGGTGGCCTGCGGCGGCCTTAAGTGAACGCCTATCGCTTCCCGGCAGGGGTTCCGCTCGGTTCAACCGGCGGCGGGTGGCCTGCGGCGGCCTTAAGTGAACGCCTATGGGGTCACGCCCAACGGAGAAACAGGCGGCATCGCCTGACGCCCGCAGCGGGACGATCTCCTCAGGCCGGTGCAGCGGCCCCTCAGCATTCCAGAGATCGGCGTAGGTTGCGGCGAGGCGCAGCATGCGCGGGCCTTTCGCGCCAATCATAATCGGCGGCCCGCCAGGCCGAGGTCCACACGGTCGCAGTTCGCAGTCCCGCGCCTGGTAGTATTTGCCCTCGAAGTCCACATGCCCTGTACGCAGCAACGGTACGGTGATCTGCAGCGCCTCCTCTTCGCGTTCCATCTGTTTCCTCAACTTGTCTGGATTGTATGTATACTTCTCCTCATTGGTGCGTTGCCTGCTGCTTTTGCCATGTGGCACTGCAAGAATGAAATAAGATAGTGGGCATACAAAACGTACAAAAAGCGCCGGTCGGCGCTTTTTGTACGTTTTGTATGCCCACTATTCGACGTAACAAGGCGGCGCAGATTAACGCTTGGTGTACTGCGGGGCCTTGCGGGCGCGCTTGAGGCCGGGCTTTTTGCGTTCCTTCATGCGCGGGTCGCGCGTGAGGAAACCGGCACGGCGCAGCGCGGGTTTCCATTCGGGGTTGACGCGCACGAGGGCGCGGGCAAGGGCGTGGCGAATGGCGCCGGCCTGTCCGCTGACGCCGCCGCCCAGCACTTTGATATTCATATCATAGGCATTGTTCAGTTCGAGCAGGCGCAGGGGAGCGTTGATGGTCGCCAGCAGGGCCTCGCGCTGCCCGAAGTAGGACTGCGCCTGTTTGCCGTTCACGGTCACGCTGCCCTCGCCGTTGGGATAGAGGCGCACACGGGCTACCGCCGTCTTGCGCCGCCCCATCCCGTAGTAGTACTCACCTTTGTTTGTATCGGCCACGGTCGGTCTCCTCTTCCTTCTTTATTCTGTCGTCGCTTCAGCAGGCTGCTCCTGCGCTTGTTCAGCCTGTGCCTGGACCTGCTGCTTCTGTTTGAGCAGCGACTGCGGACCCGTCCAGGGAACGGGCTTCTGCGCCTGGTGCGGGTGATTCGGCCCGGCGTAGACCTTCAGGCGGGACATGATGCGCGCGCCCAGGCGGTTATGCATTACCATGCCGCGCACTGCGTGTTCGATGGCGCGCTCCGGGTGCTTGCCTTCGAGAACCTGGCGCAGCGTCTGCTGCTTCAAGCCGCCAGGGTACTGGCTGTGACGGTAATAGATCTTCTGATCCAGTCGGTTGCCCGTGACGGCGATCTTTTCTGCGTTAATCACAATCACAAAGTCACCGCTTTGCAGGTGCGGCGTAAACGTTGGTTTATGTTTGCCGCGCAAAATCTGCGCGATCTGTGATGCCAGACGACCCAGAACCTGACCCTCGGCATCGATGACGTACCAGGTGGGTTGCAGGTCAGCAGCCCTGGCGCTATATGTCTTTTTCATCCTCGTTCTCCAGACGATTTTTGTGAGTTCTCTCTCTTCGCTTTATATGCATATTCCGCGCTTGACTTCCGCTCGCGCTTCGTTAGCATGCGAACCCGAACTCCTCAGGATACTCTACCCGCACCAGACACAGCCCGTGTGGGGGGGCCGCTGAACCAGGGTGCGTCTTCTCGGCGCGCTGCACGATGGCGGCGAACTCGTCGAGGCTCAAACGGTTCTGCCCGACCAGCAGCAGCGTTCCGACCATTCTGCGAACCATACCCGTCAGAAAGGCGTCCGCAGTAAAATCACAATAGATAAGTGCTTGCTCCGGGCTTGCCAGGTCGCGCTGGCAGCGTGCTTCGAGCATGGTGCGCACGCTGGAATGCGGCCCCGGCTTGCGCGGATTGGTCTCCTCAGGGCTGCGCCCGAATGCTGCGAAATCTTTGCGCCCCAGAAGAAGCTGGCACGCCTCCTGCATGCGAGCCACGTCCAGCGCCTGCGGACGATAGTAGCTATAACGGGCCAGCAGTGGCGATGGCGCGCTGCCATTCCAGATCGTATAGCGATAGGAGCGGCTCCGCGCGCTGTAGCGGGCGTGGAAGCGTTCAGGAACTTCCCGCACCCAGCGCGCCGCGACCGAGCGCGGCAGCACGGCATTCAACGCCCGCATCCACACTTCCGGCGTTAATACCGCCTCCGTATGGAAGTTGATGACCTGCCCGCTGGCATGGACGCCGGCATCGGTGCGCCCCGCCCCATGCACGGTAGACATGGAGCCGGAGATACGCTCAACCGCTGCCTCTAACGCGCCCTGCACCGTTGGCCCGTGATCTTCCGGCTGCCGCTGGAAGCCATGAAAATCGGTACCATCGTACTCAATCCCACAGGCAAAATTTTTCATGTTCTCTGTTTGTCGGCAACCACCAGATGCTTCGCTTCACTCAGCATGACATGGGGGCCGACCAATCATCGCCTATACCAGGGCGATCTGGGCAATCTCAGCGGCGTCGCCTTTGCGGCGGCCCAGCTTGGTGATGCGGGTGTAGCCGCCGGGGCGTCCGACATAGCGGGGAGCAAGCTCCTCGAACATCTTCTTGACGACCAGTTCATCGGGCAGGGCGCTGAGAATCTTGCGGCGCGCGTTCAACTCAATCACCATCGCCTCGTAAGCCGCCTGCAGAGCGCGCTCGGCCTCGGCTTCGTTGGAGATGATGCGCAGGAGTTCCTCGCGGCGATCCTTGAGCTTGTTCTCCAGGAACTTGCGGCCTTCCGGCGTCAGCGGGGCTTTGCCCTGATCGAGGCGCTCCTCATTGCTGGCAACGCGATCGTTGAGGGAGAAGCGACCGCGACGGGCGAACTCCATCAGACGTTCGGCCTTCTCCTCGTCTTTCACGATGGTGGCCAGGTGTTCCCTGGCAGCCAGGCGGCCCTTAACCGCCGTATCAATCAATTTTTCGACTTCACCACGAATGGCGCGGGCGCGCGCCTCGGTGGTCTGTATGCGATCGTAGCGGATCAGGCCCGCCATCAAGTTGCGACGGGCCGCGCGGCGCTGCGGCTCCGGCATGCCCATCCGGTTACCGGCTACTCGATGCCTCAACTTAGTCCTCCATTTCCTGATCGCCGTCCATATCGGCTCCAACGGCGCTCGGACGCTGATTCGGATTCGGCAGGAAGTTGCGGGAGAGCAAGCGTTCGCGCAACTCTTGCAGGCTCTTTTCCCCGAAGTTGCGTACCCCCAGCAGGTCTTCCTCGTTCATCGAGAGAACCTGGCCCACTTTGGTGATGTTGCTGCGCTTGAGGCAGTTGTAGGCACGCACCGAGAGGTCAAGGTCTTCGATGGGGGTATCGTAAATCTTCTGGGGGATGGGCCAGCTGCTCAGTGGCTGCTTCTCCGGCTCTGTCAGCACCGCCTGGTAGCTGGAGAGCTGGGAGAAGAGCCGCACCAGAATATCGGAACTCTGGCGCATCGCCTCATCCGGCGTGATTGTTCCGTCCGTCGTAATATCGAGAATAATTTTATCGTAGTTGGTCATTTGCCCCACGCGGGTATGCTCAACGGTGTAGTTCACTTTCTGTACCGGCGTGAAAATGGCATCGACGGGAATAACCCCGATGGGCTGGTCTTCTTTCGAGTCGGCGGGTACGTAGCCGCGACCGGTCTCGACGACCAGTTCCATATCGAGGTGCGCATTCTCGCTGTCCAGGGTAGCGATATGCTGCTCCGGGTTGACGATTTCCACCGTGCTGGGGGCAACGATATCGCCGGCAGTAACGTCGCGCTCACCACTCACTTCCAGCCGCATCGAGACGGGATGGTCTGAGAAGGAGCGGAGGCGAATCTTCTTGACGTTCAGCACGATATCAGTGACATCCTCCATGACGCCGGGGATATCCTGGAACTCGTGCTGGACCCCTTCAATACGAATGGAAGTCACTGCCGCCCCCGGCAGGGACGAGAGCAACACACGGCGAAGTGAGTTGCCCAGGGTCACGCCATACCCCGCCTCTAATGGCTCAATATCATAACTCGCATAATTTCCCTGTGTTTTCGTGTTTTTAATGCGAGGCAGAGTAATATCTAGCAAGGTTCCAACCTGCCTTTCTTTGTCTACCAGTCCTTACTTCAGGCTTCTTCCCTCTACAATGTCGTCATGCAAGAAACGAGTAGTATTGGCGGAAAGGTTATCGCTGGTAGTATTCAACCACCATCTGCTCGTCAAACGGCAGTTCGAGTTCGCTGCGTGTCGGCAGAGAGAGGACACGCCCGGACATCTCGTCGACATCCAGCGTCAGCCAGGCAGGAACGCCCTTCTGCGCCAGGAGCATGGCCCGCGTCTTGAAGTACTCCAGGCCCTTGCTGCGCTCGCGGACCGCGATGACATCGCCAGGTTTGGCGATAAACGAGGGAATATCGGTCTTGCGGCCATTGACGGCGAAGTGGCCGTGATTGACCAGCTGGCGGGCCTGCGCCCGCGAGTCGGCGAAGCCGAGACGATAGACCAGGTTATCCAGACGCATCTCCAGGAGTTGCAGCAGACGCTCGCCGGTCTTGCCGGGGCTGCGAGATGCCATATTATAGGTTTTGCGGAACTGGCGCTCTAAGACGCCATAGGTGCGACGGACGCGCTGCTTCTCACGTAGCTGTCTGGCATAGCCAGACTCTTTGCGTGCGCGGCTCGTCCCATGCTGTCCGGGACGGCTGCTGCGGCGCTCCAACGTGCATTTGGTCATGCACTTGTCGCCCTTCAAAAACAATTTTACCCCCTCCCGCCTGCACAGTTTGCAAACGGGTCCGGTATAACGCGCCATGTAGTTCTTTCCTCCTCAAACGCACTGCGCGCTTACACGCGACGCCGTTTTGGCGGTCGGCAGCCATTGTGCGGAATAGGTGTAACATCAGTAATTGCGGTAATATTGAGGCCCGCGCCCTGCAACGAGCGAATCGCGGCCTCGCGACCGGAGCCGGGGCCTTTGACGAAGACTTCGATCTGCCGCAGGCCATGCTCCATCGCTTTGCGCGCCGCCGTTTCGGCGGTGACCTGCGCGGCATACGGGGTACTCTTGCGCGACCCCTTGAAGCCCTGACTGCCCGCGCTTCCCCAGGAGATAACGTTACCGTTGGGGTCGGTCAGCGTAACAATCGTATTATTAAATGTTGCTTGAATATGAGCCTGCCCGCGCGGCACGGACTTGCGTTCGCGCCGTCTGGGCCTGCCCGCTGCTGCTTTCTTTTTATCTGCCATGCTTTGCCATTCCTCCTGGCTCTGCGGGCGCAATCAATTGCGCCCCACCTTACTTCTTGGCCGTCGCTTTCTTCTTGCCGGCCACTGTCTTCTTCGGCCCGCGCCGCGTGCGCGCATTGGTGCGCGTGCGCTGCCCACGTACCGGCAGGTTGCGGCGGTGACGCAGGCCGCGATAGCAGTTGATCTCAATCAACCGCTTGATATTCATATCCACTTCGCGGCGCAGATCGCCCTCGACTTTGTACTCACGGTCGATCAGTTCGCGCAAGCGGTTCACTTCCTCTTCGGTTAAATCTTTCACCCGCGTATCCGGGTTGATGCGCGTGCGCTGCAAAATCTTTCGGCTCGTGGTTGGGCCGATGCCATAGATGTAGGTCAGCGATACTTCTACGCGCTTGTCGCGTGGAATATCCACGCCGGCAATTCTCGCCATGTTTTCCTCCGTTAGCCCTGCCGCTGCTTGTGCTTCGGCTCTTTGCTACAGATCACCATCACTACACGATTGCGCCGGATGACTTTGCAATGGTCGCAGCGCGGTTTCACTGAGGCGCGTACTTTCATGATTTGCCCTCCTCATTCCCTTCTTTGATATGCACATAAGATAGCGGGGCGCGCTGCCTTGCCTTGCCCTGCTTTGCGCCCGATTCAACTGACGAAAGACAAAAAGGAATCAGCACATGTTCCCTTTTCCCTGACGTACCTGTCTGTTCCGGTAGAGATGATGCCGGTGAGAAGATTCGATTCGATTCGTTGAGGCAAGGGAGCCGCTTACCTCACCCGCCACGTGATGCGCCCGCGCGACAGGTCATAAGGTGAGAGGACGACCCGCACCTTATCGCCCGGCACGATGCGCACAAAATTCATGCGAATGCGGCCAGAAAGCACGGCCAGCACCTGATGCTGCTCATCGATCTGGACCTTGAACATGGCGTTGGGGAGGGCCTCAAGGACGGTACCCTCTACCTCTATCTCATCCTTCTTTGCCATAGCATCCTTTGTACATGAAGCTCAGATGACGTCTAACAATGCGTCAACAGCTATGATTCCATGATAAAATGGCAGCAGTTGACACTGCTGCAGCCAACTACGAATTATAGCATACTATGCCCCAAAAGTCGAGAGGCAATTTCTTCCTACCCCACATGGGCTATATGCTTCCTTCCTCTGGTTCGGCAACGGGGCAGGCACAAGGCCCCCTGTCCCTACAGGATGTGGCTCAAACCCGCGTCAGGATTTCTGGCTCGCCTGTGCCGATGGCGACCGTATGTTCAAAATGGGCGGAATAGTTCCGGTCTGCCGTGACGACCGTCCACTGGTCGTCCAGCACCTTGAACTCTTTCTGGCCCATGTTGACCATCGGCTCGATGGCGACGACCCAGCCTGGCCTGAGTAGCAGGTTGGGCTGGTCGCGCTCAATATAGTTGAGAATCTGTGGATCCTCGTGCATATCGCGACCGACGCCATGCCCACCGTACTGGCGCACAAGCGAGAAACCGGCGCTTTCCACGTACCGCTGAATCGCGCGGCTGATATCGTGCAGGCGTTTGCCCGCGCGGGCATTGGCGATCCCCAGATAAAGGGCTTCTTCCGTCACCTGGAGCAGGCGCTGCACTTCAGGGGCAACTTTGCCCACCGGCACGGTGATGGCTGCATCGGCGTGCCAGCCGTTATAGTTGGCCGCGAAGTCGATGGCGACGATATCGCCCTCTCGTAACACACGCGGCCCCGGAATACCATGTACGATTTCTTCGTTTACAGACGTACAGATGGACGCCGGGTAACCGTGATAGCCTAAAGAGCTTGATTTCGCCCCGTATCCCTTCAATCTCTCAACCGCGAGGGCATCCAGATCGGCGGTGGTGATGCCCGGTTCCACTGCTGCACGCAGGTCGGCCAGGATCGCCGCGACAATATGCCCCGTTTCGCGGATTTTTGCCACTTCCTCTTTCGACTTAATCAGGGGTGCCATGATACCTTATACCTGTTTCTAATCGTTCTTTTCCGCAGCCACATGGGCGCGAATCTTTTCCACCAGCGCCTGATGCACCTGCTCGATGCTCTGGTTGCCGTTGACTTCTATCAGCTTGCCCTGCGCACGGTAGTAGTCGAGCAGAAGAATGGTTTCGCTGAAGAAGATTTGCAGTCGCCGCTGCACCGCTTCTCCGACATCGTCGGGGCGCTGGTAGAGCGGGCTTCCATCGATATCGCAGATGCCGGGAACCTTCGGCGGGTTCGTATAGATATTGTAGACGTGCTGGTTGCCCCGGCAAATGTACCTGCCGGAGAGGCGGTGCAGCAGTTCCTGACGCGGGACTTCCAGGTAGGCTGCGATATCGATATGCCGACCGATATCGTGCAGGGCCTTATCCAGAATCTCGGCCTGCGCGACGGTACGCGGAAACCCATCCAGGATCACGCCCTGCGCGCAATCTGGCTGCTCGATGCGATGGATAACCAGCGCCACCGTGATCGTGTCGGGAACCAGATCCCCGCGATCATTGTAGGCTTTGGCCTGCATCCCCAGCTCTGTTTTCTCAGCTATCGCCTGCCGTATCAAATCCCCACTGGAAACGTGAGGAATGCCGAATGTCTGAGAAAGCAAATCTGCCTGCGTCCCTTTCCCCGACCCCTGTGCGCCGATCAGGATAATGTTCACGTCTTTTCCTCCGGTGGAAGCTATTTTCGGGTGCCACAGTGCGCCCTGGCGACCGCGATTTATTACACGTACTGGAGGGACAGAGGGTGGAGGAGACAAATGGGGAGACCTGCGCCTGTCGCGCCCCGTCGCCGAGCCACCAGCTCCCTTTCCCGGCTCAAACGTTTATGGGGTTAGCCGGACAGGGGCAAGGCCGCCCTTCACCCCCTGTCCCTCCGGTACCCCCTCATGCCCAATCTGGTTGTCAAAGTTCATCATTGTCAGGGGCCACGATCAATCACGGCCCTACGAAAGCGATTATGATAAGAAGCCCGAATAGTTGCGCATCACCATCTGGGCCTCTAGCTGGCGCACAGTGTCGAGAACGACACCGACGACGATCAGCAGGGCCGCGCTACTGAGCAACTGGTTGCCGCCCACGCGCGAGACGTAGGGCAGGATAGCCACGATGCCCAGGAAGAGCGCGCCGCCCAGCGTGACGCGATTGAGAATTGCCTGCAGGTAACGGCTGGTCGGCTCCCCCGGTCGATAGCCGGGGATGAACGCGCCCTGCTTTTGCAGGTTCTCTGGAATGTTCTGCTGCTGCCAGACGACGTAGGCATAGAAGAACGTGAAGGCCACTACCAGCACAAAGTAGATGAACCAGTAGTACCATAGCGACGTATTGACGATATAGGTGCCGACCCACTGCGCGGCATTGCTCAGCCAGGTAACGCTGTTGCCCACCAGGTACTGCGAGAGAACGGCGGGGAAGATCAGCATGGACTGCGCGAAGATCAGTGGAATCATGCCCGCGCTGTTGACCTGGATCGGAATGTAGGTCGTCTGCGCCGAACCAACGAGCAGGCCGCGCCCAACCATACGCTTGGTAGGATACTGCACCGGCACGCGTCGCTGGCCCTGATAGATATAGACAATGCCAACGATGGTCAGCAGGCCAATAATCAGGAAGACAACGATGCTGACGACGCCGCTGCCGCTGCCATTGCTGGACGAAGAGGCCAGGAAGCCCTGCTGGACAAAGCCCGGCAGGCGGCTGACGATACCGGCGAAGATGATGAGCGAGATACCATTGCCAATGCCATTCTCGGTAATCAGTTCGCCGATCCAGACCAGGATCATCGTCCCGGCAACCATCGACATCAGGATGGCGAGCGTCGAGAGCCAGACGCCGTTGCCGCCAAACAGGTTGAAGGAACTGGAGTCGAGGACGCCCACACGCACGAAGATTGCCGCGTTCCCCAGCGCCTGCAAGAAAGCCAGCGGTACGGTAATGATACGGGTAATCTGGCTGAAGCGCAGCCGTCCTGCTTCGCCTTCCATGGATAAGTTCTGCAAAGCCGGAATAATGGGTTGCAGCAACTGCATGACGATGGTCGCGGTAATGTAGGGATAGACCCCCATCGCTACCACCGAGAAGGTCTGCAAGGAGCCGCCGGAAAAGACATCCAGCAGGCCGAGCAACTGCCCCAGGTTATTGTTGTTTGAGCTGCCACTAAAGAGCTTCGCCAGCGCCTGTGCCTGCGCATGTGTGAGCGGCACGGTGATACTGGCGAGGACGCGGAAGATCAACAACATCCCCAGGGTGAAAAGAATCTTGTTGCGCAGGTCGGGTACGGTCCAGATGCTACGCAGTCGTTCCCACATGGATTACTCCTTTTAGAGAGTGCAGGAGAGATAGCAAACAGGCAGGAGATACCAGGACGCCGGTCCTGGTATCTTTACCTATCCTTCGCTCTGCTGCGCTGGAACCTTTTTGTTTTCGTCCTTACGTCGCTTCGTCTTTTCATAGACTTTCGTCGGAATGATCTCGACGGTGCCACCGGCTGCCTCGATCTTAGCGCGTGCGCTTTCCGAAAACTTGTGCGCCCGAACCGTTAAGACGCGATCCACTTCTCCTTCGCCCAGCACTTTGACGAGGCCGCGCGCCTCGGCGGGCGTCATCAGGTTCATCGCGACCATTTCCTCCGGCGTCACATAGGTTCCCGGCTCGAACAGTTCAAGGTCGGCGATATTAATAATGGTATAGTTTTTGCGGAAGGGCGTATTGCTATTGCCCAGGCCGCGCACGAAGGGCAGACGCTTGGACAGGCGCGTCTGGCCGCCATTGAAGGCGCGGTGGAGGCTGCCGCCGCTGCGTGCCTTCTGGCCTTTGGTGCCGCGCCCGGCGGTCTTGCCGCGCCCGGAGCCATGACCCCGACCAACACGCCGTTCCGGCCTGTGCGAGCCAGGGGCTGGCCGCAAATCAGAGAGTCTCATTGCTCTATCTCCTCTACCTCTACGAGGTGGCTCACCTTGCGAACCATCCCGCGAATAGCAGGATTGTCCTCATGTTCAACGGTGTGCTGGAGCTTGCGCAGCTTCAGCGCGCGGATGGTCGCCTTCTGATCCTTTGGATGACCAATCGCGCTTCTCACCCATTTTATACGTAGTTTTGCCATAATTCTTCTCTCCTATCGGCCCGGTTCAGGCTAGCGACGGTTGCCGCCACCCTGACCCCCGCGCCCGCGTCCGCCACGCTCGCCACGCCCACCGCGCTCAGCGGAACCGCCGCGCTCGCCGCGCTCGCCGCCTCTGCGACTCGAACGGCTCTCGCGCTCGCGAGCTTCCTCTTCACGTGCGGCCCGAGCCACTGCAGCCTGCTCGGCTGCGGCAGCCGCCGCCTCGGCATATTGCGCTGCGCGCTTGACGCCAATCAACTCCGGCACCGTCTTGCCGCGCCGCGCGGCCTCTTCCTCCGGCGAGCGCAGTTCGGCCAGCGCCTGCATGGTCGCCTGTACAGTGTTGGCGGCGTTGGTGCTGCCCAGCGACTTGGTCAGGATATCGCGAATACCCACGGACTCCATGACGGCGCGCACGGCCCCGCCCGCGATCACGCCTGTGCCGGGGGAGGCTGGTTTGAGCAGCACTTCAGAGGCACCGAAGCGCGTCTTGACCATAAACGGAATGGTAGTGCCGGCCAGCGGTACGTAGACCAGGTGTTTCTTGGCCTCCTCGACCCCCTTGCGGATGGCCTCGGTATATTCGCTGGCCTTGCCGAAGCCAAAGCCGACGTGTCCATTATGATCGCCCACGACGACCAGCGCCCGAATACTGAAGCGGCGACCGCCCTTAACCACTTTGGCGACGCGGCTGACCTGGACTACCGTCTCTTCCAGATTCAATTTTGAAGCATCTATTCTTGGCATATTACTCCTCGCGGCTAAAATTCCAGGCCGACTTCGCGAGCGCCTTCAGCAAGCGCCGCCACTCGTCCATGATAGGCGTAGCCACCACGATCAAAGACCACCTGGCTGACACCTTTTTCTTTTGCGCGCTGAGCGACCAGCTTGCCTACTTCACGGGCCAGCGCGACCTTGCGGTTGCCGGCAATAGGGGCCAGCGCCTCAACGGGTGTCTTTTTCTCGCCCTTCTGCGCCTGGGGCAAAACGGTCTTGACCTGAGCCGCCGGTTTGCCGCCCTTGCCCTGCACGCCCTTCTGCTGCGCCTGCCCTTTTGCAGGAGCTTTGGCGGCCTTCGCGCCTTTCCCTCTGGCGGCAGGTACGGCCTCAGCAGCCATTTCGACCGGCCCCTCTACCGTTTCCGCTACAGCCTGTGTTTGCTCGCGCGTGGTCTGTAGCGTCTCCACCTTAAAATTGCGCAGGGACTCGTCCAGTGACGAGGCGGCTACCAGAGTGGTACCCGTCATATCATCAATAATCTGGGCGTAGATATGCTCGCCACTGCGGAAAACGCTCAGGCGCGGACGTTTCGTGGTTCCTTCCAGGTGGCGTCGAATGCGCTGGTGCCGCCGCAGCCGTGCTTTATTCGCATGAAATTGCTTAATCATTGCTCAAGCTCTCCATCGGGCCGGAGAGACGTGGTCGGCACTACGTCTCCCTTTCTCTGCCCATTTTGTTGTGTATGTCTGGACTATTGTATCAATAAACATGGGTGGTGGCAAGCCTTTCGGGATAGGCCGAGTGTCCAGGCAGGGCGAAGGCCAGCCTCGCTCCTACTAACTACGGCTATCCCTACTTCTTCTTGCCGCCGACTTTGCCAGCTTTGCCGGCTTTGCGGCGAACGGCCTCACCGGCGTAGCGAATGCCCTTGCCTTTGTAGGGTTCGGGCTTGCGGATACGGCGAATCTGTGCCGCGACTTCGCCTACCAGTTGCTTATCAATGCCACTGACGCTCACTTTCGTGGCCTTAGTGGCCGCGTCGATGCCTTCGACGTTGAGCGTGATACCGGCGGGGGGCTGCACCTCGACAGGGTGGGAGTAGCCTACCTGAATGACCAGGTTTTCGCCCACCTTCGCGGCACGGTAGCCGACGCCGTGAATTTCCAGTTCCTTTTTATAGCCATTCGACACGCCGACGACCATGTTGTTGATCAGCGTGCGATAGAGACCGTGCATGGCCTTGTGCGGCTTGCTGTCTGAAGGGCGGGAGACGGTCAGAACGCCGTCCTCCAGCTTCAGGGTCAGTTCGCGCGGCACCTGGTAGGAGAGTTCGCCCTTCGGCCCTTTGACCGTGACGAAGTTATTCTCATTCCAGTTCACCTGCACCTTTGGCGGCACGGGAATGGGTGTACGTCCAATACGAGACATGTGTGACCTCCCTCTACCAGACGTAACAGATGACTTCGCCGCCGAGACCTTCGCGATAGGCACGTTTGCCCGTCATCAGTCCCTTTGGCGTCGATAGAATGGCGATTCCCAGCCCACCCCGGACGCGGGGAATCTCCGCCCGTTTGGTATAGACACGCAGACCCGGCTTGCTGACGCGCTTCAACTGCGTAATGACGGGCTTCTTGTCCTCGTAGCGCAGCGTCAGCCGCAGGGTTCCCTGCGGATTATCCTTCAGGATTTCGATATCTTTAATATAGCCTTCTTCTTTCAGCACACGCGCAATGGCCAGCTTCATTTTCGACGCCGGAATCAAGACGCGAGTGTGCCGTGCTGCTGCCGCATTGCGAATGCGCGTGAGCATATCGGCAATGGGATCAGTCATATTCATGGAATATCCTCCATACTTCTCACCGGAGCGAAAATGTCAACGCCTGCCGGTCTGCTTCTCAGAGGCAGACGCTCATCTTTTCGTCCTGTCTGTTCTCTTTGCTTGTGTTCGCGTGATTGACTACCAGCTCGACTTGGTGACGCCGGGCAGCTCGCCGCGCAGCGCGCGCTCGCGGAAGCAGATGCGGCAGAGGCCGAACTTGCGCATGTAGGCGCGCGGGCGTCCACAAATCTTGCAGCGATTGTGCTGCTGCACCTTGAATTTCGGCTTGCGCTGCGCCTTGACAATCATTGAGGTTTTTGCCATTTTGCTCCCCCGCCTTATCTCTTCTTAAAGGGCATGCCCATCAACTTGAGCAGTTCCCGGCCTTCTTCATCGGTGCGAGCGGTGGTGACGATGCTCACTTCCATGCCGCGCACTTTGTCAACTTTGTCGTAGTCGATTTCAGGGAAGACCAGTTGCTCGCGCAGGCCCAGCGTGTAATTGCCGCGCCCGTCGAACGCCTCGGCGGAGACGCCCTGGAAGTCGCGCAGGCGGGGCAGGGCCACGTTCATCAGCTTATCCAGGAACTGGTACATGCGCTCGCCGCGCAGCGTGACCATGGCGCCGATCTGCATGCCTTCGCGCAGTTTGAAGGCGGCGACGGAGCGTTTGGCACGGGTAATCACCGGGCGCTGGCCGGTGATGGCGGCCAGGTCGGCGACGGCAAAATCCATCGCCTTCGGGTTTTGAATGACCTCGCCCAGGCCAATGTTGACCACGACCTTCTTCACTGCCGGAACCTGCATCGGGTTGCGGTAGTTAAACGCTTTTTGCAGAGCTGGCACAACCTCTTGTTGATACTTTTCCTTCAACCTTGCTGCCATAATGTTTAACTACTCCTCGTCCGATCTTCAATGATCTTATGACATTTCTTGCAGACGCGCACCGGGCGCATCTTCTGATCGGCGCCCATCGGGCGGCGCTCGTGGCCAACACGTGTCGGCTTGCCGCACTCGGTGCAGATCAGCATAGTGTTGGAGACATGGATAGGCATAGCCTTCTCGATAATGCCTCCCTGTGTTGTCCGGTTCTGCGGGCGTACATGCTTCTTGACGAGGTTGAGCCCCTCAACGATGACCTTGTTCACCTGTGGCATCGCCCGCGAGACCACGCCTTGCTTCCCTCGATCCTTGCCGGTCAGAATAATGACGGTATCGCCTTTCTTAATATTCATCTTGGCAAGGTGGAGAGGTCTCTTCTCTTTCTCTTTTACTGCCATATCTTTCCTCTTCAGGGCTTTCTTGAGAGGTTTGCCCCTACCCTACAGTACCTCTGGCGCAAGCGAGATGATTTTCATGAAGTTGCGCTCGCGCAGTTCACGGGCTACCGGGCCAAAGATACGTGTACCTCGCGGGTTGTTGCCGGCCGCGATAATGACGGCTGCGTTTTCGTCAAAGCGGATATGCGAGCCGTCGGGGCGCACATATTCCTTTGCCACACGCACGACGACGGCGTTGACCACTTCGCCCTTCTTCACCTGCCCGTTGGGCGCGGCCTGCTTAACCGTCGCCTTGATGATGTCGCCCACTTCCGCATATTTCTTGCGCGAGCCACTCATCACGCGAATACACATAATCTCTTTTGCGCCGGTGTTATCCGCAACCTTCAAACGTGTTTGTGGTTGAATCATTGCTCCTACTCTCCTTGTTCCTCCGCCGCCCCCTCGGCCTCTTCATTGGCCTCTTCAGCAGTCAGGTTGGGATCAACCTCGGCCAATAGTTCTTCCACCGGCACAACGCCGCTGCCGCGCTTGACAATCTGAACGAGACGCCAGTGCTTTGTCTTGCTGATCGGGCGGCTCTCTTCAATGAGGACCGTATCGCCTATCTGCCCCTCGTTATTCTCATCATGCACGTGGAATTTTTTGGTGACTTTATAGGTGCGCTTGTAGATAGGGTGTTTCTTTAATCTCTCTACAGCTACAACAATGGTCTTGTTCATTTTATTGCTTACCACGCGCCCGACCTTGCGCTGGCGGCGGCCCCCTTTGAGGAGAGCGGGTACCGCGTTCGCTGCGTCCGGCGTGGCTGGCGCTGCATTCTGCTGTGTCATGATTGTGCCTCCAACTCAGATATGTGGTGCAGCAAGCGCGCAATATCTTTGCGGGTCTGCGCAAAGATGCGGTTGTTCTTCACTTCACCGCGCTGCTTCTGCAACCGGAGATTGAACAGCTTCATGCGCAGTTCTTTAAGTTCGCGCTGCGCCTCTCCAACGGAGAGTTCAGCGATCTGTTTGCGGCGTTCGTTAAGCTTCGACACTCTCCGCCTCCCCTCGTGTAATAAAGCGAGTGGCTACCGGCAATTTATGACCGGCCAGGCGCACAGCTTCTTTGGCGACCTCTTCGCTGACGCCACCGATCTCGAAAATGATGCGCCCCGGCTTGACCACTGCCACCCAGTGATCGACTGCACCTTTTCCGCTACCCATGCGCGTCTCGGCAGGCTTGGCCGTGATCGGCTTATCGGGGAAGACGCGGATCCAGACTTTGCCGCCGCGCTTCATAAAGCGGGTAAGCGCGATACGGGCGGCTTCAATCTGGCGGGCTTCCAGCCAGACCGGTTCCAGCGCCTGCAAGCCGTATTCGCCGAAAGCGAGCGTGTTGCCGCGATGGGCAGTGCCTTTCATGCGACCGCGATGCTGTTTGCGGTATTTTGTACGTGACGGTGCCAACAACATGGCTTCGTATCTCCTCTACTGGCTCTCTCTATGCACCGGCTTCCGGCTCGGTAGCGGGCGTTTCCTGCGTCTGCGGGGCTACCTGCTGAACCTCGACCTGCGGCGTCTCTGTAACCTGTGGTGTTTCCACGACCGGAGCGGTTTCGCTGACCGGTGTTTCCGCACCTTCAGTCTGCGCTACAGCGGCCTGACCCTGCGAGCGCGGGCCGCGCTCGCGGCGCTCGCGGCGTTCTCCCTGCGCCTGACCCTGCGGACGCGGGCCACGCTCGCGGCGTTCTCCCTGCGGGCGCTCGCGACGCTCTCCCTGTGCCTGACCCTGCGCGGCCTCTCCCTGCGCCTGACTCTGCGGGCGCTCGCGGCGTTCTCCCTGCGGGCGCTCGCGACGCTCTCCCTGCGCCTGACCCTGCGGGCGTGGCGCTCGCTCTCCCTGCGGGCGCTCGCGGCGTTCGCGGCGCTCACCACCCTCGCGACGCTCACCGCGCTCACGGCGACGCTCGCCACGTTCGCGGCGCTCGCCCTCGCGTGGGAAGGCAGGCTGAGGAGCGAATTCGGCAGCTTCTGCTGCCGCGCGCTTGCTGGGCAGCACATCGCCCTTATAAATCCATACTTTGATACCGATAACGCCAAAGGTGGTATGCGCCTCTGCCTGGCCGTAATCAATATCGGCACGCAGGGTATGCAGGGGAACTTTCCCCTCAACCTCTTTTTCGGAGCGGGCAATTTCTGCACCACCGAGGCGACCACCGACGATAATTTTCACGCCTTTCGCCCCGGCACGCAGCGCCTTCTGCACCGCCTGCTTCATAGCGCGACGGAAGGCAACACGCTTCTCCAGCTGCTCGGCAATACTGCGACCAACCAGGGTCGCGTCGAGTTCTGGCTGGCGAATCTCCAGAATGTTCAGGCGCACGCGCTTGTGAGTCTTTGCCTCCAGCTCAGCGCGCAGCCGGTCCACCTTCTCGCCGCTTTTGCCGATGACAATGCCAGGTCGGGCCGTGTGAATGGTAATGGCCACCTGGTTGGCTGCAGCTCGCTCGATCTCAATGCGCGAGACCGAGGCGTTCGCCAGCTCTTTGTTGATCATATTTCTGATCGCGTAATCTTCCGCGAGTATATCTTTGTAGTCCCGCCCGGCAAACCAGCGCGATTGCCAGCCCTTGACGACGCCGAGCCGGAACCCAGTGGGATGTACTTTCTGTCCCAAAGTGTCCTCCTTCTTACTGATACCTGGCGTCTGCCGGGTTGTCTGAAACAATGACCGTCACATGGCTATAGCGCCGCTGAATATATCCATAGCGGCCATGCGAGCGAGCCTTTGGCACCTTGTAACGCCGGGCTTCGTCGGTCGTGATATTCAGAATATACAGATCGTCCGGATTGAGATTGTAGTTATTCTCCGCGTTGGCGGCTGCCGAGGCGACCACCTTGCGCACGGGTTCGGCGCCCGCGTTGGGCAGATACTGGAGAATCGCCAGGGCATCTGCCACCGTCTTCCCTTTGACGGTGTCCGTCACCAGGCGCATCTTGCGCGGCGGGATACCGATATTTCTTGCAATAGCTCTTACTTGCATTTCACACCCCTGTTAGCGGACCGACGTGGTCTTCTCACTCTTGCCGCCCGCATGACCACGGAAATGCCGCGTGGGGGCAAACTCGCCGAGTTTATGGCCTACCATATTCTCGGTGATGTAGATAGGCACATGCGTCTTTCCGTTATGGACACCGATGGTCATGCCAACCATCTCAGGGAAGATCATCGAGGCGCGCGACCACGTCTTGATGACGCGGCGGTCGCCGCTCCTGCGCATGAGCAGGACTTTCTTCCTGAGTGACTCGTGAATGTACGGGCCTTTCTTCGTCGAGCGCGACATGATTACTTTCTCCTCCTGCCTGCGTTGCGGCGGCGCACAATGAACTTATCCGTCCTCTTATTGTGACGAGTTTTGTAACCCAGAGCAGGCTTGCCCCAGGGAGTCTGCGGCTGACCGCCGATGGGCGAACGGCCTTCACCACCGCCATGAGGATGGTCGCGTGGGTTCATCACGGAGCCGCGCACGGTTGGACGCCGCCCCATGTGCCGGGCGCGCCCGGCCTTGCCGATGCTGATGTTCTCATGCTCCACGTTGCCGACCTGGCCGATAGTCGCCATACAGAGAATGTGGACGCGGCGCTGCTCACCCGATGGCAGGCGCAAGAGGGCATAATCGCCTTCTTTTGCCATCAACTGCGCGCCCACGCCGGCGCCGCGCGCCATCTGACCGCCGCGCCCGCGCTCCAGCTCAATGTTATGGATGGTCGTGCC
This sequence comes from Chloroflexota bacterium, assembly GCA_902810755.1. The sequence continues at coordinate 24,057 of CADDYT010000079.1, forward strand.
GGTGGGAATGTTCTTTAGCGGCAGCGCGTTACCCGGTCGAATTTCGGCCTCCGGGCCGGACATGACGATATCGCCGACTTTCAGCCCCAGGGGCGCGATGATGTACCGCTTCTCTCCATCCATATAGTGCAGCAAGGCGATACGGGCCGAACGGTTCGGGTCGTATTCGATAGCGGCCACACGGGCCTGCACGCCCAGCTTGTTGCGCTTAAAGTCGATGATGCGGTAGGCCCGCTTGGCCCCACCGCCACGATGGCGGGTTGTAATTTTCCCCTGATTATTGCGCCCGGCATGTTTCTTCAAAGGAACGGTCAGCGACTTCTCCGGTTTCGTCTTGGTGATTTCCTCGAAAGTCGAGACCGACATGCCGCGACGTCCGGGGGATGTCGGTTTATATTGTCTTACTGGCATTACTTCCACCTACGCCTTCAATGCTTCAATCGTCTGACCCGCCGCCAGGGTGACGATCGCTTTTTTCCACTCGCGTGCCTCGATCTCTCGCGGCCTGCGCCCGCGCCGATGAATCCTGCGCGGTTTGCCCGGCATGCGCATAATATTGACCGAAAGCACTTTCACGTTAAACATCTGCTCAACGGCGCGGCGGACATCAATTTTGTTTGCCTGCAAGGCAACCTGGAATGTATATTTATTCTGCTCTTGCAGCTTCACCGATTTTTCAGTGATAACGCCGTGACGCAGCACTTCTGTGATTTCCACAGTCTTTCCCTCCTGATCTGGCGCTACTCGTTCTCTTCGGTTCCGGCTTCTTCAGTCGCTTCGGCTTCTTCAGTCGCTTCGGCCTCTTCGGTTTCAGCTTCCTCTGCTGCTTCCGCTTCGGCCCCGGTTTCAGCTTCGGCTTCTGTGGCCTTAGCCTCCAGCGAGAGCCGCTGGCTGGCTTCTTCGGCGCTCAAGCCTTCGCCAAAGACCATTTCGATCCAGCGCACGGCGCTTTCCGGCATAATCAGCGAGTCGTGCTTGAGCATCTCGACGACGTTGATCGAGGCGACGTGCTGCACTTTGGCGCCGGGGATGTTGCGCGTGGAGAGGATGATATTCTCATCGCGCTGCGGCAGCATAATCAGGACATTTTTGCCCTTTTCGGCCACCGCCAGGCGATCCAGTAGCGCCAGCATCTCTCTAGTGCGCGGGGCCTCCAGCTTCAGGTCTTCCACGACAATCAACTGCTCGTTGGCAACTTTGTCCGAAAGGACGGAGCGAATAGCCAGGCGGCGCATCTTCTTCGGCACATCATGATGATAGGGGTGCGGCTTCGGGCCGAAGACGACACCGCCATGACGGAACTGTGGAGAGCGCGTGCTTCCCTGGCGCGCGTGGCCCGTTCCCTTCTGCCGGTAGGGCTTCTTGTTGCCGCCCGATACCTCGGCGCGCGTCTTCGTCGAAGCGTTCCCCTGGCGACGATTCACCAGTTGCGCGGTGACCACCTGGTGCAGGACCGCCACGTTGGGAACGATGCCGAACACCTGCTCGCTCAGTTCGAGCTCTTTTACGGCCTCTCCGGCCATGTTATATACTGTAGTCGAGGGCATTTCGGTTACCTCATCACATGCTTCTTCACCATGAGCAGGCCGCCGTTGGCGCCAGGGACGGACCCTTTCACCACCAGCAGATTACGCTCGGCGTCAGCTTGAATTACTTGCAATCCTTTGACCGTCACACGCTCATTGCCCATGTGACCGGCCATGCGCGTTCCCTTCAGGACTCGGCCCGGCGTGGTGCCGGAACCAATCGAACCGGGCGCGCGCGTACGGTCCGACTGACCGTGTGTCTTCGGGCCACCACGGAAGCCATGACGTTTGACTCCGCCCTGGAACCCTTTTCCTTTGGAGGTACCGACGACATCAACTTCCTCGCCGACGGTAAACAGGTCTGCGCCAAACTGCTTACCCAGTTCCAGACCTTCGGCGTTCGCGCCCTTCTGTAAACCTACCTCACGCAGCACCTTGAACGGCCCCAGTTCTGGCCCCGGTCGGCGCTGGCGGTTGTTCTGTACTTTTAGCAGCTTCTCGATCTGCTTATCTTTTTTCGCGGCGGTCACGGCCTCTTTTGCTTCTTCCGCTTCGCCTTCTTTTTTGCGCTGTTCTTGCTGATATGTTTGCAAGCGCCTGCGCTGCGCTCGTAATAATTGCAGGCTATGGCCGAGATGACCGAGTTCGGCGCGCGTGGCATGCTTGATCGTTTTCGGCTCGAAACCAATCTGCACGGCTTCGTAGCCATCTCGCGCCGGGGTCTTGATCTGTGTCACGACGCACGGGCCGACTTCTATCACTGTTACCGGAATGGCTGCGCCATTAGGCCCGAATACCTGAGTCATGCCGACCTTCCTGCCCAGTAATGCATTAAGCATCTCTTTATCCTCTTTTCTCGTCTCGCTCTAGAGCGCGCTCTCAATTGCGCCCTACAGTTTGATCTCGATATCTACGCCAGCGGGCAGATTTAAACGTGTCAGGGCCTCTACGGTTTTGTTTGTCGGCTCAATAATATCAATCAGGCGTTTATGAGTGCGAATCTCAAACTGTTCGCGTGAATCTTTGTCAATAAACGTTGAGCGCATCACCGTAAACTTGTTGATCTCGGTTGGCAGCGGCACCGGGCCAGAAACCCGTGCGCCTGTCTGCTGGGCCGTATCCACAATCTGCATCGCTGACTGATCGAGAATCCGATGGTCGTATGCTTTCAAGCGAATACGTATGCGTTGTTTTGTCCCTGTTGCCATTGTTGTTCTCCTCGTAAGGGCGCTATTGCTAGCGCCCTTACAGTCAGCAAAGCTTATTGTTCGACTTTGACGCAGACGCCTGCGCCCACAGTGCGGCCGCCTTCGCGAATGGCGAAGCGCACGCCCTCTTCCATGGCCACCGGCTGGATCAGTTCGACGGTCATCTCGATGTTGTCGCC
>CADDYT010000080.1 GCA_902810755.1 Chloroflexota bacterium
GAATAGAGGAACAAGGAACGAGCATCCAGGCGGGCGAGCAAGCGGTTGCAACCGCTTGCTCGCCCGCCTGGATGCTCGTTCCTTGTTCCTCTATTAATTTGTTGTCGTGGCAAGTTCCAGGTTGCGGGCGTAGGAGCGGACAACTTCGCGCATGTGGCGGGTGATGATATGGGCGAGAATCATGTGCGCGTCCTCTTCCTGTTCGATATTCTGGCCCGGCGCCAGCACATAGGCATCGACGATATCTTTGATCTTGCCTCCTCTGGCCCCCAGCAGGCCGATGGTACAGGCACGCGAACGCTTCGCCAGCGTCAGGGCATTCATCACATTGGGCGAGTTTCCGCTGGTGCTGATACCAATGGCGACATCGCCTGGCTCGACCAGGTTGGCGAGCTGCTCGGCGAAGATGTGTTCGTAGGCGGTATCGTTGCTCCACGCCGTGATGAGAGGAACGTGATCGGTTAAGGAAATAGCTTTCACACGGGGCGCGTTGGGCATAATGGTGTTCTTTGCCAGGTCGAGCGCAAAGTGGGAAGCCGTCGCGGCGCTGCCCCCGTTGCCCATGATGAAGATGCGATGTCCGTTATAATAGGCTTCCTCAAGCAGGTGCAGCACTTGCTGGAGATTTGCCAGCGAAATGGCCTGTACCATCTGCTCCAACTCGCTAAAATACTGACTGATCGGCTCCAATGTCTTGTACCTTCTTCCTTACACTACACTTCACATAATAGACGCGCTTACCTGCCTCGTGCCTTCGCTTGACCTTTTCAGGTTTTGACGGTATACCTTCCCTGAAGGAGCGCGGCAGAAACCAGACTTTACCTATCTCCCGTTTGGGATTGAAATAAAACTGGCGACGTTGAGAATGACCTTCGCGCCCTGCTGCTCGAAGCGGAAATTCATGCGTTTCAGCCCGCGCTCCTCCAGCGCCCGCGTGACTGCGTCCTGCCGCGCTTCCGGGCAGTAGAGCATGAGGAAGCCACCGCCGCCGGCCCCGGTGATCTTGCCGCCCAGCGCCCCGTGTTCCAGCGCCTGGCCGTAGCACTCATCGATAAAATCGGTGGAGAGGCCGGGGGCGAGACGACGTTTTTCCTGCCAGGAATAGTGCAGCAGGCTCGCAAACTCGTCCAGTTCTCCCTTTTCCAGACAGCGTTGCACCTCTACCGCGACCTGCTTGATGTTATGCAGCGCCTGCAAGACCGATTCATCCTGCTGTTCGGTCGATTTGCGCTGGTGTTTGAGAATCGAGGTCGACTCCCGCGAGTTGCCGGTAAAAAAGAGCATCAGACGGTGCTCTAATGCCTGATAGACCTCACGCTCGATATTGAGCGGCTCAACGGTGACGCCCTCGCTGCTAAAGGTGATTCTGTTCAGTCCGCCGAACGAGGCAGCATACTGATCCTGCTTGCCAATCGGCATGCCCATTTTTTGAATTTCAATAAAAGAAGCCAGTTCGGCGATCTGCTGCTTGGTCATGGGCTGCTCGAGCAGGGTAGAGATGGCATGCACCATCGTCACGGCAGCCGCGCTGGAAGAACCCAGACCCGTGCCGGGCGGGACCTCGCTGGCAACAAAGAGGTTGATACCCCGGCGAATACCAAAATGATGAAGAATCGCTTTGGGCAGGGCCAGATCACCATTCCAGAAGAGATCATTGTAGGGAGAATGACGGAACAGGGAACGATAATCGGCTGAAATGACCTGCAGATCGTCGGATTCATCGGTGGTAATCACGGCATAAAAGTATTTATTAATGGAGGTACTGACGACAAGGCCACCATACTTCATGTAATATGCCGCAAGATCAGTTCCTCCTCCACCAAAGCTAATACGCATAGGCGCCCTGGCAATAAGCATATGTTCCGTCTCTCCTTTTTCAGATATAAACTTTGACCAATAGCCAGCACACAGACGCCAATGACGAAACCGAACGATCAAAATCGGGAATGGAGCGGTGATATCGCAGTAAGGGAATACCCCTCATTTCCGGTTTCGATTGTCAAAGTTCGTCATCGCGTCTGTAGACATCGGTTCTGGTTATATCACGCCACCGGTTGCTTCATAGCTTCAATCAGGATTTGAGCCACCTCCGGGCGCGAGAATTCGCGTGGGGGCATCTGTCCGGCCTGAAGCATCTGGCGCACCTTCGTGCCGCTGAGCGTGACGTGCTGCTCGTTGCCGTGCGGGCAGGTCTTCGATGAGGCCATGGAGTCGCAGACGCGGCAGAAGAAGGTGTGGTCGAAGAACATGGGCGTGATACCCAGTTTCGCCGGGTCGAAGTTGGCGAAGATGTAGTGAGCATCATAGGTGCCGTAGTAGTTGCCGACGCCGGCGTGGTCGCGACCAACGATGAAATGCGAGCAGCCGTAGTTCTTGCGCATCAGGGCGTGGAAGACGGCCTCGCGCGGCCCGGCATAACGCATGGCAGCGGGCAGGACGCCCAGGATAACACGGTCAGCCGGATAGTAGTTTTCCAGCAGCGCCTCGTAGCAGCGCATGCGCACGGCGGCGGGAATATCGTCGCCTTTGGTATCGCCCACCAGCGGGTGCAGATAGAGGCCATCGACGGTCTCCAGGGCGCATTTCTGGATGTATTCGTGCGCGCGATGTACAGGATTGCGCGTCTGAAAGGCCACGATGCGTTTCCAGCCGCGCTCCTCGAAGAGCTGGCGCGACTGCGTGGGGGTGTAGCGATACTGCGCGAACGCCTGCGGCTGCAAGTCAACTACGCGCACCGGCCCGCCCAGCAGCACATCGCCCTGCGCGTAGAGAACCTTCACGCCGGGGTGGGCATCCTCGGTTGTGCGATAGACCTGGCTGGCCTCATGTTCTTTGTCGTAGCCATACTTCTCTTCGACCGTCATCACCGCCTGCAGCGCGCCCTCAGCATTGACCAGGGCGACCTGCGAGCCTTCTTTGATCAATTCCGCCTGCTCCGCCTCGACGGAGAGCGTGATGGGAATGGACCAGGGCAGACCGTTGGACAGGTGCATGCTATCGACGACGCTGAGGTAGTCGGCCCGCGTCATGAAGCCGCTGAGGGGGCTATAGGCCCCGTTTGCCAGCATTTCGAGATCGGCAAGCTGGCGTGAGCCAACAGTGATCTGCGGCAATCCCTGCGCGCGTTCAATCAAAGCCGGGCGCTCTGCCTCGCTCGCCATATTGATAATCAGTTCTCCCCCGTGAGGGGCAATCAGTGTATTACCAGTCATGGTTTGTTCACCTTCTAGCCTGTAGAGTGTACCCTTACAGATAGCCGAGCGCGGTCAGACGCTCGGTGACAACTTTCTCATCCTCTTCACGCGCCTCTTCCGGCTCGAGGTAGCCAAGCTCTTCCAGTTTGGCGAAGATGCGGGCGACGCTCTCTTCTACGGTCTCTTTATCGGTCTCAATGACGAGTTCAGGATGCTCCGGCTCCTCGTAGGGGTCGTCGACGCCGGTGAAACCCTTGATTTTGCCCTCGTCTACCAGCTTATACAGGCCCTTGACATCACGCTGGCGGCAGACTTCGATGGGGCATTTGACGTAGACTTCGACGAAATTGCCGATCTGCTGGCGCGCCCACTCGCGAGCTTCGCGGTAGGGCGAGATGGCAGCCGAAATACAGGCCACGCCGTTGCGCGTCAGCAGGCTGCACACAAAAGCGATGCGCTTGATGTTGGTATCGCGGTCCTCGCGGCTGAAGCCCAGGCCTTTGCTCAGATGCGTGCGCACCACGTCGCCATCCAGAATCTCCACGTTGCGACCGCGCGCCTGCAAACGCTGCTCGATAGCTTCAGAAAGCGTGCTTTTGCCGGCGCCTGAGAGGCCAGTAAACCAGATTGTGAAACCGGTAGTGTTTGCCATGTATATCTCATTCTCCTTGTTTTTCACTGCTGTGTTGGCATATTCCAACATTTCCATGTATACATACCCACAGCTACATGTCACGGGCATGTAGAGCATTTCGCTTCACACCAGTGAGCTTGCTCTTCCCAATGTCTTTGGACCTGACTTTTTCGGGTCTGCTGAATATACGTCTCCAACAGGGAATCGGCAGAAGCCAGACCTTTTCCCGAACCCGCTTACGGGATTGAAACTAAAACGCTTTGCCCTGCATATCGGCTGGCACCGGCACATCCAGTTGTTTGAGGATGGTAGGGGCCATATCCATCAATTGCAGGCCGCTCAGTTCGCGCCCGCCCGCGCCTTCATGGACATCGGGGTCGTGTTTGATGACGATGCCGAATTGCGCGTGGTTGCAGTCATCGGGACCGATGTCGTTCTCAAAGGTGTAGACCGAGCCGTGACCGACGGTGCCGACGGAACGCCAGTAGAGGTCGCCGAAGTAGACGATCAGGTCGGGCGGAACGCCGTTGCATTCCTGATAGACTTCCTGCGGCTTGTAGACGGTAGTGCCGATGTTAACGCCATTGGGGTCAACAATGGCCTCGAATTTCGCCTTCAGTTCGTTGCGCAGGGCCTCAACCTCATCCGGCCTGACAATGCCCTGCGGCTCGCGCCCCTCAATGTTGAGGAAGATGCGCGCGTAGTAGCCGCCATCACCCCAGACCTTCGTTTTGCTCCAGTCAATCTCGCACTTATCAATGGGCGTCAATTTGCTCGGCTGCGATTTCAGCGTCAGGTAGCCCTCGCGAATGAGCCACTCGTTGACGCAGATGCCGCCGTCCATCTTCTTGGCGCCGTGATCGGAGACGATGAAGACGGTGGTGTTTTCCAGGTCCACCAGCTCCAGAATCTGCCCGATCTCGCTATCGATGTAGCGGTAGTAGTCGTGGATGCTGTTGTTCAGGCGGGGATTGACCTCGTACTTGTGGTGCGTCGGGTCGTGGAACTTCCACAGGCCGTGATGAATGCGGTCGGTTCCCATCTCCACGAACATGAAGAAATCCCAGTCCTTCTCCACGAGCCAGCGTTTGACCAGCTTGAAGCGTTTTTCGGTCATGGTGTAAATCTGGCGCAGCAGGTAATCCTTGTCTTCCGTGCGGAAATTCGGCACGTCAACCAGGTAATCGCCCACGATGGCCTCGATCTCCCGCATAGCAGAAGCAGGATAGGTGTAGGGTTTGTCAGGATTTTTCGTGGAAGGGGAGAGGAAGCAGCCGACCTGAATGCCGTTCACCGGCTTCGGGGGGTAGGTCTGCGGCACGCCAATGGTGACAACTTTCTTGCCTGAGCGCGAGAGGACATCCCAGACGCGGTCAACCTTCACCGAGCTGGCATTGGCCAGCACCTGCTTCTCATACGAGTAATCGCCGCGATTGCGGAAGCCATAGAAGCCGAGAGTGCCAGGGTCTTTACTGGACATCATCGAACTCCAGGCGGGGACGGTGATAGCGGGAATGCAGCTTTCAAGCTTGCCCCAGACGCCGTCATCCATCACTCGTTTGAAGTTTGGTAGCTCATCGCGCCATTGCTCAAACACCAGTTCCGGTGGGGCGCAGTCCAGCCCTATGACCAGAACCTTTTTTCGCCGGGCCATACAATACTTCTCCTAATCTAGCCAGTACCTCTTGCTCTGTCGGACAGCAACCTTCAGCGGTTCAACTTTCGTTCTTTTCTGCTGTCGCTTGCGCTCTATCAATGAAGATATATGTTTCAATATCGCTCTGTCTTGCAATCTCAACAGGGTTGCCCATCCATTCGATTGCCAGTGGCGGCATACCTCGAATACAGTAGTGAGCATACCACCCACAACAGATGAAAAGGATTGTTGCGCAGTGAAGATGTGGTTGTAAATTCCTGCATGTAGTTATATTTACTCAACCACCCTGTCCGGCAAAGCCTTCTAAGAAATGTAACGACTGTTGCAATTTATAGTATCATCTTCCTTCCAGATAGGCAACTGGTACTAGATCAGAAACATGCGTTACAACTATCGCTATTTTCCCTGGTCGGCCAGGTTCTGCTTCGCTGCCGCTCAGCATGCGGGGACGGTTTCAATGGCTTGCGATGAGCTTCACACATTTTCTGTTGCGAGCAATACAGCAGCGAGAGGCCAAAAAAGTGTATAGTATAGAAAGTCAGTTGCAGCGACCTGTCCGTTGGGAAAGGCCGCCCGCGATAGATGCTGTTTCGTACAACGAAAGAAAGGATCGACACAATGGGTAAGAAGAAAGTGCGTGTAGCAATCATTGGGGTAGGAAACTGTGCCAGTTCGCTGGTGCAGGGCGTCCATTATTATCGCGATGCTCAACCTGATGACTTTGTTCCCGGATTGATGCATGTCAATCTAGGTGGCTATCACATCAGCGATATAGAATTCTCCGCAGCTTTCGATATTGATCAGAATAAAGTAGGGAAAGATCTCGGCGAGGCGATCTATGCGCCGCCAAACAATACCTATCGTTTCGCGGATGTGCCGAAGCTGGGCGCGCCGGTCTACCGGGGGATGACGCATGACGGGCTGGGCAAGTACCTCTCGCAGGTGATTAGAAAAGCGCCGAGGCAGACAGACGATATTGTGCATATTCTCAAAGATACCGGCACGGATGTGATCATCAACTACCTGCCGGTCGGCTCGGAGACGGCGACCAAGTGGTATGTGGAGCAAATTTTGCAGGCGGGGGTTGGCTTCGTCAACTGCATTCCGGTCTTTATCGCGCGCGAGCAATACTGGCAGGATCGTTTCAAAGAGGCGCACCTGCCGATGATCGGGGATGATATCAAGAGCCAGGTGGGCGCAACTATTGTTCACCGCATGCTGGCGCGCCTCTTCCGCGAGCGTGGCGTCAAACTGGAGCGCACGATGCAGTTGAATGTCGGCGGCAACACCGACTTCTACAATATGCTGGAACGCGAGCGGCTGGAATCGAAGAAGATTAGCAAGACCAACGCAGTGACGAGCCAGCTCGACTACGATCTGGGCGGGGAGAATGTCCACATCGGCCCCTCGGACTACGTGGCGTGGCTGGCGGATCGCAAATGGGCCTACATTCGCCTGGAAGGGCGCACCTTCGGCGATGTGCCGTTGAACGTCGAACTGAAGCTGGAAGTCTGGGACTCGCCCAACTCGGCAGGCGTGGTGATCGACGCGGTACGTATGGTGAAGCTGGCCCTCGACCGGGGCATCAGCGGAACGCTGGAAGGCCCCAGCGCCTACCTGATGAAGTCCCCTCCGGTGCAGTACCACGACGATATCGCCCGCGAGATGACCGAAGCCTTCATTCAGGACGAGCGCATGACCCCGACTGCCCCGGCCCCCACCGTCTCTGAGCAGGCCAACGGCCATAAAGAGCAGGCAAGCATCGAATAGGCAGAGAAGAGACTGGGAGCAGGCCCGCGCCGCCGGGCGGCTTCAAAGAACGCAGGCCACCGGCAAGAGGTGGCCCTACTATACTACGACGGCTTCTCAAACTCCATGAAGCGTATCGTGTATAGTAGGGCCACCTCTCGCCGGTGGCCTGCGTTGAGCCTGAGTAGCTTTTCGCCTTTATTCTTTCATCGTTGCGGCACAGGGGGATCAGGGACGATTTGCTTCTCGACGTAGCGCAAAAGTTCCTCGCGTACAATCGTTACGTCTGCCGGGGCGCTGATACCGATCTTAACGCGCTCACCTTCAACTGCCAGCACGGAGATATGAATGGAACCGGCGAGGACAATGCTCTCACCAACCTTCCGCCGTAATACCAGCATTAAGAACTCCCTTCTTCTGATTTGCCTCCTATCTTTTTAAGAGACGCAAGGACAACACCGGGCGGGTAATATTTCTCATCAGGAACTTTGAATCATCTTCTCGGCCAGCGCGTGGCTATCAACTATATATGTTCCACCTCCGACCTGAGCGCGCAGCGTCTCGACGCGGGCGGTTCGTTGCGCGGAAAACCGATCAGCCGTCTCCAGAGCAGGCTTGATGAGTCGCTGTTTATCCGCCCTCTTCACGCGAGTACGAGTCTTCCAGGGGACCTGACCCTGTCCGTGGCCGCGTTCCCGCGCCCCTCGCCGGGACAACGGCCCCTGCGCCGTCTGTGCCAGAGACAGATATGTTTTTGCTTTCACCTTATTCCTCTGAAAAGTTACTAAGCCGTCGTCAGTTCCGGCGATCTCTCCCGATCTCGTTGATTGTCGGCGGCGTTCCCTGCGATCATCCGCTAAAAGGTAATATCGGCGCGGGCTGGCGTTTCAACAGGGGAAAATTTTCACCATGTTATGACAGGGGCGCAGGCTAGTGTATGGCCGGATGTGATCTACGGTGCCAGCGGCTATGCACCAGAGAGCCTTTACTTCCTCTTGCCTCTTTCACCCCGGTCTGCGCACCCTCCTCGCCCTCCTGCCGCCCTGCTTTGAAGGCGGCGCGCAAACGCATGATGGCCTGCATGTGCAACTGGCAGACGCGAGACTCGGAGACGCCCATCACCTTACTGATCTCCTTCATCGTCAGTTCCTCTTGATAGTACATGGCGAGCAGCAGGCGTTCGCGCTCCGGCAGGTAGTTGAGCGCGGCAGCCAGCAGAGCGAGCTGCTCTTTCATCTCCAGTTGCTCAGCCGGACCCGGCGTTGCCTGATCTTCCAGCAACTCGCCCAGCGTGGGGAACACATCCTCCTGCATAAGCGTAATCAAGGGCGTATCCAGCGATAAAACGGTGATGGCGGCTTCCATGAGCATCTGCCGGTAGCGTGTCAGGGAGACGGCCAGTTCTCCGGCTACCTCAAGTTCGCTGGCAGGGCGCCCCAGTTGCTGTTCCAGCTTCGCCATCGCGCCCTCAATCTGGCGCACGCGGCCCACGGCGGCGCGCGGCATCCAGTTCAAGGCTCGCAACTGATCGATGACCGCGCCCCGGATGCGCGCCGTCGCAAACGCCTCAAAGCGCACGCCGCGCGAAGGATCATAGCGATCGACGGCATTAATCAGCCCGATCATGCCATAGCTCAATAAATCTCCAGCCTCCAGCACGCTGGTGGAGGGAATACCCAGTCTTCCCACCACCATGCGCACCAGGGGCGCGTAGTGCATTATCAGTTCGTCCCGTAGTTCCGATCGCCTCGTTGCCACGAACTCCGCCCAGAGACCATCCACTTCTACTGAAGTTTTCATGCCTTAACCTCTCTTCTTCAGCGTACAGCGTTCAGGTACTGCTGTGGCGCTGCGCTTTCCACAAAGCGGTTTGTCTTCCATGTCTTCAGTGTAAGAAGCGGAGGGAGCGAGCGATATTGACTTGAGTCGTTGAACTGGCGGCCAGAAGTCCTTTGTTGTTTGCGCATACCGGCTCGCTGCACTTTGCGCCGCCAGAGCCGATAAAAAAGGGGTAGAGAGAGGTTTTCTCAACTGAGTCTGAGGAGAGAATAACAGTATGGAAGAAGCATTCCAACCATCACAGGGTAGCTTTCCTGAATTCAATGAGCATCGCACACCGCAGACCTCGGTAGAGGCGGACCGGGGCGAGAGCAGAGAGGAGCAGATGTTCCTCGATTACCTGCTCGCGGCAGGCTTTGAGCTGGATGAGGCAGAGAAGCTGATCGAGATGCGCGACAGCCTCTACACGAACCCGGAGATGCGCCAGCGTATGGCCGGGGACTACCGCATGCAATTCGCTCGCTGGCTCTACGAACAGGGGGAATTGAGCGAGCAGGAAGAGTCAGAATCGGAGGTCTAAAATGCTTGCCAGGGCGGGCAAGGTATGCTATACTACGTGGCGGAGAGATGTCTGAGTGGTCGAAAGTGCCGCTCTCGAAAAGCGGTAGGGTGAATAGCCCTCGTGGGTTCGAATCCCACTCTCTCCGCCACCCAGATGGAGGAGTCTCATAGTGGCCTAGTGAGCACGACTGGAAATCGTGTAGGGTGAATAGCCCTCGTGGGTTCGAATCCCACCTCCTCCGCCAGTCATAGACAGCAGGATATATCGCCGGGTTGCCCAAACGCCCGGCTTTTTTGTTGTGACAGACAGTCTGGCGGGCGTTTCGGGGGCAGCAATAGACAACGCCAATAGTCTATAATAGCAGCAGAGAACATTCATTGCGCGGCTAATTAAAGGAGCAAGAGCAAATGAAAATTGGCGTCTTTCTTCCCATCTCCGGGCGCGCGACGGGGCCGGAGACGCTGATGCAGGCGGCCCAGAGCGCCGAGCAGCAGGGCTTCGACTCCATCTGGTCGGCGGATCGCGTCGTCACCCCCTGGCAGATCAACACCTTTTACCCCTATAGTGAGAACCACGAGTTCATTGTGCCACCTGATCGCCCGTTCCTGGACTCGTTTACCTGCCTGGCCTTTCTGGCGGGCTGCACGGAAAAGATCACGCTCGGCATCAGCGTGCTGGTGCTGCCCTACCGCCATCCCCTGTACTGGACACGAGTGGCGGCCTCTATCGAACGGCTCTCGAAAGGGCGGCTCATCATGGGCGTGGGCGTGGGCTGGATGGAAGAGGAGTTTGCCGCCCTCGGCGTTCCCTTCAAAGAGCGGGGCAAGATGACCGACGAGCAATTAGAGATTGTCGAGAAGCTGTGGAATGAAGAGCATATCAGCTACGAGGGGCAGTTCTACTCTATTCAGGATGTCGCCTTCTATCCCAAGCCCATCCAGCGTATCCCCATCTGGATCGGCGGCGAGGGCATGGCGGCAATGCGTCGCACGGCAAAATACGGTGACGCCTGGTTCCCATACTACATCGATATCACGGCGGCACAACTGCGCGAACGCTTCGACACCATACGTCGCATGGCAGCGGAGGCCGGACGCAACCCCGACCAGATTCAACTCGCCTGCTGCCGCGCTATCGAGGTGACGCGCGAGGCAGTGCCACAGGAAGAAACGCGCCTGCGCGGTACGCCTGAACAACTGATCGAGGCCCTCAACGCCTATCGCGAAGCGGGCGTCGACCACATCGCCCTGCAGTTCATGGTGCCACGCTGGCCCGACCGCGTGGAGCAAATCGAGCGGTTCGCCAGCGAAGTCATGCCACACGTGCGCTAGCGCACTCTCTCAGGTAATCTGTCGCGCTATAAAAAGCGTATTCCAGGTCAAGGTAGACAGATTGGAGAGTCCATCATGAACTGCAAAGAATTTGAAGAACTATCGGGCGCGTTCGCCCTTGATGCGGTAACGCCGCAGGAACGCCAGGAAGCCGAGGCGCACCTCGCCGAGTGCCCTCGCTGCACCAAACTGTATCATGAACTGCGCGCCGTTGTGGACCTCCTGCCTCTGTCTGTACCTCAGGTCAACCCGTCAGTTTCGCTGGAGGAGCGACTCTTTACCGCCATACGCGAGGAGGGCCGAACCGGCGCTGACCGTAGCGGCATCAGCGCCGGGCAGGGCAGGCGACAGAGCGGGCGCAGGTTGGCAGGCTGGCAACGGCTGGCGATGCCGCTGCTCGCGGCGGCGGCGGTGCTGTTCTTTGTCCTGTCCGGCGTGCTGTCGGCCTGGAATATCTCGCTGCAACACCAGCTTGCCGCCGTGCAACAGTTTGCCCCGCAAATTGTGGCGGTGCAGGGCAGCGGCGCAGCCCAGGGAGCGAGCGGAGAACTGGTCTACTATCCACAGCAAGGCATCACAGTGTTGATTGTGCATAATCTACCGCAGTTGCAGGGCAGCCACGTCTATCAGGGCTGGCTCCTGCGCGGCAAGCAGCCAACCAGCATTGGCCTGCTCAACGTCCAGGACGGCACCGCCTCCATCACGTTCCAGGGCAGCGCGCAGGGCTATGACGCCACAGCCGTCAGCGTTGAGCCGGGGCCAACGGCAACGCAAGGCGCGCCTAAGGGGCAGATCGTCGCCGTTGGCGTGATTCACAGGTCATCGACCTGAACAGGGCGAGCGCGCCGCAGAAGAGCAGGGTACAGAGGCAGGAAGCGCCGAGAACGAGCCAGAGATATTGCGCCACTGAAAACAGAGCCGGATCGGCCCCCACAAAGCCAATGCTGGCACGCAAACAGCCTACATTCCCACCGTTCTGATCGCCCTCGCTCGCAGTTGGAGAAGCGGGGAGCAACGGACGCTGGCCATTGACATGCGATCCCGCAGTAGCTGATGGACTGCCAACCGGCGTGACCGTCGTCGCAGTCGTCGACGCGGTGGGCGTGATGCCCGACGCTGGCGTGGTTGATGGAGTTGGCGTATTTACCGGCGTCGGGGTCGTCTGCGGCGGGACGGTTGTTCCGGTCGCCGTTGGCGTCGCAGTGACTGTTGCTGTCGGCGTCGGTGCTGGCGTGACGGTAGGGGTTGGCGTTTCGGTCATCGTGACCGTCGGCGTCGGACTGGTCGTGGCGGTGGGCGTCACGGTTGGCTGCGGCGGTGGCGTGGCCGTCGGCTTCGGGCGGGGCGTCGGGGTCGGTTTCACCGTCGGGGTGGCGCGCGGCAGACCGGATGGACCGGTTGTTCCTGTCGAGCGGCGAGCAGTGGTGTTCGTTCCCTTAGCGCGCGCGCGCGCGGTTTTGCTCGCTACAGGAGTGGGGGAACACACGCTGGCTGTCGCAGTCATGGTCGCCGTCGTCCCGGCAGAAGCAGCGCGCGCGGTCGCGGTCAGAGAGGCGGCATTGAGCAATGTTTTCCGCGGTGGCCCTGCATACATCAGTCTGGACCACCATGTCGCGCCGGTCATAGCCAAAAGTAGGGATATACTGATGCAGATGAGTACAAAAGCAAAAAATACCCCCAGACTGCGGCCACCATGTCCTTTTCTATTCCAGAGAACCATCAATATATCGATCATGCTATTCCTCCCCTTCTCGCGAGAGCATATCCGCCATTGGCACTCTATCCACCGCTCCCTCTGTCCTATCCATGCTCTCTCCCCCTTCGCCCGCAGCCGCGCGCTGCTCCTGCCGGTCCTCCTGAAAATCCTCTGTATTTCTCAGTCGCGTGCGCAGACGCTCTATGCGCCAGTTGCGGTTGGTTAAACTATCAGTTTCGATCTCATCTTCATCCTCGCACACCAGGGTTTCAGACGGGCGAGAGGCAAACACCGGCTCCTCTTCATCCGGTAAAAGCCTGGCATCAGCGGTGAGGTATTCCGGCTCAGGCTGGCAGGTCTCCTGTTCGTAACGTTCGAGAATCGTTTCCAGGTAGCGCGCGCACTCCTGCGGCCTGCGCAGTTCAAAAATCTCGCGTCGGCTGCGATAATCGGTCTGCACGGCAATGGCCCCGTGCAGGCGCGAAATGCGTAAAAGGTGGGCGTAATCGATGACCACCTGGCTTTTGCGGCCAATATAGATGATGCGCCGGTTCGTGAGGATGAGGGTTCCCTGGTCTCTGGCCGGGTAGGTGACACGGTCAGCATCGCCGATAGGCTCACCGCACAGGGCCGCCACGACGCTATAATACGCCTGCTCGCCGGGCAGCAAGCGCACCGGAACGGGAATGGTGGGCAACGATACTGTGCGATGCTTCCGGCCCCCACGCTCGCGCGGCGCGGCGGGCCATGTCGGCTGCTCCGGCGAGCATTCCTGCCGACACCATGAAGAGAGATATTCCAGTACGGCGCGCGCATCTTCCGTCGAGGCAATGCCGCGTAACAGCACTTTCTTCTCCCCGAACCACAATTCCAGCCGGGCAGAGGAAATGCCCATTACCGTGCGAAAGGTGGGCCGCACGCGCCTAAGCGCGCTAAGCGCGTAAGGGATGCCATTGACTTCCAGATAATCGGCGTAGAGCCGGAAGACGCGGCCCCAGCCAAAAGCGCACTCGGCTAACGGTAGCTCTTTGCCCATCTCAACCATCCTCCCCACCGGCTATATCTCAGCCTCACCATGTTATGACATGTCATTTGCTTTCCATACATAGAGACGGATAACAAAAACCTATGTAACGAGCATTAATATATTTAAGACGATAAATACTGTATATTTATCGTCTTCTACGATTGATGGCGAGGTGGAGCAGGAAGCGGCGCGTGTCTGACCAGAGATGATGCGCTTCATCTTCGCCGACGCGCGGGACGTGGTGTGGGGGCGCCCAGCGGTCGCGCACGAAAAGGTGGGTGAGACGCCAGAGGGGAGCGGCCTCCTGCGGGAAGTGGCGAACCAGCATCGCGCTGTATTCATAGGGCGTCTGCGAGGAACGTGGGGAGAAGCCAAGCCAGCTCGCCACGCGGCAAACGCGCCAGAACATACCTGCGACGATGGTACTGCTGGCGTAGAGGTTGCGCCACCAGTAATTGAGCAGGGCCGCGCCGAAGACGAGCAGCGAGAAGGCGAGCAGGAGCAGCGAGAACCAGGTCAGGAAGGTTTCGTTGAGCCACGAAGCGGCGGAAGTTGTATTCTGGTTTTGCTGTGTCGGCCCCGTCACGCCGTGAGGCGGCTTGCTGCCCTTTTTCGTCGTTATCGGCGTTGAGGTGGGATGAGTCGCTGGCCGGGTGGGCGTTGCGGTCACCGTAGGTACGGGAGCGGTCACGTTGGTCGAGAAGCCGGGGGTGGGATCGAAGTTGATCCAGCCATAGCCGGGGAAGTAGGCTTGCACCCAGCTATGCGCGTCCTGGCCGCCAACGATCCAGCGTTTCTGCTGCGCGTTATAGGTGCCGTGACTGAAACCGTTGACGATGCGCGCCGGGATACCGAGCAGGCGCGCCATCATGACCATCGCCGTCGCGTAGTAGGTGCAATAGCCGCGATGCGTTTTCAGCAGCCAGGAGACGGCATCTATAGTAGAGGGGACGGGGGGATTGTCTATTGAATAGGTAAACTGATTCTGGTTGCTCAGCTGCTCTTGCAAATCCAGCAAGGCCTGGTAGGTATTCTGCGCCCCACGTGTCCATTGCTGGGCCGTCTGCCAGACATTGAGCGGCAGGTTCGGCTTCTGAAGATAATACATGTAGAGCATGGCATAGCTCGGATCCGACTGCCAGAAACCCAGGTTATCCTGTGGCAGTGGAATCGAGGAGAGATCGGTCGGGGAAGCTGAAGAGACGAAGGAGACGACCTGGTAGGTTTCCCCTTTTGTCAAAGGGCTTTGCTGCGTCCAGGCGATCGGCATAGCACCGCCATAGACAACGGAAGGGACATCAAACTTGACCGGTTCAGGTGGGCCGAAGAGATAGGGTTTCGTGCCGGAAGGGGGCAGCAGGACGCTGACGGTGGTAGTAATGCTGCGATAACTGCCGGAGACATCGTTGGGCAGGTCAGTATCGGCATTGACGCTCTGACTGGTCGTCAGGGTCGATGTCCAGGTATGGCCGTCGAAGTGGTCAAAGGTAAAGCCTTCCAGATATTGCGGGCCATCATTGCCGGTGTAGGCAAGCACATCGCCGGTCGGCAGATCAACGCTGCCACTGATGCTGAGCTGGTCGCCGAAGAAGTTGGCTGCGGGCTGATAGGGCTGGACAATGGCGCCGGGGTTCTGCCAGTCGAAATGGCCGGAGGTAATGTTGTTCCAGGCGTTATCCAGCTGATTCCAGAAGGTGACGCCCTGCGCCGGCTGGCCGAGAGTCGGCAGCAGCCAGGCGAAGAGCAGCGTGCCAAGCGCCAGCACGCAGGCCGCCTGCATGCAGCGCCCGGTCACGCCCTTGAGCCAGGCCTGATCGGTATGCAACCCCTCACGCTTCCACTGTGCAAGCTGAGAGACCAGCTGGACGCGAGCAATCAGCAGGATCAAGGCTCCCAGCGCCACCACCAGTAGCCCGATGAGGTTCTGCCGCGCGAAATTGAGGTTGACAAGCAGGATAGAGCAGTAGACGAGGGCCACCAGCCAGGGCAGGTGCGCCCGGTAGATCAGCCAGGTGCCAAAATAGCTGAGAAAAAAGGAGAGGAATGAGAGATAAAAGAGAAAGATCATATCGCTCGTCGGCGGCGTCATTGAGCCAAACCCGCTGCTGATGGCCGCACGCAGGCTGCCCAGCAAAACCATCCAGGAGATATGATAGGCCACGACGCTGGTCAACCAGATCGAGAGCCAGTAACCGATCAGGCAGGCGGCGAGGTGCAGAATGGCCTGCGGCAGGCGGTTCGTCTTCGCCACCAGCAGGCCGACCAGCAGGCCAATGGCCGCGCCCCAGAAAAGGACGAGGGTATGGCCCTGAATCCATTGCGCCTGAATGATCGAGGAGACGATGCTCCACATGGCAATGGCCAGCAACAACAGCGGCAACCAGCCTTCGGTGGGCATAAGCGGGATAAAGCGTTTCGGTGTCTGTTTTTGCCCTATCGAGGTCGGCCCCCTGGAAGATCGTGTTCGGAAATCTGCCTGGGCGCTGGCGGGAAAAACCGGCGTGTTCACATGTGGCAAGGGACCGGATTCGGCGACACTCGAACGCATGCAGCTCTCTCCTCTACAAAAGTCAACAACGCATTCTCTCTCCAGAGATCATACACCCTGTCTTACAAAAAAACTGTGGAATAGCTCACAAAAAGTTTTCGTTAGACAGGACGACGAGCTATGCCAGATGGGAGCATGTTTCTTCTCTGCGTCTAACAGCATACCACAATTTCCCGTGCCTGTAACTATTTCAGACCATATTACCCATATTCACGAATACATCCGATAAGAGTGTAATCAAGAACCTGAACGATCATGGCGGCCCATGTCATACCATGAGCGGGCGTTTCCTGCGGCCAAAAAAGAACAGCAGAATGCTTGAGCAGACGGTCAGGCAGGAAGCGCCGAAGACGAATGAGGCTGAGAGGCCAACATGGGTCTGGAGCCAGCCGGCGATGCTGGGGCCAATACTGAAGCCGATGCTCCACGTGACAGAGTAGCAGCCGCTCAGCGTTGCCCGGTAGCGGTCGGAAACCTGCTCCATGGCGAAGGCGCCATAGATCGGCTCGATTAAGGTGCGCATGAAGGAGCGGGTATACTCTCCGGCGATTGCCAGCCAGAGCGTGGGCGCGAAGCCAACCAGCACCATCAACGGCGCGCTCAGATACATCACCAGTGTGATGATGCGCAGCTTGCCCCAGCGATGCACGAAGAGAGGGGCAGTTAGCGAGAAGACGCCGCCGGCCAGCCCGGAGAAGGTGAAGATGACCCCCAGCGGGCCAGGCAGCAGGTGGAAACGCAGCACAAAGTAGAGCTGGATCAGGGCCACGACCGCGCCCTCGCCCATCGTGAAGAGCAGATCGGGAACCAGCAACTGCACGAAGAGCGCCAGGGGCAAACGCTCGCGCTTTTGCGGCTCTGCCAGCGTCCTCACCGCCTGCTCTACCACGACATCCGGCTCTGGCACGGATTGCGCCCCGGTTGCCGCCTGTCCTTTGCGCTGCCCCGTCGTATCTTTCAGGAACCAGAGCGGCAGGCCGAACGCGAGCGTGCAGAGGGCCGCGCTCAACACGCCCCAGCGCAGCGCCACCGTGCTGGCGGCGGAGACGTGCAGCAGGCCGCTCACAAACTCAGGAATGGCCCCACCCAGCAAATTGCCCAGCGCGCCGATGCCCAGCAGCAGGAAACTGTTCAGCGCAAAGACGCCCACGCGCTGACTCTCCGTCGTACTCTCCGTCAACAGGGGCAGGTTCGTCACCCAGTAGGCGGAGGAGACCACCCCCTGCATGAAGGCGCAGAAGAGCAGCCAGGGAGCTGCCCGCCCCAGCCCGATGCCCGCCAGAAAAAGGGGCGTCAGAATCGCCGTCGCAACCAACACCGGCTTGCGCCCCAGCCGGTCGGCCAGTAGCCCGCTCGGAACGCTGCTCACTAACGACCCCAGCGCAGGCATCGCGCTCAACAGACCGATAAAATCCGGGTGATAGCCCAGGCTATACGCATAATAGTTGACGTTGAGCGTGGCAATGGTAATTTGAAAACCTTTGCCCAGCGTGAAGAAAAGCAACAGATAGACATTGAATGGCAAATGCCGGAAGGTTGACAGGAATGAAAACGCTGCCTTACGACCTGCTATCGTCTCTTGCCTCTTGACAGACTCCGACCGTTCGGGTCTGGATGTGGAAGCCATGTATCTACTCCTGAGTTGTCTGACACGTGTATATATAAGATACCGTATCATACCCCTTCACCGGAAGACAATGGTCAAAAGAACAGGTGTATCATCTTCGCCCTCATGTTTTTCATATATCTACTATTTATAAATATTAGAAAGATTAAGAGATGATTGGAATAATCTTAGAGTGTTATTGTTCACTTGATTATACAGCATTTTCAGGGTAATGTATAAATAGCGAGTTTAGCCCGGCAGGAGCATCTTCCGCATCGGGACTGATTCTTTCGTTGGCAGTACGTCCAGACCTTGCCGGGGCGCTTGCAAGCCATGTGGCTCGTAAGAAGAATGAATGTTGTTTGAGGAAGGAGAAAGAACAATGTTAGCAGCGTTAGTTTTTGGTGCTTCACTGAATCCTGGCGGCATTATTGCCTGGATCGTTGTGGGATTGATCGCCGGTTTCCTGGCGAGCCTGATTATGCGTGGCGGTGGCTACGGCATCATCGGTGACATCATCGTCGGCATCGTCGGCGCGTTCATCGGTGGCCTGATCGCCGACCTGCTCTTCCCCAGCGCGACCTTCGGTTTCTGGGGCAGTATCGTGGTGGCCATCATCGGCGCCATCATCCTGATTGCCATCCTGCGTGCCATCGCCGGTTCCCGCGCCGTCTAACGGCACGCAATGCCAGCAAAAAAAGAGGCTCGCGCTCACGCGAACCTCTTTTTTTGCTGGCATGAGTAAAGAAAGCCCATCGACATATCCACAATACTTTTCTGGAATGGCATGTCCGTCTGAAGGCTCTGCTCCACGTAACCTCTCCCCCGCTCGCTCGTATACAGGGTGAATAAGCTTTTTGCATACTGTCAGTTTTATTGCGGAGGAGTTATCACCTATGACTATTGTTGCCCCCTCGTCCTTTGTCAGCCTACAGCCGGGCGGCCTGCTCTCCTGGCTGATTGCGGGTTTGATCGCCGGTTTTCTTGCCAGTCTCCTTGTGCGCGGGCGCAGTTATGGCTGCCTGCTCAATATCGTCGTTGGCCTGCTGGGGGCCGTCATCGGCGGAATCGTCGCCAACCTGCTCGGCATCGCCGGTGTTTTCCATTTCTGGGGCAGCGTCCTCATCGCCTTCGTGGGCGCCGTCATTCTCGTCGCCATCCTGCAACTCTTCTCACCTGCCAGAAACAAGCCATAATATTGCGCGGTCAATGGAGCCAGAGCGGAACTGGCCTCCGCCCTGGCTCCATCATTGCGCCCTGGCCCATTCTCCATCACTCTGGCTACACGCGCACCGGGCCGTGCGCCGTCCACCAGGTCAGCAGGCCGCTATCGACCTGCCAGGAGGCGCGGGCGGCGCTGAATTGCTGTTCGATGTAGCGCGTGGAGCCGCGCCGCACCTCGTGTTCCTCTTCCAGTGGCGGCCCAAAATTCCAGCCCTTCTGATACCGCGCCCGCAGCCAGCTCTGCTCAATCGCCGCATGTTCATTGATGGCGATTTTGCCGCACAGCATCCAGACCTGCCGGTCATCATCGTTAAAGGAAAGCGGCGGCGGCGGTGATGGCGGTTTCGGCGGAGATGGCGGCGATGAAGGGGCCGGGATGGGCGTCTGCTCAATGGCGGCGGCATAGGGAGCGTAATGCTGGTAGAACCAGAAACCGATATAGCCATAGCCGCGCATTTTGACGATGAAATCGGCAATCTGCGCCTCTGCCACGCCGTTTTCCAGCGAGATGATGGGCAGGATGGGTTTCAGGCTGCCCAGCCCGGCCTTGCGGGCGCGCTGATCAAAAGAGAGCCATTGCGGGTAGACGTAATCGATGGCAGACTGGGCGATGCCGTTCCACTCGGCGAAGTAGACCTGCGGCAGCCAGGCATCCATATAGGGGTTCAGCGAGAGCAGCGGCACGGGATGGTCTTCGGGATTGGGATAGAGCGTCGGTATCCACAACCCCTTGAAGCGGGCGCGCACCTCTTTGCCAAACGTCTCCGCGCTCTCATACTGCCCCATATACTGATCTTCGATATCGGGGATGACCGCGCCAAACACCCTGCCCGCCCAGGCCGAAATCTCCGCCTCAGCCGTAATCTGTCCGGCCCCGAACTGCGGCCCATAGCAATAATGGTAGGGGACGACGCGCAGTCCATGTCGCTGCGCCACCTGCTTCAACATCGCCAGACCGGCATCATCATACCAGCGATAGATGCCATCGGCCACCTTCGGGTGCAGCCCCTGCACCTTCCACGCCGCCGCCTGTCGGCAGATCGCGTCCCACTCCGCCTCCACAAACCGCTGCAATCCAAACCAGATCCACCTCCCCACCATCATCTCCGGTACTCCAACCGTCATCTCAGTCGAATGTGCCTGAGCAGGAGCAGAGGGAGCGGGAGCAACCGGGGAACCAGAACCGGAAGAACCAGGAGAACCAGAAGCCACAGAGGATGTGGAGGGAGAGGAGACAGAAGGGGAAACATGTTCTTGCTGTTCGCTCATCGAGGAAGTTCCTTTCGTTATGAGGACCCGTTCAGAGGATTGTAGCGAGCAACCAGGCAAGCTACGTAAGCAAGAATAACATGGATTGTGGGAAAAGTCAAGAGTCGCCTACCGACTTACCGACTTTTAAAAACGTTGAGGAAGAGGCAACCTTCCGGGATACGCATTCCAGCGAGGAATTTGCAGAAGCTTCATAAGAAGAGAACAGAGAGCGTTTCTGCTGCAAACATAAGCGCGGCAGAAACGCTCTCTGTTCTCTTTCTTCGCTCCTACGAGAGTTCTGGCTCCCGGCACTGTGTTGCCATGATGAGCGGGCCTTGCTGCTCGCCGGTAGGGCTGTCAGTGGAATTCAAGCGATCCCAGGTTGTTTGTCCGGTCGCGATAGCCAGAATCTGGTCGCGCACTTCCGGGTCGCCTGGCATACGGTTTGCCAGGAAGCGCGCGGCTATGGCGCTGATAATGGGAGTCGCGAACGACGTGCCTGACCAGTAGGCCCAGGCGCGGTGATCGGGAATCGGCGACTCTGGATAATCTTCGGGCGGCGGCAATGGTCTCTCCAGTGGGGGTACCGGGTCATCATGGTACAGGGCGGGATAATACCGGGATGTGTAGACGCCGCGCAGGGCATCAATGCTGTCAGGGACAACATGTGTGACCACTCCGGGTTCAGGCGCTGCAGGGTCAGGCAGTGGAATATCGCCGCCATAGGTCGCAATTCCCTGTGGGCCGGGATAGTTGCTGTACGTGGGTATCCCTCTCTTATTCACGGCCCCCACCGGAATGATCTGCGGAATGGCAGGGCCACTGGCGGTATCACAGGCAAAGGCGGCGGGATAGCGCGCGTCCCAGCGCGTTGGCGAGGGCATAGAGCCTGGCCGCTGATCCGAGTCATTGCCGACCGAAGCCACAAACACGACATCGAAGTGGGCAGCAAGGCTGGCGATAGGCCGGTACAGACCGTCACGGAAGTGCTGTATATCCTTCAGGTGCAAGCTATAGGGCGGCATAGTCAGTTCCTCATCGGCGGGCGTCGCCACCAGGCTCAGATTAATCACGGCCCGCTGCAGCTCGCCCCGGAGGAAGCGGTTATGAATCTCATTCAGGGCCGAGATCAGCATGGCAGTATTGCCCACACCGAAATCGTTGAGGACGCGGACGCACTCGATCCCGACCTGGCGATCGATGCTGCGCACGATGCCGGCCACAAACAGGCCGTGATCTGCCATCGGGAAACCAACCAGGGTGCCATAGATATCCTTGCCCGTCGCCGGCTGCATGGGGTTGACGGTATCCAGCCGGTGACCCAGACGGCGATGGTGAATATTAATGGCGGGGGGAGTGGCGTCGAACGGGTGCCGGGTGACCATACCTTCGGCCATATCCTGAAGCAGCAGGTTCTGGCTGGCTCCGTTGCGGTTGGCTTCGTAAGCGGCGCTACGTATCTGATTGGCTGTGGGTACAGTATCCAGCACAAAAACGGTCACGTCGCCCCCACTGGATTCGGGAATGTTGGCAGCGAGCGTAATCGGCCAGTAGCCAGGGTTACTGGAACACGTACCGGGAACGGGCATAGGAGGAGAGACCGGGCAGCCATGCGTCCCGCAGCCGAAAGGAGCGCCGCCATTGAGCCAGTTGGGCATGGCCGAAATCAGCGGCACCTGCATCTGCTGAATGTCTTGCAGGTTGTCATTGATCAGTTTGACAACATCGAGCGTATCATCGTTTTCGAGGGACATCTTCCCGTCAGCCGGTTGAACAGGAGCAGCCGATGGCTGCTCCGTCTTTTCCACGTGAAAGAACGTAATCGCGCTGGTGCCTTCGCCTGCGGGCGGCAGGAAGAAGTATTTGCCGACAGGGGTATTGAGTTCACGCCCGTCATTTTCAGAATCGCTATCCATTAGCAGGCTTCCATTATCGGCAGGTGGCACAGAGCGCAGCGCATCTCTTTCGCCCTTTTCGTCTCCGTCATCATCGTCATCGCCATCTCCGGTGCGTGGATTAGCAACATCCTGACCGGTATAGGGCTTCAATTGATAGTTGTGTTTCTGAAGAAAGCCGTTGAGCTGGTCGAGGTGCAGGGAAGCAATGATGCGTTCGCTCCCTGACTCCAGCGGTTCAGGTGAATGGAAGGTGAAAACTACCTGATTTTCCTCCCACCATTGCACCCAGAGCGTACCATATTGCATGTTCATCGCAGTATCTGCCATCTATTTTTCCCTCCATACTGCCAGAAGTACCTGTTGTTGGGCCGTGCGTAGCATTGTTCTGATGAAGAAACGACAGCCTCTCACATTTTTAGCGGTTCAGTTGTAAAGAGGGGAAGCGTTGTTGTAGCAGAGTGGGCCAGTCTCACCAACGAGCCTGAAGGCCGCCCAGAAATAGGGATGGGTACAGGCGGCCTTCGCCGATTTTAGCAAACTGCATTGAGCGGCACGTAACGCCTGCACTTTTGTATCACCCTTGAGCAAACGCTGATAGAAATGTTGCATCAACTCACTGGTAGAATCATCCTCCACCGGCCAGAGGCTCATCACCAGCGAAGAAGCTCCAGCGGCAAGAAAAGCGCGTCCCAGACCCAGTTGTTCGTCGCCGCCGCCGCTGAGAGCCAGACCGGTTTCACAGCCACTCAGCGTCACCAGTTCGCAGCCATCCAGTTCCAGATGAAAGGCATCAATAGCGTTCAGTTGCCCATCCGCGAGACGAACATAGGAAAAGTGGGGAGATTCAAGGTTGCTTTTTCCATGCGTTGCCAGGTGAATGAGTGGGCTACCCGGAGCTTCCTTCATCAGGAAGGCAATAGTTGCCTCGTTCTCCAGGTAACAGCGTCCCCCCAGCATCGAGGCCAGCGATGTCGCCTCATCCAGCACGCTCTTCACCTGTCCATCATTCGAATAGCCCAGGATTAAAGGCGGTTTCCTGCCCTCCGCAGCGGGCCTCGGCTTATGAGCATCCAGATGCAGCAGGATACTACTCGCGGGCAGGTAGTTCACCTGATAATCTTCTATCAGGAAGCGCGAACCGTCGTAGAGAGCGTGAAATGGCAGCTCATGCAATGGGCCGTAGGGAACAATGGTCAAATAACCCGCAGACGGAGGCAGCAAAGACGCGACAGGAGCAACGAGCAATTGATAAAGCTTATGCAACAAATGTCGGATGGGAGCCTGGGGCGGTTTTTGAGCATCCGGCCAGCCGGCGGGTTCAAGATGAGCGTGAAGGAGAGGAAATAAACGTTCAAGTTGCCGTACTCCTTCCGGGTATTCATGCACAACCACTGTATCAGCAGTCACGGCAAAAATGACCAGGGTTTCCTTCGAGAGGAAGTAGGAGAGCAAGAGATGGTCAGACGCGAGGTGTCGGCGAAGCTGCGCTATATCTATGTGCTGTGATCTGCCGGAAAATGCGCTTCTATCAGGCATACTTTGCATGCCTGACTCATAGAGGTGTACTCGCTCGAATAATTCGCTTAAGCGAGCTTCGCAGCGCCTCAATTCGGACTGGAGTACGGCCCGATTGACTGAGGCAGGAGCGTTACCAATAGTGGCTAGCTGCACACTGTACTGGTGGTACTTTTCTTGCCAGCGATCCAGTTCGCTCCGTATGCGCAACACCGCAGCACTCTCCTGCTGCTTTCTTTGACTGTTTGCCCCTTTTGACCTGTTCAGGTACTGCCGTAAAGCCATCGAGCGGGCGCGTTCTAGATAGCCAAAAGCCGCTTCGATCTTCCCCTGGCGAAGACAGAGCGCAATCATATCTTCGTAGACCGTCCAGGTGGTACGAAGAAACGAAGGGGACAGATCATAGACCAGATCATCAAGTATGCATTCGATCTGGTCAATAGCAGCGGCATAGCAATCGGTAGCCTGAGCCGGGTCGCCCTGTATCAAGGCCAGTCGCCCTGACAGATACTGGCTCTTATACGCCAGTTCAAGCAAGTTATGCTCACGCGCCTGAGCGTCAACCCATCGACATAAGGCCAGGGCTTCCTGCAGGTCATCTCTGTATTGCTGCTCGTCCTTGAGAGCTATGCCTTCTTTCTGTATCTTTTCTATGAGTGCTTCAGCCATTACCAGACTTGCACGTACAGCGCGAGCAACCGGTCCCCGTGCCTCACAATATTTTTTTACTTCTCTCGCCTGCTCATATGCCATCTGCCAGTTTTCCATCCGGGAAAGCAGTTCAGCCTGTTGCAATTGAGTCGCGGAAGCATGGTGGGCAAAGCCACCCTGAGTAAAAAGATCGCCTGCCTGCTCAAGAGCAGCAAACGCTTCTCGCCGCCTGTTAGAGGCAAGAAGGATAGCAGCATATTCCTGTAACACATCTCCTAACAGCAGTGAAATACCAAGCTGCCGGTAAATATCTACAGCCTCATCCGCCAGGCGGCAAGCCTCTTCTGCTCTGCTCAGTTTCATCAGGCAGCTGGCCATACGCAACATAATCGAAGCCTGCGCTTCAGGGACATCAAAATGCTGCTGGATCAGGCTGTCGTAGATTTGATAATAGCGTCGCAGCGCCGAACCATAGTATCCGCGCACATAATCAAGCTCCGCCAGACTGAATTCTGTGTTAAGGACCTGGCCCGTCTGTCCGAGAGCAGTAAAAGCTTCCTGCGCCTCATGAAGCAGGTGGTATGCCTGCTCAAAATCGCCAAGCCAGCCCAGATTTCGCGCCCGATTCATCGTAGCCAGTGCAATAGCCCGCTTGAGAGTGTCCTCACCTTCATCGGTCACTGTCGGGAAAATTGCCAGTATTCGCTCATACAGTTCCAGAGCTTTGTGATATTGTCCTAGCTGAGAGTAGATGACGGCTGTATTATGGTCAATGACGCAGGCCCAGTATTTTTTGTCATGTTCGAGCAGGACAGCGCGCGCGCGGTTCGCCTCTTGCAACGCTTCTTCGGTGCGCCCCAGCCAGGCACAGGAGATAATCCAGGCCACGCGAGTCCGCGCCCAGTTCACGGCATCCCCCAGTTTCAGAAACTCCTCACCGGCCATATCCAGGCATGCCATCGCGGCCTGAAATTGCGCCATATAATCGAGAACATCTCCCTGAGCTTTGAGGCCCAGAGCATGAAATAAAGGTTGATGGGCTACCTCTCCGAGAAACGTGAGCAATTCTGCCAGCTTAAGAGACTGCAGCGGCTTCGCATCTCGCAAACGCAGCGCCTCATCCGCTATCATGTTAGCAAGAGCGTCGCAGTCGCTTAGTTCATCAAGACGCGACTTGATATAGTCTCGGCCTTCTTCCAGGCTATGGTCGCAGAGATATTGTAAGAACCGGGCGTTATCCATAAAATAGTTTGCTCCCTGGCGGTCTGTTTATGGCTCTATGGGTTGTATGGGTTCTCCAGCACTGTGACTATGAGAGTGGTTTTGTGTGGCCGATAGTGATGTCTTCGATGACCAGTTCGGCATCGGGCAGGCAAATGTTCATGACGTACTGGCCAGGCGGAACAGGGGTGAAGACAAAGTTGCCGATGTCGTCGACCTCGGTTGAGAGGAACGGCACCGGCTCGCGGCTCGTCTGCTCTGCCGCGCTCAATTCGGACGCGGTATAGAGGTTGGTCTGGATGCCGGCAAAGGCATCGATGTTCTCTTCCGCGTCGATGCCGGTCATGATGCCGAGCAGGACGTAGTCGCCGTTGCTGGCCCGCGAGAGGTGGAGTGAAAGGTCGACGCCATCGGCACGGTACTGTCGCGGCCATCTCCCTGCGTCATGTTCTCTGTGTTCCCCGCGCACTACAAGCTGCGCCTGCTGACGCATGAGAGTGGCAAAGATGCGCCGGACTTTGCGGGAGAGCGAGACGGGTACCGGCTCTGGCAGGAGTTCCTCGTTGAGGAAGGCGCGGGTCTCGGCTACTTCGGCCATGCAGAGGGGGCATTCCAGAAGATG
This sequence comes from Chloroflexota bacterium, assembly GCA_902810755.1. The sequence continues at coordinate 26,166 of CADDYT010000080.1, forward strand.
GCTGGCGATGTGCGTGCGTTCATCGGCGGGCAGGAGATTGGCGCAGTAGAAGCTGAGTTGCGCGGCATCTGGACAGGAATGGCGGTAGAGGCGCGAAACCAGGTACATGTGGGTCTCTCGATAGCGCGCCAGCCGCTCCTGACAGATGGCGCACTGTTCCAGATGTACGCTTGCCTGCGCGGGCAACGGCTCCTCACCAAGCGCAAAGCGCAAAAGCTGCTCGTCACTGAGCGCCATAGGGTGCAAATCGGCCATCATGCATCATCCTTCTCATCATAGCATTTTCCCGTTTCGTCTCTGTAGCTTTCGGCGCAAGCTACACGGGGTGTCTGTTGCCGTATAAACGTTGTCGCTCCCATTTTTTGCATATCTTTT
>CADDYT010000081.1 GCA_902810755.1 Chloroflexota bacterium
GTGCAGCCAATATCGCCCGTCGTAATCACCTCGTCCTTCGTCAACCCAAGCTTTTCGATGGCTCGATTCAGCGCGTAATACGTCATCCTGTGCGGGCAGCCGGGGCAAAACTCCAGCGAGCGCGGCGGAGCTTCTATTGCAGGCGCGGCGGCGGCGGTCGCGAGCAATTGCGCCCCTACCGTATTTGAACCATTGTGAGTTGCCTGTTTCCCGTTGGTCGGCGCCAGCGATTGCATGCCGACGCCCGCCATTACCGGCACAGCCTGTTCATTCCGCCTCTGCTCCTGCCCGACCAGGTTTCTTATAGCCATATCAACCAGTTCGACGGAGTAATCGCCGACACGCGGCAGCAGGCCGTTGCGCTTGCCGGTAATGCGTGTGCGCAGGCCGTTTTCGGCGATCAGGGCCAGCACGTTGGTCTCAATGATCGGTTCGAGTTCTTCCAGCACCAGCGCCGTTTCCAGCGGGGCGAGAAAGTCGCGCAGAGCCTGTGCAGGGAGCGGGTGGACGCTGCCCAGTTTGAAGATGGAGACATCCGTGAAGAGTTCGGGCGAGCGCGCCTGTACCTCTTGCAGGTAGGCATAGCTAACGCCGGAGACGATGATGCCCCGCCCCATACCACCGGTCTCCATGTCGCCCATGTCCAGGCCACCGATGTCCATGTCGCCCATGTCCATGTCGCCCATGTCCATGCCGCCCATGTCCATGCCACCCATGTCCAGGCCACCCATGTCCAGGCCACCCATGTCCATGCCGCCCATGTCCAGGCCACCCGCCAGGGGTGGCCCTACTATATTACGGGCGTCCGTCTCCTCTGTGGAGCCATCGCGTATAGTAGGGCCACCCCTGGCGGGTGGCCTGGACACCGGTGGCAATGGCCTGGACACCGGCGGCAATGGCCTGGACACCGGTGGCAATGGCCTGCATGGGGCGGGCAAGACGAAGTTGATTGTCGCCTGTTCAAAGAGCTTTCCGGCCTCTTCCAGGCGGGCGAGCGCGTCGGCGTGCTGGTCGCGGCACCACTGCGGGACGGCCTTCGTGAATTTCGGCAGGTTGCGCTCGAAGCTGACCGGGGTGTCTATGTCGTCGCGTTCGATCTTCCCTACCTTCATGGCCGTAATGGCATTGGCGACGGCTGTGGTGGCCAGCAGGAAGACGGGCGCGCCTGTCTGCGCCGAGACGGAGAAGGCCAGCCGTGTCATGCTGTAGGCTTCCTCCGGGCTGGCGGGCATCAGCATGGGCAGGGAAGCCAGCAGCGCGTAGTAGCGCGAATCCTGCTCCACCATGCCATAATAGGTGCCGACATCATCGACGGCGTAGATGACCAGTGGCCCCCTGACACCACTGTGGGCGACGGAGAGCAGGGAATCGGCCATCACGTTGATGCCGGACATCTTCATTGTCACCAGACTGCGTTTGCCTGCCCAGGCCGCGCCGCTGGCTACTTCAAGCGCCACTTTCTCGTTGACGCTCCACTCTACAGTGATGCCGTACTGTTGCGCGATGGGAATGAGGGCGGTGATGGCTTTGGTGCTGGGGTTGCCGGGGTAGCCGGTAACGACATGAACGCCAACTTCCAGTGCAGCGCGTGCAACTGCTTCATCGCCGGTGAGAAAAAGCCGCTTTCCGGGCGTTGTCAGAACGTTCATCGAGCATACTTATCCTTTGGGTTTCGTACTGCCTCAACGCGGGCAACTATTGACTACTTTCAATCAGTGTATGCTTTTGGTTTGCGTTCTGTCAACAACAATGGTGTCACAAAAGCATAACAGGTGCATCACAAAGCAATGCGATAGCTTGGAATTTCACGGACGCCGGTTGAATAGTGCCTACGAACCGGTTTTCAGTATCTGATGCAGGCGGAACAGCATGGGATAGCAGAGGGCGATGATGACCATACCTTCCATGAGCAGCAGGAGATAACCGATGGCGCCGGTCGGCGCAAAAGCAGTCTGGAAACTGGTAATAGACGTAAAGGCCAGAATGGGGACGAAAGCGCAGAGAATAGCAAAAAAGGTGACGAACAGATAGGGGCTACGTATGCTCATCAGGATGAGAAAAACCAGGCCCAGTATCGTAGCGGTTAGCCACATGGAGAGCAGGAAAATGGCATGGGTAAAACGCAGGAACAGGTCATTACGCAATATGAGAGTAAAGATGATGGCGACAATCACGATGACGAGCGGCGGCGCGGCCATCAGCAGGCGGGCAAACTTGCTCAAGCCACCGGTGGCAAGCGTCGAGGTAATATATTCTCTGTACTTGTTCACAAAACGAACAACAACCTGGAGCAAACCGAGGATCAGTAAGCCATCAACCAGAAAAATCCCTGTAAGCATCGTTCGACCTTCTATTTTCTAGTAAGCCAGTGTGAGCCAGACGATGTGCGGGGAAGAAAGCCGCAAACATCCTTTCTCCCTACCACGCATTGTAGCAGCAATGCGTGGCGGGTGAAAGGGGCTTGCGCGCTGTTCTCCCCGTACAGGCTATTCTGCCAGCGCCTCCGCCGCCTGTTCTCCATTCGCAATAATGGAGCGGCGTTTGAAGCCGAACCAGTAGACGGCGCCGATGACAAAGAAGACGAGCAGCGAGAACTCGAAGATGGGGAAGCCGCCCAGCACGGGAATGTTGGCCCAGGCCGGGAAGGCCGTTCCCATAGACGGGTTGGTGTAGACGTTGCGCAGACCGCCAAACCACAGGAAGTTGATAATCATCAACCCGCCGTAGATCAGCGCCAACACATTGACTACTATGCCCCAGCGACCCAGACTGAAAGGCGCTTTGACGCGCGGCCAGCCCTTGAGGCGAGCACTGAGCGAAGCGACATTATTCAGGAAGTATGACAGGTAGATCATCCCCGTCGCGCCGGTAACGATAACGCCGATGGCCGTGCTGACCAGGAACGGCAGCGCGGAAAGCACCGCGACGGCGATACCGGCCCACATCGGCGTGCGGAAGACCGGGTTCACGCTGCCCCAGATTTTCCCGAAAGGCAGGCGACCGTCGCGGCCCATCGAGAACATCAGGCGAATCGTAGCCGACTGAATTGCCAGCGTGCAGACGCAGACGGCGACCAGCACGACGAAGAGGTAGACATTGCCCCAGAAGGAGCCGAGCGCATCCTGAATAATCGTCGGCAGCGCCTGCAAGTAGTTCGATCCCTGCGCGATCCCTTCGATTTTCGCCGGGTCCTTGATCGAGAGCAGCGTGCCGCCGAGGAAGAGGAACCCGGCCAGGAAGGAGAGGCCCAGCGCCCACAGCACGCCGCGCGGCGCGTTGCGCTGCGGGTCCCTTGTCTCCTCGCCCAGTGTTCCGGCGGTGTCGAAACCGTAGATGACAAAGAGGGACATGAACATTGCCGCCAGGAAAGCGCCGAAGTAGCTGGTGCCAAAGCCAGGCGTCCAGGGCTGCGCCGCCGTCTGGATCGGGTTGACCGGCCCCTGGAACAGGAAGCCAAATGGCTGGTTGTGATGGAAAATCAGCAGGATCAGCGCGAAGCCGATCATACCAATAATCTCTGCCGCCACGCCGATATTATTAATAATCGACAGCAGGCGCACGCCAGCCACGTTGATGATCGTGCCGATGACAATGGAGAGCAAGGCGATGAAGACCGCGTTGGGCATGCCCAGAATCGTTGCCGGAATACCGGGGAAGATGGCCAGCAGCGGGATGGGAATGGTATAGGCGACGGCAGTGATGGTCAGGATACCGGCAAAGAAATAAAACCAGCCGGTGAACCAGCCCAGAGAGTGGCTGGAGAGGCGCTTGCTCCACTGATAGATGGAGCCAGCAATAGGGAAGTGCGAGGCCAGTTCCGCGAAATTGAGCCCCACAATGAACTGCCCGATGGCCACAATCGGCCACGTCCAGAACAGCGCCGGGCCGCCGGCTGCCAGGCCGAGGTAGAAGAGTGAAAACGTGCCGGTCGAAACGGAGATGTAGGAGAAAGCTACCGCAAAGTTGGAAAGGAAACCCAGCGTCCGCTGAAGCTCCTGCCTGTATCCAAATTTTTGCAGTAATGCCTCGTCCTGTTGCTCCTGGGTCAATCTGGAATCCGCCATTCGGGATTACCTCCTTCTGATAATGACGCTAACGACAGGAACAGGAATAGTTGCGCCCTCTCTATCCTCACCGTTGAAGATAGGCGCGAGCGCGAGCAGAAAAGAGGGAAGATAACAGCTTTATCTGTACGAAAATCGAATTGTTCCACGCCAGTACGGTAAGCTTTTCGTAGAATCTGACCCCGAACAATCCGAAATCAGCGACTGCTATCTATAATCAAGAGTTTAACATATCCATTGCGTACTCTGCAAGGGAGCAATGTTTTTCTGGCCCCCGCAACAGGCCGTTCCATTGCCAACTGCCTACTCTGCGGCTTACAATACAATGAGAGTAGACTCTATTTTCTCAAAAACCATGAAAGGACAGGGTAAGGATATGTCATCGAGAACAAAGATCAGTGTGATCGGGGCGGGCTTTGTGGGCAGCACGCTGGCCCAGCGCCTCGTCGAACGCGACTACGCCGATATCGTCATGTTCGATATCATCCCCAATATGCCGCAGGGCAAGGCGCTGGACATGCTGGAAGCTGGCCCCATCCTCGGCTACGATTCGCAGATCATCGGCACCAACGACTATGCCGATACCGCCAATTCCAGCATCGTTGTCATTACCTCCGGCTTCCCGCGCAAGCCCGGCATGAGCCGCGACGATCTGGTGAAGAAAAATCAAGAGGTGATTACCCAGGTCACAGAGCAGGTGGTGCGCTACTCGCCCGACAGCATCATCATCATGGTCACGAACCCGCTGGACGCGATGGCGCAGCTCGCTTACAAGATCAGCGGCTTCCCGCGCAACCGCGTTGTAGGCATGGCTGGCGTGCTGGACACTGCTCGTTTCCGCACCTTCATCGCCCGGGAACTCAACGTCTCCGTGCGCGACGTGCAAGCCTACGTCCTCGGCGGCCATGGCGATACAATGGTGCCGCTGGCCCGCATGTCCACCGTCGCCGGCGTTCCCCTCGCGCAGTTGTTGCCCCCGGAACGCATTGAGCAAATTGTGCAGCGCACGCGCGATGGCGGCGCGGAAATCGTCAAATTGCTCGGCACCGGCAGCGCCTATTTTGCGCCCTCCGCCTCCATCCTGCAAATGGTCGAATCCATTATGCTGGACAAGAAAATGATTATGCCCTGCGCCGTCTATCTGGAAGGTGAATACGGCATCAACGGCCTCTTCGTTGGCGTCCCCGTCAAACTCGGCGCCGGTGGCGTCGAACAGATCATCCAGATCGACCTCGACGAGAACGAACAGGCCCAGCTCCAACGCTCCGCCGACGCCGTGCAGGAACTCATCAAGGTGATGGGGATTTAATTTCAATTCCGCAAATGGGTCGGAAAAAAAGGCCTGGTTCCTCCACTCTCCTTATGGGAAGTATACCATCACCCTTCAAGAGGTTAAAGGCAGAAGTGCTAAACCGGGAGATGAAGAATTATGGCTATTCTTCATCTCCCGGTTTAGCCTGTTTTCCTGCCCCTGCTATAACAACAACATACTCACCCTTTGGAGTAGTATGTCCAACCGCTTCAAGCAGGGATGAGAGCTTGCCGCGCTGGACGGACTCAAATTTTTTGGTCAGATCGTTGGCGATGGCCGCTTCGCGGTCTCCGAAAACCTCCAGGGCATCCTTGAGGAACGCTTCCAATCTGTAAGGGCTTTCGTAGTAGATCAGCGTGTGCGGCGCTTCCCGGTCGACCTCGAAGAATTTGCGCCTGCCGACAGGCTTGCGCGGGGGAAAACCTCTGAAGGTAAAACTGTGGCTCGGCAGGCCGGAAAGCACCAGCGCCATCACAAAGGCCGCCGGTCCCGGAATCATCGTCGCCGGTAGACCTTCCTGAATGGCGCGCCTCACCAGCGTGAAGCCAGGATCAGAGATGCCCGGCGTCCCCGCGTCGCTGACGACTGCGACCGACTTGCCTTCTTTTAAGAGCGCCTCAATACGCTCGCCCGCGCGCTGCTCGTTGTGTTCGTGGAAAGACATCTGTGGCTTTGCAATCTCGAAGTGCTTGAGCAGCATGCCCGTCTTCCTGGTATCTTCGCTGGCGATGATATCGACGCTGCGCAGCGTTTCGATGGCGCGCAGCGTCATATCCCCCAGATTTCCTATCGGCGTCGCGACCAGATAGAGCGTTCCATATCTCTTCTCTTCTTGCTCCTGCTCTTCTAAGTTCATCGTTCTAAGCGTGCATCCCTCCGCACTTCAGGCAGCCTGGCGAGAACATCCTGCCGTTTGACTTTGAGCGTATGCGTGCGGGGAAAATCGCTTTCCGGCCACACGGTGAAGCCCCGTATTTGCTGGTGCGCGGCCAGTTGCTTGTTTGCCTGCTGGATGACCTCCTTTGCCTTCTCCGGCTCCTCCATCAACAGAACGGCGTGTACCTGCGGCCCCTCCTCGCGCTCGCTCAGACCGAAGACGACGGCATCCTTGACCAGTGGATTGCTGGTGAGAACGTTCTCCACGTCTTCGGGATAGACATTCAATCCGTTTGCCAGGACAATCAGATTTTTTTTACGTCCTTTTAAATACAAATTGTTTTGCATATCGAGGTAGCCAAGATCGCCCGTGTGGTACCAGCCGTCTTCAAAGGCGGCAGCCGTCGCCTCCGGGTTTTGCCAGTAGCCTTTCGCCACGTTGGGGCCGCGCACCAGAATTTCCTTATCCTCGGCAATGCGCACTTCCACGCCCGGCAGCGGCTTGCCCACCGAAGTATAGTTGTGATCGTTATAAGGCGTGACCGAAACAACAGGCGAACATTCAGTGGCCCCATACCCCTGCATCACCCTGAACCCCATGTTTTCCCACTTTGCCGCCAGTTGTGGCGGCAGATAAGCTCCCCCACTGACAAAGAACCTGAAACGCCCGCCAAATCGCTTATGCACGGAAGAAAAGAGTCGTCGGCGCCAGGAGAAAGGGAGTCGGGCAGCGATGCGATGCAGCAACTCCCACTGCCGCTCGCGCTTCTGCTGCCTCACCGTTCTTTCTATCCCGTTCATGAAAAGTTGCAGCGCCTGTGGAACGAGGACCATACAGGTGACACCCTGCGTGGCGAGCAGTCGCAAAATGGTATCAGGAACCAGCGACTTCGCGTAGACCACGCTGGCGCCGATGTAGAGGACGGCTATCTCGATCGTCATCTCAAACATATGGCTCAAAGGTAAAATCGACAGCGCCCGGTCGGTATCCAGGATATTGACGACTGAGACGGCGGCGATGGCATTGCTGGCAATGTTGTTATGCGTCAGCATCACGCCTTTCGGCTGCCCGGTAGTCCCCGATGTAAAGACTAATTCGGCGAGGTCTTCTCCCGTTACTTCCGGTAGCGCAGCTATATCCAGCGTTCCCTCCGGCAGGGCCTCAATATCGATGAAGGGGAGTTGCGGCTGCCTGAGGCTTTGATACTGCTTTGCAGTAGTTATCAATGCCTTTGCTTCCGTCGTTTCAGCAATACGGGCAAGGAAGTCTTCACGGGTATTAATATCCAGTGGAACGACCACCAGCCCCGCCAGCAGCGCGCCCAGATAAGCTACCATCCAGCTTGTCCGGCTCGCGCACCAGATCATTATACGCTCCCCTTTCTTATAGCCATAGCCCTGCAGGTAGCCCGCGAACTTCTGCACTCGCTCCTGTAATCCTTGATAGGTAACCGAAGCGATACCTTCGCCCTCCACCGGCTCAATGAAAACGATACGCCCGGCAAAACGACGGGCAGAGTCCGCAAATAGCTGATTGATCGTCATTTCCATAAGGATACCTTCCTCTTTGTCGCACTATACGTTCGTCTCAGGGAATACACGGGTGTTTACAACATGCATTATAGCCAAACAGGTCACCTTTGGCTAGATGGCAATATCTTTCTACCTCTGGCGCTTTATAAAGTGGAAGTCTGTGAGAAAATCCTCCTATCATACTATTCTCTGTTCCGCTTTTGCGGTATAATTCTATGCAGTAGAAGGACTATCTGTGGGGTAGAAGTAGAGAAAAAGGCCGATTCCTGCGTGGAAAAACAAAAAAAAGTTCAGTAATTTTTTTCATGCATACACGCAGATTTATCGATGCGTATTAACTCTACAAAATAATGCAAATGCATCCTGGATGAGAGAAAACTAGAGAAAAGAAGATTGTAGCAAAAGAGAGACTGCTTATTGCGTACTTTCATTAATTAGCTAAAGACTTGCTATTGACAAAAAAAGTATTCTACTTTATACTAGGATATATGGTACCATACCATTGCGGCTACCCTGTTTTTTGCTTGATTTTGCGGCACATACTTTTCGGTGCCAGAGAAAAGTAGAGCGGAGAAAGAGTCACTCTCCGTGAGTACAGCTATTCATGAAAAAAGACCGGCAGTGCAATGGGCATATCGGTTCCATGTGCTGAACATGGAGGCGAGTGAACAAAAGAAGAAAGGAAAACCTATGCCGTCCCTTGAAACCGCGAATGTGGGCAAGGCAGTTGCGGCCAGGGTAGGCACGAATATCAGGGAAGTGCGTACCAAACTTGGCATGACGCAAGCGCAACTTGCTGCGCCCGAATTTTCCATTTCCTACATCTCTGCCATTGAACGTGGCAAGATTCGACCCTCTCTCAAGGCCCTCTCCATCCTCGCACGCCGCCTGGACGTTCCCCTGACCTTCTTACTCGAAGGTTCTCCGGCGGGCGCTGCAGAGGCTCGTGCCGTTGGCTATTCCCCCGCCGACTCAGAGCCGGATACTCGCGTCGACGTGGACCTGTTGCAGGCCGCAGTGCTGGTGCAGCAGGAAAAGTACGAACAGGCCGCGCAACTGCTGGCACCTTTGCAGCCTGAGCGTATCACCACCGAGCAAGTCTATCGACTCTATCGACTACGCGGCGAAATTGACCTCGGCCAGAACCAGTATCAGGAAGCAGTAGTTGATTTACGACAGGCCGTGACTCAGGCAGAAGGAATCAATGATATCGAGTACATTGAGCGCGCTCGCAATTTACTTGGGAAAGCGTATTACTTGTTGTACAACTATACGCTGGCTGTCGAAAATCATCTAAGATGCAATGCTGCCATTGAGAGTGGGCAGTTGAATGATCCTCTGTTTGCCCTTGATGTCTTCAGTAACCTGGCCAATGATTACTTCCGTCTGGGGGAACTCGACAAAGCTGTCGCCTATTACCATCGCGCCCTCGATATGTTCGAAGGTCTCAATAGGGATAGCAAGAGTTATGCTCAGAAGTACATGGAAATCAGCCAGCGGTACAAGACGGCGGGCAAACTGACGATGGCGCGCGATTACGCTATGCGTTCGCTGGCCGTCTACGAGATGCGCGATGAGATGCGCCTGGTTGGTCTCACCCATCAGCGTCTCGGCAAGACCCTGGAGCGGCAGAACAAGCTGGATGAGGCGGAAACGCAGTACAAAGAGGCGATTACCATTGAGCGCGATCTCAACGATGAAGCCGCCGCTTCACTGTGCTACACCTCTCTGGCCGAACTCTTGCTCAAGCGAGGGGATGTGCAGGGAGCCGAACAGCAGGCCAACGAGGCCCTCGCCTACGCCGAGCGCGCGCATGATGAGATAGCCGAAGGGCAGGCCCTCATGGCCCTTGCCCAGATTCGCCATCAAGCCGGTGACTACACCGGCGCCGATCAAGCCTTCGAGCGCGCGCTCGCATTGCTGGATCGCTCGCATGCGCATGAACTGGCTGCCAGCGCCTACTTCCGCTATGCCAACCAGCTGGAAGCTCGCGGCGAAGTGCAGCGCAGTCTCAATGCCATCAAGAAGGCGTATGACCATCAGCGCCAGGGCAAGCGAGGGGATATCGAGTAATTCTTCTCGCCCTGAATAGAATCTGCGCCATCTCGCTTTTTTGCGCGTCGAAGTGATCTCCGACGCGCAAAATCGCGGATGGCGCGTGTTTTTTCTGTTGACCATTTCTTGTTTCGTCTGTACAATATCGGATAGCAAAGAGTTATGCAAACTGACCAGCTTGTTGCTCAACATCACTCTGGAGGAATTGGCCGCATGTCCTTTACAGCGCATGACCTGCGCTACCACGCTGAAGAAAATTTTCCGCAGCTCTATGCCTATTTACAACGGTATGCGCGACGCTTCTCCGGTACGGCGAATGCCGATACGTATGAGCTTGATCTGGTGGTCGAACATGTCGTTGAGCAACTGGTGCGCCTCGGCGTGATCGGCGGGGGTGACCGTCTCCCTCTCACCGCCATCGATTCGCTCTCGGAAGCGCAGTTCATGGCCTTTCTTCAGCGCAGCGTACATAATAAGTTTATCGATCTGTGGCGCAAACGGCATCTTGCGGTGAGCAATATGTCTGAGCTGGAAAGCCCCGAAGGCGCGGAAGGAGAAGACAACCCTCTCAGCGATGTAATTAAGCCCGTCTGGGGTGCGCCCCCGTTCGCAACCCCGGAGGAGATCACTCTGGCTCTCGCCTCTCAGCAGGAGTTACGCAATCTGCTCAAACACTGCATTCTGGCTCTGCGCGCGGCCCCGCGCCAGTTGCAGGCAGTCTTGCAGGAGATTGACGAATTCGACTGCGCCGAGCTTTTGCGCTCCGTTCTCGACGAACTCCATCTCGCTCTTCCCCCACTGGAAGAACCGCTCGACCACCTCAGCCAGCATAAAGACCACGCCCACCGCAAATTGCGACACTGCCTGCAACAACAAAGTACCAATTTGACCGTGACGATTGCTTTACGTTTAACTGAATATGGAGTCCATGATGCTGCTACCGGTACCTTTGAGGTGAGCATAGATATGCTGGCGCAAGATGATCTGTCAGCAGATGAGGTGCGCCAGGGCCTGAGCGGGCTGGTGGCTGAAGGTCTTGTGGACTGGCACGGCGAGCAGACGGTGCGCCTGAGTGCGGCCCAGAGGAAACGCCTCTCTCGCTATTATCGTGATGAGTGAGCAGGTATTCATGTGTGCTGGCATTCCCGGTTTCTGGACAGGAGAGGAGAGGAAGAGAAAAGTTATGCAAAACGATACACCACCCGGAACATTTCATACTGATGATACATCTCGCAAACTGGCGCGCTGGTTGCAGCAGATTATGGCACAGCCGCAGCGAGAGCAAGAGCCGCCACCAGCCTCTCCAAGAGAAGAACCTCTTTCTCACCTGGCCATCCCACCCGGCGAATACCACCCCCGGTTTTACCGGCAGCTCCCGGATTTTATCATGGCCCTGCTCAGGCACGAACCGCAGGCGGTCAGCCGCTATGCCCCCCTGCTCTATCACCTTGTCGGTTGCCCGGTCTGCCATGCCGCCTACCTTGACCTCTATGATGCCCTGCGCGCGGCCCTCGCGGTTGATGAAAGCCAGCTTCATACTGTTCCATTGCCTGCCGGACCCAATGTCCCTTCGGCTCGCCAGCTGGCGCAACTCTGCCAGTTACTCATCATGCAGGCCGAAGCGGTTCTCAAACTTGCCCGGCACGAGCGCCGCGACGATTCGGCCCTTGCCCGCGCCCTCTTGCAACTGGCGATCAAAACCGGCGCGCGCATCAATCAGGCAACCCTGCGCGCGGAAGCCTTGCAAGACCTGGTGCGCGTCGCGACAGGCTTTCAGGAGCCGGAGACGCCACCAGAGCCGCCTGCCCTCTATACCTATGCTCCTACGCTGGCTGAAGCCGGGGGCGCGCGTCATGGTAAAACGATGCGGAAAGCAGCTTCTCCACATCCCGCCGGTCCCTCACATGAATATCCGGCCATCCCGTTACAGGACCGCTCCTTTACCGGCACAATCACCCAGCAAGGAGACATATTGATCCTCCATCTGCACGCCCTGGATAGCTCGCTACGCGGTCGACCGGTCACGATTTCCGTGCCTCTTGGCTCCTTGATTGAGCCGATCCAGTGGCTGGGCGGCAATCCTCGCGCCATTCGCTCCACCGTCGCGGTAGACGAGCAAGGTACGCTCACCGTTCCACTCGGCCATACCGCATTACGGCTCGATAACCCCGGCGACCGCCCTTTACTGGAAGTGACCTTTATGCGCGTAGAAATCCACCCCGCCTGATATTCCCGGCAGGCGCACAATCAATTGTTCATCAGCGTAGCAGACAGGCGTCTATCAGCTATGCATCGCAAGGCGCTGCTGCCCTTCAAAAGCGCGCTTGAAGTATTTGATCGCTTCGTGAACCAGGCCCCGCTCTTCCAGCAACTGGCCGTAGCGAGCCAGTTGATCGGATAGCTCCTCGTGCAGGCCCAGGCGCTCCAGCATCTCCAGTCCTGCGATAAAGTGGCTGTCTCCGTCTTCATAGCGGCTCTGCGCATATTCGATGCGCCCCAGCGTCAGCAGCGTCTCTTTAGCGACAATCGTATCTCCCGATGTGACTGCCATCTTATAGGCTTGCCGTGCGTGTTCTTCCGCCTCACGCAGCGCCTTCTGTCTCAGGAACCACTCCGCCAGCGAGGTGGTGACACTGGCGCGCGCCAGTTGATCTTTCAGCACGCGCTCATCCTGCAAGGCGTTCATCAGATAGGTGCGAGCAGCTTCCAGGTCACCGCGCAGCAGCGCGCGCCCGAGGTAGTGGTAGATCTCCCCGGTCAGCAGATTTGCCGCCTGCTGGTTGCTCAGGAACTCGCTTTTGTATGCATAGATGGTGGCAAGCGTCGCGTCTTCGCTGTCGATAAAGCTCTGGCTGAGAGTCCAGTACGCCGCTTTGCGCCGCTCCGTCCCCGCTACTTCGGTTGCCAGCGCGATTGCCTGCTCAAACATGGTAATCGCCTGCTCGTGATGATCCAGCGCCGCGTGCTGCTGCCCTAGCTGGAAGTAGATGCGCGTTTTCAGGAATGCATCGTCCACACCGCATTCTTCCAGGAGTTTCAGACAGGAGAGGTGGCAGGAGATTGCCTGCGCGTAGTTATGCATTGCCGCGTAGGTGATGCCAAGCTGATAGTGTAATTGTAGTTTGCTATACCTGTCATTCTTCTCCCGCGCCAGCTCTATTGCTTGTGAGAGCATTGCTTCAGCCTCTTGAAATTGCAACTGCGCCGCATACGCCGTACCCAGCAGGTAGCCTTTCTGAACCTGTTGCCGGTGCGTGAGCATCTTATTCGTCAGTTTCTCCAGCCGCTCGATGGCTTCCGCGCCTTCGTTTTGCTGGATTGCCACCTGTGCCTCCAGCAGCGCCAGTTCGGCCACTTCTTCCGGCGATGGCCCTTTCGAGCCTTCATTCTGCTCCCCGCTTTTCGGCAATAGCTCGGTCGAACTCAGACCAAGCCGTCCCGCTAAAATTTCCAGCGCCCGCAGTGAGGGATGTATCTGCCCGCGCTCAATGGCTGAAATATAGCTGACCGAAAAATCCGGTTGTGCAAGCTGCCCCTGCGTCATCTTCTTTGCCTGCCGCGCCGCCCGCAATTTCGCCCCAACTGATTGACCGATCTGTGCATGCGATGATTCTTCTGGTACCATAAACTTCCTCCGTGTAAACTCTCTTTTCAGACTGCCCGGTCAACAAATAAAAAAATAATGGTTAAGGTATATTGTAAAAGATGTTTCTACCTGTGTCAATAGCTTGATGGAAAAACGATATGAGAAAGGCACTTATACAGTTGCTCTCTGCCACAAATAAACCTCATAATCCTCACCGCTAAAGCATAAAATAAAAAGTTTTTATACCTTTGCAGGTGAGAAGCGAAAGTGTAACCTCTTTATGGTTGAGCTGTAATCTTTTTCATCGTACTACGCAAATTTCCTGAAGATGCGGGCAACATGCTGAACTCTGGTAGAAAATCTGGTATAGTAACAGCGTGAGAAACTGAAGGAAAGAGAAGGGAATGTTGACGCGAATACGACGTTTTTCTCCTGCGAGCGGCTGGTTGCCTCTCATCTCACTGGTGGCGCTGGCCCTCTTCATCGTTTATACTATCCTTGTCGCCTCGGGCGCTTTGCTCTATCCGACCATGTACCAGGAGCAATGGCTCCTGCAGCGCCCGCTCACCGGTTTCGACTGTGTTTTGCGCCAGTGGGGCAACATCGGCGACCCGCTGCCGACGCTGCTGCTTGTGCTGGCTCTGGGCGGCCTCTGCCTGGTTTTACGCTACCGCCCGCGTGTTCTGCTCTACCTCTGCCTGTTGTTCCTGCTGGGCGTGGCTGCGGAATGGCTGGGCAAGCAATATTTCGCGCAGCCGGTGCCGGGCAAGATTTATGTGGGCCTGACCTCGCTCTCCTGTCCGCAAATATGGAAGATATCGCATGCGACCCGTCTCAAAATCGATCTGGGGATGTGGTGGCTCGCGCCGCCTATCTCCCATGGGCGCGCTTTGAATGCCTGGTACAGCGCCACCACCCCGTTTTCTTTCGCTGATGCCCAGACGGTCTATGGCTACCCCAGCGGCCATGCCATACGCTGGTGCTTCATCGGCCTGGTCGCCTGCTGGCTGGCCTGGCGGCAGGTGAAGTGGTGGCCGGTGCGCCTGTTCTCTATGGCGCTGGCCCTGTTTGTGGCTTTCGGTGGCGGCTTCGCCGAATTCTTTATCGGCTACCATCTGATCACCGACCTGATCGGCGGCTACCTGCTTGGCATCTGCCTGGCCTGTCTCGCCATTACTTTGCTGAGCAGGAATGAACGGCGCAGCCGACAGGGCCGGTCGCTTCCTTTGCCAGCCTCGTCTCCTGCTCTCCAGGAGTCGGTGGCCCCTGTATAGATTGACAGGCAAGGGAGTGGCGTGCATACACTCTAGCGTGTTGAATTATTATGAATTATTATAAAGAACGATGGGAGATTTACCATGTTTCGCTTCTTAACGGCGGGTGAATCGCATGGCCCCGCGCTAACCATTATCGTAGAGGGCTTGCCTGCCGGGATGCCGGTGGACAGGAGCGTCATCGACGCCGATCTGCGCCGCCGCCAGGGTGGCTACGGGCGTGGGGGGCGTATGAAGATCGAAAAGGATGCTGTGCGTTTCCTCGCGGGCGTGCGGCACGGCAAGACGCTTGGCTCGCCCATTGCCATGCAGATCGAGAATCTCGACTGGGTCAACTGGGAGCAGCGCATGAGCGCGCAGCCCGTTGAAGATGAGATCGAGCCGGTGACGCGCATCCGACCGGGCCATGCCGATTTCACCGGGGCCATGAAATACGGGCATCAAGATATTCGGAACGTCATTGAGCGTTCCAGTTCGCGCGAGACGGCGGCGCGCGTCGCCGTTGGCGGCCTCTGCCGCCAGTTGCTTACGCACTTTCACATCTCCATCCACAGCCACGTCCTCTCCATTGTCGACGTTGGCTACGAAACGCCGCGCCCGCTGACCCGCGACGCCTACCCTGTCTCCCTGTGGGATGCCGTCGAGGCCTCACCCATGCGCTGTGCCGATGCCGCGCTGACGGAGAAGATGATCGCGCGTATCATCGAGGCGAAGCAGCGCGGCGATACCTGCGGCGGCGTCTTTGAAGTGGTGGCGCTGGACGTTCCCATTGGCCTCGGCAGCTACAGCCAGTGGGATCGTCGCCTGAGCGCCCGTCTTGGCATGGCGATGATGAGCATTCCTTCGGCCAGAGCGGTGGAAATCGGCGCCGGGCTGGCGGCCACACAAACGACTGGCTCGCACGTCCACGACGTGCTGCGGCACGAAGAGGGCAAGTGGTTTCACCTGACTAACAACGCCGGTGGCATCGAGGGCGGCATTACCAACGGCGAGCCGGTCGTGGTTCGTGTGGGCGTCAAACCCATCCCCACTCTCGCCCATCCCCTGCCCTCGGTTGATCTGGCAAGCGGCGAGAATATCGAGGCCAGCCGCTATGAGCGCAGCGATGTCTGCGTCGTCCCTGCCGCTGGCGTCGTCGGCGAAGCCATGATGGCCATTGTCCTCACCGAGGCGGTGCTAGAAAAGTACGGTGGCGACAGCCTGCAAGAAATGCTGCGCCATTTTCAATGAACAATAGTCCTGTGACCGTTCGCGCTTGCCAGTCGCTAAGAACAGTGCTACACTTCTTCTGGTTAATCGCGGCACAGGTTTGTATAGAGCAGGATGTATGACATGAATAATATGAATGCCAATATCAGCGCCAGTATACGCAAGTTGACACTGTTGTTCATCGCTCTTTTCATCGCGCTCAGCGGTGGGCTTGTCTACTGGCAGGTGGTGGTGGCAGATCAAGTCACGGCCAATATTCACAACGGGCGACATTGTTTCAGTGATGTCGCGCCACAACGCGGGCGCATCTTCGACCGTAACGGCAAACTACTGGCCTACTCCACCCTCGCCAGCAACGGCTGCGGCTATGTGCGCCACTACACCGATCCCTCTCTGGCCGGCCTGATCGGCTATTACATCAGCCCGCTTTTCTCCTCAACCGGCATTGAGCATCAGTACGAAGGGTACCTGGACGGCAGTTATGGCGTCACGAAACTGGGCAACCTGGTCAATCAGACCCTGCACCTGCCCCCCGTCGGCGACGATATCTATCTGACCATCGACGACCGCATCCAGCAGGCCGCCAACTCGTACTTCGATAAGTACGCGGCAGCGGCGGATAACGTCAACATCTTCCCCTCGAATCGCGGCTCCATCATCATCATGGACCCGCACACCGGCGAAGTGCTGGCGATGGTCAGCCGCCCCGGCTTCGATCCCAACCGCATCGCCGCCGGTGATCTCAACTACTACAATCAACTGGTCAAAGACCCGGCGCAGCCGCTGCTCGAACGCCCCATCAATGCCACCTACGTACCCGGCTCAACCTACAAAACGGTTACGTTGATGGCCTCGCTGGATGCAGGCACAACCCAGATGAGCGACCTGTTTTATAACGACAAAGACCCGAATCACCCGCAGGCCATCGGCCCGATACGCATTGGGGGCGAGACATTCGGGCCTTCGGGCAATAATATCATCGACTTCACCAGACACTATCCGGTCAACGTGGCCTATGGCTTTGCCCATTCGGATAACATCATCTTTGCTCAGATCGGCGCGAATCTCGGCATCAATAAATGGCTTGATTACAACAAACGGTTCTACATCGGCCAGCCGATCCCCTTTGATCTGCCCGTCACTCCCAGCACAGTGACGCCGAAAAACGGGCAGCCGCTGCAACTCAACGGGCTGGCCGAGAACTCCTTTGGTCAGGGCGTCGATGATGTGACCCCGCTGCAAATGTCGCTGTTCGATAACGCCGTTGCCAACAATGGTACGTTGATGCGCCCGACGCTCATCTCAAAGATTGTGGATCCCAACGGTACAATCCTGCAATCGTTCAGCCCGCAGACGCTTGGCACCCCTATCAGCAGCCAGACGGCGGCTCAGGTGCGCACCGCGATGCTGGGGGTGGTACGCTGCGGCTCCGGTCGCTTCGGCGACACCGGCTCCGTCGCGAACCCGACCATGTGGACTTCGCCCTACCAGATCATCGCTAAAACGGGTACCGGCCAGGTCGGCGGCAACAAAGGGGCCGAAGCCTGGGTCATTTCACAGGCTCCATACTCCAACCCGAAATTGACCATCGTCTCCATGAAAGAGAACGCGGGCGAAGGCGGTCTGGTCAACGGCCCCATCATCACGCAGCTCTACAACTATATTTTCTCCACCATTCCACAGTACAAAATGGCCCCGGTCGAGTCAACCGATGTCAACCAGCTTACCGCGCAGGATGATAATTATTGCGCGCAAACCGGGCTACTGCAATGAGGAGATCACGAAGCGGTTTTTTGCATGGCCTGCCAGCAGGCATCGCAATAGCCGGCCGCCACCAGATCGAGCGTCAGCCCGTGAAAGTGGTATTGTTCCTGAAGCAACTCGTTCAGGTTGCCCAGGAGCGTATCATCCAGGTGAATGATGGCGCGGCAGCCGCGACAGACGAGGTGATGATGGGCCTTCCCTTCAGCCGCCTCGTAGTGCGGCTGCTCGCCCGGCAACCGGTTCTCGCGTACCAGCCCTAACTCGCGCAGCAATTCCAGCGTGCGGTAAATCGTTGAGAGGCTCACGTAGGGATTGCGTTCCTGCACCCGCTCCGTAATTTGCTCAATACTCAGGTGTTCCTCTGCTTCTTGAATGACACTCAGAATCAAAAATCTCTGCGGTGTTAGCTTGTAGCCACGCTTACGGAGCGTCTCGTTACTTGCCTTAACGTAATGATGCATCCTGCAACCCCTGTTCCACAAAAAAGTATTTTCTGTACGCATATCCTAGCACTCTACTGCATAGCCGTCAAATATTTTCCACAATGTGCCTGTTGTCACCGTTCATTTCTGATAGCGAAGGATGAAGAATGCTCTCGGACGTGTCATGCTGAGCGGGGCGAAGCATCATAGGCGTTCACTTCAGCCAGTGCCAACGCAGGGCAGGCCACCCGCCAGGGGTAGCCCTACTATAGACACGACTCCACAGGCGGCACGACCGCCGCGTCTAGAGTAGGGCCACCCCTGGCGGGTGGCCTGGGGCGGCCTGAAGTGAACGCCTATGGGGGTAGCCCTACTCTACGCGGCGGCTCCACAAGCCCTACGACCCGTTCGTATATAGCAGGGCCACCCCTGGCGGGTGGCCTGGGGCGGCCTGAAGTGAGCGCTTCTGGGGCGAAGCATGATACGTCCGGGAAAATCATTATCGACCGATCCAGTTTGAAAAGGCAGGCAAAACATGGTACACTGGGAACATAGATACTTGCTTGGGACAATGGTCTTTACTATTGCCGGAGATGTCGTGCGTGACTTCGATGAAGAATATGAGGCGTGGGGCTGGCTGGAACAGGAAGGATGGGGCCTGGTGGCTATCGAACCCCCTGACCCCGTGCGTCCCGGCGCGTGCAAATACTACTTCAAACGCCAGCGTCCGCCCACATACTATTCGGCGCGCACGACCGGGGCTATGTCATCCGTTTCTGCCGCGCGGCCCGCTGTACCTGACTCGCGCCGGGGGAAGCGGTCAGGATAGACAGGATACATTGCTATGACACTTCCAGGCTTCTGGCGTTCCTCACTGGATCCGGAGCGCGTTATGCAGGCCAGTGTCACCCACTGGCAGGAGAATCAACACCAGCAGCGCGAAGATGCCCTGACGGTTGAGGAGCCGTTTGAGGTGCAGATCGACCGCCGCAGCCTGGCCGTCATCATGCGCACACCCGGCAACGATCGCGAACTGGCGATGGGTTTTCTTTTCACCGAGGGCATCATCCTGGGCGCCGCCGATGTGCTGGCGCTCGAAGACGCGCTGGATGCCGATGGCCTGCCCCTGCCCAATGTTGTCACCGTTCGCCTGCGCAACCAGGCGCAGCAGGCGGCATTCCAGCCGCAGCCTGTTGCCTTTGAGCGCCATTTCGCGGTCTCGGCAAGCTGCGGCCTGTGCGGCAAAAACAGCATCACTGACCTGCTCATTTCCGCGCCCCCGCTGGAACCCGATACCCTGCGTATCCCTGCCGCGCTGCTCTACACGCTGCCGGAACGCCTGCGCGCCGCCCAGTCCGTCTTTACCCACACCGGGGGCCTGCACGCCGCCGCCCTCTTCTCCGCCGACGGACAGCTCCTGCTCCTGCGCGAAGATGTCGGGCGGCACAACGCCGTCGATAAGCTTATCGGGCATGGCTTGCTGCATGGCACTTTCCCCTATACCCGCCATATCCTCATGCTCAGCGGGCGCACCTCCTTTGAGATTATCCAGAAGGCCCTGCTGGCTCGCATCCCCTGTATCGCTGCCATCTCCGCCCCTTCTAGCATGGCCGTCGAACTGGCGGAGCGCGCAGGCATCACTCTCATTGGCTTCCTGCGCGACCACACCATGAATGTCTACACCCACCCGGAGCGTATCGTCTCTTTTTCATGAGTATACCCCCTCTCATGACATAATCGGTAATATTGCCATATAGCCCGAACTGGCTGTATATCAAATCCACTTCTGCTTCGTTCTACTGGGTAGAGGTTATGTCTTTACCTGTGGTTGAGGTTTTACATATATGAATGAAGTGTTGTGTATGAGGAGTGAGGGTGTGAGAAGACTGGTTTTGCTTTCCATCGTGCTTTTGACCCTTTTGACAGCGTGCGGTAGCCCCGATCCCGCCTCTGTGGCGACACAGGCTCCGACAAAACAGCCAACGCCAACACCGGCCCCGCCGATCAAACTGCCGCCGACGATGCCGCATATTTTGCCCACGCCTACGCCTATCACGTTAGGCCCGGCCCCCGTTCTTGGCATCCAGGGCGACCCCAGGGTCTCCTTTCCCGGCATTCCCTGGGTGCGGCTCAGCTATCCCACCTGTGGAGCAGGCAACCTGCAGGGAGATGTTCTCAAGCAGACCATCCAGCAGTACCACAAACAGGGGGTGCATGTCATGCTCACCATCTGTCAGTGGTCGAGCGGCCCTAAGCTTTTTGATCCAGCTCCGTTGAAGGATGCCGCACAGGGCTGGGCCGACGCGGTGCAGTGCGGCAACGAGCAGATGAAGTATGCCCCACCGGCCACCATGTATATTCCTCCTGCCGCCTTTGCCCGTTTTTACGACGCCTGCAAGAAGGCTATGCATGCCGTGCGCCCGGATATCCCCATCATTCTTGGCTCCCTCGACCCGCATGTTGGCGGCGTTGATTATGCTCCCCTGTATGACCAGGTTGGCTATCTCAATGCCATGCAATCCGCCATGAACAGCTCTGTCCATCCCGGCGGCCACTGGAGCTGGCGTTCAGAGATTGTGGGCCTGATCGATAGCTGGCATAACGGCTACCCGAGCCAGAGCGTCAACAGCCTCTACTACCTGTTTCTCTTCTGGGCGCAGCAATTCGGCGTCTCCCCCGGCTCGCTGGGCCACCATCTCTGGGTGATCGAGGCCACCGGCTGCTTCATGGGCTGCGGCATCAACCCCTACAGCGGCTACCAGGTTGCTGTTTCGCACATCCTGACGCTCATCATCGATGTCCAGACGGCCATGCGCTATCACGTTCCCATATTCTATTTCAGCGGCGAAGATTTCTACGCCAGCGGCGTCTACTGGCCAATTGGCGTGCTGGACCTGAACCTGCACCCCAAGCCCATCCGTCAGGACCTCTGGATGGGCGCGCGCAGTCTCACCATGTCCTGTCCCGGACGGTCGATCACTATCGTCAATCAAGAGCAACTGCTCGCTCACCTCTACGCCGGTTGCGCCTTGCCTGACAACTATCTCGCTATTCTGGAGAGCTAACAGACGGCTTGATCCATTCCCTGCGCCAGGGACATATCCCTGGCGCATCAGATCAGTCGCCGTTATTTTCTCCTTGAACATCTTTCCCTGTCATGGTACTATAGCCTCGAATTCATTACTTCTCTCAGTATTTCTACTGAGATAGATACTTTTTAGCAGGTTGGAAGAATGCAGTTTGATACAACGACGGATACCATTGCGGCTATTGCGACCCCGCCAGGAGTGGGCGGCATTGGCGTGATACGGGTGAGCGGGCCGGAGGCGTTTGACGTGGTGCTGCCGCTGCTGAAACTGGCAGGTGGCAGCGAGGAGGTACCGCCCTCACATCGGTTGACATTTGCGCGCGTTGTTGACCCACAGACGCGGGAGGCGGTAGATGAGACGCTGGTGGCCTTTATGCGCCCTCCACACACATATACCCGCGAGCCGGTGGTGGAGATACAGGGGCATGGTGGTCCGCTGGTCATGCGCCGCATCTTGCGCCTGGTGCTGGCGCAGGGGGCGCGCATGGCAAACCCCGGAGAATTCACTCTGCGCGCTTTTCTCAACGGGCGGCTCGACCTCGCGCAGGCCGAGGCGGTGATGGACCTGATTGGCTCGCAGACCGAGGCCGGGCAGCGACTGGCCATGCAGCAGTTGAGCGGGCGTGTCTCCGCGCAGGTGCAGGAGGCACGTAGCGCCATTCTGGGCGTCATCGCCCGGATCGAGGCCAGCATCGATTTTCCCGAAGAGGATGTGCCTGTTCCCCAGGTCGACGAACTGCGCCCATTGATCGCGCAGGCGCAGCGACAGGTGGATGCGTTGCTAGCCGGGTCCGAGCAGGGGCGGCTCTATCGTCAGGGCCTGCGCACCGCCATCATCGGGCGTCCCAATGTTGGCAAATCCAGTATGCTCAACGCCCTGTTGCGCGCCGACCGCGCGATTGTGACGCCGATTGCCGGTACCACACGTGATACTGTGGAGGAGGTCGCGAATCTGCGCGGCATCCCCCTGCACCTGATCGATACTGCCGGTATCACGCCCAGCGACGACCCTGTCGAGCAGATTGGCGTGCGGCGCAGTCGGGCCGCAGCCGAAAGCGCCGATGTTGTCCTGCTCGTCTTCGACGGCTCTGAGCCACTGACCGCGCAGGATCGTTGGATTGCCAGGGAGCTGCGTCTTATGGGCTTTGGCGGCTCAACCTCTTCTCTAGATGACGAAATAACGACGCAGGACATGGCACGGCACGGTCGCCCCATCGTCCTCTTGCTTAATAAAGCTGATCTCCCGTGCCGGTTGGAGATCGACGAACTGCGTCAGATGTGGCCCGAAGCTCCCCTGGTCTTCACCTCGACGCTCACCGGCGCCGGTCTCGACGAACTGGAAGAGACGGTGGCCGAACTGGTGCTGGCAGGGAAGACCATGAATAGCGAAAGCGTGCTGGTGACCAGCGCCCGCCATCAAGAGGCCCTGCGCCGCGCTGCCGAACACCTGCGCGCCTCCCTGCTGCCATTAGAGCAGGGCCTGCCGCTCGATTTCGTCTCCATCGACCTGCGCGCCGCTTACAACGCGCTGGGTGAGATCACCGGAGAGACAGCCAGCGAAGACCTTCTGGACAGGATCTTCAGCGAGTTTTGTATAGGGAAATAGGGATGATGAATCCGTGGAATAGAATAAAGCAGGCAAAAATTGGCTCATGGCTGGTGCTGGCCATCATGGTTGTCGGCGTCGTCTTCTTATCAGGCTTTGAATACAGGATGGTCGTAGCCAGCCAGCAATCGGGGATCATACCTCAGTTGACGCCTCAGCCAACCATGCCGCCCATTCTCTCCT
The DNA here is from genome assembly GCA_902810755.1 of Chloroflexota bacterium. The sequence continues at coordinate 22,973 of CADDYT010000081.1, forward strand.
CGCCTGCGCCATCGGTTACGCCCGTGACTCCGGGTAAGGTCGCCTGGCCTGTTCTTGGAATCGATGCCAGCACCGATTTTGCTTATTACCCCGGCATTCCCTGGATACGCCTTAGCTATCCTACCTGTGGTTGGGGCAACCTGCGAGGCAGCATATTACAGCAGACCATCGCCGCCTACCATCGGCAGGGCATTCGTGTGCTGCTCATCGTCTGTCAGAATTCCAGCGGCGGCCCGAAGCTGTTCAATACGCAGTTGCTCAACGATGCCGCGCGGGGAAACGCCGATGCCGTGCAGTGCGGCAACGAGCAGATGAAATATGACCCGCCGGCCACGCTCTACGTGCCGCCTCAGAACTTCGCCCGTTTCTATGACCTCTGCTCGCAGGCCGTTCATGCCGTTAACCCCAATGTTCCCGCCCTGCTCGGCTCCCTCGACCCGCACGTTGGCGGCGTTGACTACGCGCCGTTGATGAGCCAGGTGCAGTACCTGAACCAGGTGCAGAGCGCCATGAATACAACCGTTCATCCCGGCGGCCACTGGAACTGGCATACCCAGGTTCTCGGCCTGATCGATAGCTGGCATAACGGCTATCCCGACTCTTCCGTCAACAGCCTCTATCACCTGTTCCTCTTCTGGGCACAGCAATTTCATGTCAGCGTCAACGCCATCGGCCAGCATATCTGGGTGATCGAGGGAACCGGCTGCTTCCAGGGCTGTGGCCTCGACCCGACCAATGCCTATCAGATCGCTGTCTCACACGTGCTAACTCTGATTACCGATGTGACCACTGCCATGCGCTATCACGTCCCATTTTTCTACTTCAGCAGCGAAGATTTTGTGCTGCAGGGCCTCTACTGGCCGATCGGCATTCTCGACACGCACGGCCAGCCCAAACCCCTGCGCCAGGATCTAGCGATGGGCGCGCGCAAACTAACCATGACCTGCTCCACCGGCAAATCCACCGTCATTAACCAGGAACAACTTCTCGTCTCCCTCTACAATGGTTGCTCTCTCCCCGCCAGCTATGTAGATATCCTGGCAAGTTGAGGGGGAACTGGATTGCCCATCGGCCCCGCAGGCCACCCCTGGCGGGTGGCCTGCACAAAGAGGCAGGCAGGCCACCCGCCAGGGGTGGTCCCATAGGCGTTAACTTAAGGCCGCCCCAGGCCACAGAGCAGGCCACCCACAGGCAGGCCAGCCGCAAGGGTCACAGACCACCAGAGCAGGCCAGCCGCCAGGGGTGGCCCTCCTCTAGACGGGCGGCTCGTGCCGCCTGTGGAGCCATCGTCTATAGTAGGGCCACCCCTGGCGGCTGGCCTGCACAAGGACCGGCAAGGGGTGGCCTGCACAAAGACCGCCAGGGGTGGCCTGCCTGCCTCTTTGCCCGGGCTACATCGGTATCAGCAGGAAGCGTTCGCGGTCTTTCGCGACCTGCGTGAGTTGCTGAATCAACTGGCGCAGGGGGCCGCTGCCTTGCGCCTGCCAGGCTTCGGGGGTCAGATGCGAGACATATTCGTAGATTTGCTCGCTATCACGCACCAGAGCGAGGTCGAAGTTGAGTAACTGAAGCAGCAGCGGTTGCTCCTGCCGGAAACGCCACCAGATGCGATCCTGGGACGGCGCCGACATGCCGCGAATATGCGTCTCTACGTTCGACAATTCCTGCTGCACCTGCTCAATCTCGCGCAGGTGGGCCAGCGCCTCCGCTGGCGGGAACGGGTTCTCGCGCGTCAGCGGCGGCACGTAGCGGCGCTGGTATTCCCCACGCAGGCGCGCCAGCAAATCGATCGCCTGCGTCAGGAAATAGCTGGCCCGCTCGCGCACCAGCAGATCATCAGCCCTCGCCTGGTTCGTCGCGTTGTAGAAGTTGTAGCCATAGCCCGTGAGCAGAAGTTGCAACTGCTGGATCACAGGATCATTTGATGGCCCTGTCATGATCGCCCTTCTTTCTCGGCCCGCCGCGCTACTGTTTCGCCTGGCTGTTCTGAAGATGTGGCGTCGCCGTTGTGTAGCGGTCCGTGCTGGTAGTCGTCTGCGTGCCGTTGATGTTGAAGGACTCGCCAATTGCCATGTTGGGCGCCGAAACCACGCCGCGCTCCGCCATCAACATAGCGGTGTAGTAGCGTACCGCCTCAATCTCTTTCAGCCCGAACGCTTTCAGCGAGATCAGCGCCTTCATCCGCTCATCACGCGGGAAGATCAGCACCTTGACCGTATCGAGCGTGATGCCATAGATGGCCAGAAACTGTTGGAGGTGTTCGTGAACCAGCTGCGACAGATCATGGATGCGCTCGTTGACGGACTCCAGCGGCGTCACCTGCACCAGTTGGTTCACCGCCTGCTCAATGACCGGCCCGGCATAATTGTTCACGTCCTGCGTCGTCAGCGCGTGACCGCGATAGGGCATATGCTGCACCAGACGCACCGCGTTCTCGCGCGTCTCAACGTGGATGTAGTAATCGACGCTATAGACCATTTCGGCCATCTCACGCGAAAGCGCCATGCCGTTCGTCTTTAGCACCAGCTTGGCGCGGTTGATGTACAGCGCCTCGTACTGCCAGGGGCTCTGCCCGCCATAGAAAGCCTGCTGGATAGAACCAAAGAGGACGCGATCGGGAGTCTGCACCGGATACTGACCTGTTTCGTAGACATTGAGAATAGCTCCGCGCGACTTCAGCACGCAGAACTGGTTGCTCTCAACGGTGAGCAGCGAGCCATTCATAATGCTCTGATCGGGGTAGTGCCAGAGGAGGATCTCCGGCCCCATAATCTCTTCGCCGTTCTCCGTCAGGGTCGAAATGACGTTGCGTATACCTGCCATAGACATCTCCTTTGTTTGCTCCTTGTAACAATGTGTTGTGGTTGCCTTCCCTATGGTACTACCTGTGTCTATCCCGTAAGACGTTCCCACAGGGAATAAACCAGATGGGCTATATAGTTAGTATAAAGGCTGAACAACGTTGGAGACAGTGAGTCGGATCACAAAGCTCAAGACTGTGAACGACATCACAGAAGCTTACAGCCAGATCGAAGGCTGTGCCACAGGAAAATCGAAAAAAGCAATTTTTACAAAATTATAAAAATCTAACGAAAACCCCTTGACAGGGAAAAAGACCTGTGGCATAATTATCACCGTCGTCACGAGACGGCAGAATAAAAGCGAGCAAACATGAGTTGCTCAGGGCGACCTTAACAATTGAAGAGTGGAAAGTAGCAACAGCAACTGTGGACGACGCTGCGTGCGCGCAAGCTTCTCACAGTTCCTGTCAATAACGTTCACATCAACGATGTGAACATCTGGCGAGC
>CADDYT010000082.1 GCA_902810755.1 Chloroflexota bacterium
GAACGAGAGAGTAGAACGAGAGAGTATCTATTTGTAAAGGGGAAGGTTATGATGGTTGTTCTGGGGGTACTGGCGCAAAGCACGACGGATAGCGGCATGCGCGTTGTCTTGCTGTCGCTCTTGCTGGTTGCGGTGCTACTCCTCTGCACGGGCTGTACAATTGCCGTGCTGACATTTTTAAGGCAGCGCAAAGCCAGTTTCATGCCGGCGAATGCCGAGCGCCTGGAGAGTGAGAGAACATAAATGCCCCGTCAGTCGGCGACCCCGCTTCTTACAGGCACCTTCATTTTACGAACCAGCGCCGGGGCGGGTACCGTCGTACTCGGACTCTTTCTGGCACAACTGACACGCTACGCGGGCCACTCCATCACCAGCCTGCAGGTTGGCTTACTGGCCGTTGTCTATTATATTACCGAACTGACCCTCGCCACTCCGATGGGGGCGCTGGGCGATCGTTTTGGGCGCCGCCGCTTCCTCATTCTTGGTCCTTTCCTCGGGTTGATCGAGACAGCTCTCTTCATCTTCACGCCCATACACCACCCGCTTTTCTATCTGCTTGGCTTGCAGGTGATGGCCGGTCTTGCCTCTGCCATGACCACCCCGGCCACCCTCGGCTATCTGGCCGATTTCACCGTGGAGAATCAGACCTATCGTGTGCGTGTGATGAGCTTCTATGAGCTGGTGACGAGTGGAGGTCTGGCCGCCGGGGTCGTGGTAGGCGGTCTGGCCTGGGAGCGTTTTGGTCGTTTTGCCTTTGCCCTGCTAGCTTTCCTCTACTTCCTTGTTGCCGTCTGTATGCTGCTCGTACCAGAAGCGCGCCAGGTCATCGAACCGGCCCGCTTAGAAATCATGCTCAGGCGTTACCGGCGCATGCTGGGTACGCCGCGCCTGTTCATTTTCATCCCCGCCTGGGTCGCTATCTTTGCCCTGGTTGGCGTCTGGTTCAGTTCGCAGCTCACCTTCATTCTCTCGCTGCCCGTTCACAACCCGCACCAGTTGCTCATGGGGCTGGCCTCTGGTCCCGGCGGCGGTCGTCTCCTCAGCATCATCCTGGGCGTCATTGTCCTCTTCTTTGGCCTCTGTCTGGTCTTCTGGGCCTTTTTCCTCGGTCGAGTGCCGCGCCTCATCCTCATGCTCTCCTCAATCGCGGGCATCTACCTGGCCTGTCTCGCGCTCTGGGGCATCAACCATCGCGGCCCCGGCAACGACCTGATTCTGGTTTTCTGGATACCCCTCTTAATGCTCGGTATCTTCGCGGAGACCGGCTTCGCCCCCGCCGCTCTCTCCTACCTCGCCGACATCTCAGAGGAGGCCGCACGTGATCGCGGCCTGCTCATGGGCCTTTACTCCGTCTTCCTCGGCCTCGGCCAGCTCTTCGGCAACGGCCTCGGCGGCATCTTCGCCCGCGCCTGGGGCTTCGATGGCCTTATCTACCTCACCTTGCTCCTCGCCCTCGTCGCCCTTGTCTCCCTGCTCTCTCTCTACCGCTACGAGAAGAAACGCAGCAAACGCCGGGCAGAACCCCACGAAGTGAACTGTGAGGAAGGAGAAGGCCGTTTGAGCGACGTTGTGAGGTGAACTGGCTACTTTTGATCAAAAAGTGCTTGAATGAAGAGCAAGCCTGTGGTATTCTTGCTGCATAAGAACGTTTGTGCGTAAGTTGCATTGCCGTAAGGCGTAATGTTATGGGAAGGAAACGAATTGAGTCGTATAGCCAGTTGGAGCTTCTGGAAACTTATACCTCACCCGGAGTTCCTGCTTCTTTCACTACTCATGGTTCTGTCCGAATAGAAATGGCCAATTCTCTTGATCGCTATGCTTTCTGGCCAAAACCAACGGTCATTATCTCTGATGGAGCCTATGGCGTGGGAGGATTTCCCGGTGATCCCCCAACCCCTGCAGGACTTGCCGAGTGGTACGCTCCTCATATTGCGGCCTGGTCTCGTTATGCGCTCCCTGAAACAACGTTATGGTTCTGGAATACGGAAATCGGATGGGCAACTGTTCATCCACTATTGGAGTTGCATGGATGGGAATATCGAGGCTTGCATGTATGGGATAAAAGCATTGCCCATATTGCTGGAAATGTGAATAGTAAGACCATTCGCAGCTTCCCGGTTGTCACTGAAGTATGTGTGCGCTATGTACGCAATGTAAAGCTACCGACCGAAGATGGGCAACAGTTGCCATTGCAACAGTGGTTGCGCAGTGAGTGGCTGCGTTCCGGCCTTCCCCTCTCTAAAACGAATGAAGCATGTGAAGTGAAATCAGAAGCCTCTACGCCTTATTGAGCGAACCATCCTTGCTTCCAGTGACGCGGGCGATGTCATCTGGGAGCTTTTTGGCGGCTTATGCTCTGTTGCCGTTGTCTCGTTGCGAACAGGGCGCAACTGCTACAGCGCCGAACATCTGCCCGAATACTATGAACTGGCAAGTATGCGTATTAAACAAGAGGAGCAAATGCTTGCAGCAATCCAGACCGCCTCGTGATGAAGATGTGCCACCAGAGCCGCAACCATCAGGCCCAGATCAACAGTGGGAGCATTATGATCTCTTCACTCGTGTGAACAAGGCTTTATTTGCGCTTCCCTCGTTTTTTAAGTCGGATTTGTTGATCTCTGGTGTGCTTGCTACAGACCTTTTCACCTTTAATGCTTCGCTCGGTGCTACGATTGAGGCACAGGTAACAGATGGGCTGAACGAACTGCGTTCTACCCGGGATCCCGACCAGAAGTATACTCTTTACCGTTTTGTGCGGCAGCCGCAAACCTTCCCTGATGTCACTCTGCGTTCATCTTCTCCTGAAATTCAGCCTTCTATCCTGATGGGTATTGAGCTTAAGGGCTGGTATGCCCTTGCGAAGGAGAGTGAACCAGGCTTTCGTTACAGGGTTACTCCGGCGGTCTGCGCACCAGCAGACCTGCTGGTTGTTTATCCCTGGGCTTTGTCAAATGTCATATCAGGCTCTCCACGCCTTTTTTCACCCTATGTAACCTGCGCACGCTATGCTGCCGAATACCGGAACTGGTACTGGCGTTACAAGAAAACAGGTAGCTCTACTACAGAGATTAAGCTTTCCTCAGCTTCTATCTACTATCCCGCTAAAACAGCCCCTATTTCCGATGAGGCTGTGAACGATAAGGGAGGCAACTTTGGCCGCTTTGCACGAACAGGGCTGATGGATCAGTATATGCATAAGCTGTTCCGTGAAGAATTATCAGGTATTCCTCTCAGTGCTTGGCAAAGTTTCCTCGCTATTTTTAGCGAGGGTTGGACAGAGGAAAGGCTGACCCGCGTTCTCGATCAACTTGCAAGTGAGTCTTCAAAAAGGAGAACCGTGCTATCAGATAAAGTTCTTAGCAGTATCAGGCAACACTTGCTGGAGATTGCAGAGCTTCTATCCAACGAGTGATTTGCCGCTTTTGCATCCTCTATTTCCCTTGCTCGTTATTGTTATTGCCTGTTCCTGTTTCCACTGAAGTGGCCGGGCTTTTCGGGCGAGCAACGTTGAATGTTCCCAGCAGGCGCGCAATGGCCTGTTGCTCCCCATCCACGATATTAAAGACCGTCGCTTCCAGCACTGCTGTTGAGCGCCCCTGGTAAACGATGCTGGCTTCGGCCACTAGCTCACCAGCGCGGACAGGCTGCAAATAGTTGATCTTTGCCTCAATGGTTCCCGTGCGTGTCCCCGGCGGGTTGACCGAGAGAATTGCCATCGACATTGCTGTGTCGGCCAGCGTGAAGATCACCCCGCCATGCACAATCATCTGCGGGTGCATCAATCGCTCATCAACCTTCACGCGCACACGCCCGATGCCGTTGTGTGCCGCCTCGATACGGAGGCCAAGCAGTTGAAAAATGCCGGCGCTACTGGTCACGCGCGCCAGCAGATCGCCGGGAATATTAACCTGTTCTTCCTGTGCCATAGGTTCTTTGTGAGAATCGCTCCTTTCCCTTTTTCGCTCACTATACGCAGCCTGATTGCGCCCTGTCAAGCCATTGACTTTCATCGTTCCTGCAAGTTATACTCTAAACAGGAAGAACGAACGCCCGTTAGTAATCAATGAATTTGTAAAGAGCGATGCACAGGAAATCGGATATTCTCAATACAGCCCGCGACCTGTTCAGCGAGCATGGCTATCATGGGACAACTATGCGCACGCTGGCGAAGGCGCTGGATTTGCGCGGGGCCAGCCTTTATTCACATATTAACTCGAAAGAGGAAATGCTCTGGGAGATTGTCAACCGCGCCGCCGATCAGTTTCAGGCATGTGCCGAGGCTATTTCCAGAGACATTCCCGTTGAGGAACAGTTGAAACAGCTCATCAGGGGTCATCTTGAGGTGATTGCGCGAGAACTGCCTTACGCGACGGTCTTCTTTCACGAGTGGAAATTTCTCACGCCCGAATTACGCGAGCAGGTCAAAATGCGTCGCGATGCCCACGAGGCGCATTTTCGCCGCGTGATCGAGGAGGGGATCAGGCAGGGCGTGTTTCATGTCGAAGACGCGCATATCGCCACGCTTTTTGTGCTTTCAGCCTTGAACTGGACGTACCAGTGGTTCCATCTCGATGGCGAACTCTCGATAGAGGAGCTTTCAGATCGCTATATCGCGCTCATCCTCTCCGCCCTCAAGGCGAGTTGATGGCCTGTTTGTTTGCCCGCTTCAAGGGTATTTTCAGGAGGTGCTTGCTATGAGCATGACCGACGAAGAACGAGTAGCCGAATTCAAGCAGCGTATCAGGGAGGGGCAGAAGGTCGAGGCGGGTGACTGGATGCCGGATACATACCGCGCGTTGCTGATCAAATTTATCGAGCGACACGCCATGTCCGAACTGATGGGCGCGTTGCCCGAACGCGGGTGGATTCCGCGCGCCCCCACGCTTCAGCGCAAACTGGCCGTCATCTCGAAAGTGCAGGATGAGGTGGGACACGCGCAACTGCTGCTACGGCTGGTGGAAGACCTGGGCAAGCCGCGCGAGCAGGTCATGCAGGACCTCTTTGACGGCAAAGCCAAGTTTCACAATATCTTCCACTATCCCCTCGATACCTGGGGTGAAATGAGCGTTTTTGTCTGGTGGGCCGACTCCGCCAGTCTCATCACGCAGTCGGCTATCCGCCGCGCCAGCTATGCTCCCTACAGCCGCGTGATGACAAAAATCTGCTGGGAAGAGGCATTTCATCTCAAACACGGCGAGGATATGGTCCTCACGCTGGCGATGGGAACGCAGCGACAGCGCGCGATGGTGCAGGAGGGGATCAATCGCTGGTGGGAGCCGATTATGATGTTCTTTGGCCCGCCCACGCCTGCCGAGAAAGATGACGCTATTCAGTGGGGCATTAAATCCAGGACGAATGAGGAGATGCGCCAGGAATGGCTTTCCAAATACGTCAAAAAGATTCGCGAGCTTGGCCTGACCATTCCCGATCCCCGACTGCGTTTTGATGAGCAAAGGGGCCTGTGGGAGTATACCGAACCCGATATGAAGAAGTTGCTCACTGTTGTCACTGGTCACGGCCCGGCTTCGCGGCAGCGGCTCGGTTTCCGCTACCTGACCTATGGAGAGTGCGAGTGGGTGCGCCGCGCTATCCTGGCCGAACCGGCTGCCGTTGTCGCGTAAGGCAGGAGGAGTATATGCCAGCTATACGTATCTATGAAGTCTTTCGCAAGGATGTGGAGGGCGGCCCATTCCAGCACCAGGGCAGTCTGAAGGCTCCGACCCCTGAACTGGCGATGCACTACGCTCGCGAGATTTACAGCCGCCGCGAGGAGGCCGCGAAGCTCTGGGTGGTGCCAAAAGAGGAGATCATCGAAATTGCCGACCCCGATTTCCTGCACCCGCCAATTGAGCGCACCTATCGTATGGGCAAAGCCTATCGCGTCTCCGTCGAGAAACGCCGCCTCTTGCGCGAGCGAGAAAAGGAGGCCGGGCATGACGCTGGCGCCTGAACTCCAGCAGGCCCTGATCCGCTATCTCCTGACCATTGGCGATGACGAACTCGTGCTTGGTTCCCGCGACTCCGAGTGGACGGGCGTTGCGCCAATGGTGGAGGAAGATGTGGCTTTCAGTTCGCTGGCCCAGGACGAGATCGGCCACGCCCGCCTCTGCTACATCCTGGCGGCAGAGCTGAGCGGCGGTGATGCCGACGCTTTCGCCTTCCTGCGTCCACGCGACCAGTTCTACCATGCGCGTGTCCTCGAAGACCGCACAACGCCCATCTACGATCCCGAAGGCAGCCATCAGGGTTATACCGACTGGGCAAAAGCGGTGGCACGTCGTTTTCTCTACGATCTCTTCGACGACCTGCGCGTTGCCTCGCTCACTGTATCCGCCTACGAGCCGCTGGCCGGGGCCATGCACAAGGTGCAGCGTGAGGAACGTTACCATCTCTGGCATGGAGAAGCGTGGTGGCAGACGCTGGCAGGCAGTTCGCCAGAGTCCCGCGCCCGGCTTGAACGCAGCTTGCGTGAACTCTGGCCCGGCTTGCTCGGCCTTTTCGAGGAAGCGCCGGGCGAAGGCCTGCTGCAAGACGCCGCTATCCTATCCACACGCACCTCGCAACTGCTGGCCCCCTGGCTGGAGCGCGTCCAATCCTGCTGCCAGCCCTACAACCTGCCTTTCCCCGCTCATAAAGCAGGTGAACAATGGCAACTGGACATTGAACCTTTACAGGGCGGTCGGCAAGGACAACATGGCCCCGGCTGGGACGATCTCTACGCTGAAATGACAATGGTGCGTTCGATGGAACCGGAAGGAGTCTGGTGATGGATAAGGCCGATCCGCTCACAGAACAAACAATCTGGGATACTTTGCGTCAGATTCCCGACCCGGAACTGCCCGCTATCAACCTCGTAGACCTGGGCGTCATTCGCAAAGTCGAGGTCGGTGACAGTATTCGTGTGGAGTTGCTGCCTACCTTCATCGGCTGCCCCGCCCTCGACATGATGCGCCGCGAGATCATGGACAAGCTTGCCCCCTACGGCGAAGTCGAGGTCAAAATCATTTATAGCGATGCCTGGACAACCGAATGCATCAGCGAAGCCGGGCGCGAGATGCTGCGGCAGGCGAACATGGTTCCCCCGCCACGCGGCAACCTCATCGAACTGCCCACCCGTGCCTCTCGCCTTACTCACCGCTTGCACGCTTCTGAAGCCGAGATCATCGTTGCCTGTCCCTATTGCGGCTCGGCCAATACCAGCCAGGAAAATCTCTTTGGTCCCACGCCCTGCCGCGCCATCTGCTACTGCCACGCCTGCCACCAGCCGTTTGAGCGATTCAAAACAGTCTGAGCTTGCTGTGGTTTAATAGAGTATGGTGGAGAGAGTGGAAGACACTGGATGGCGCCCGCAGAGAAGGACGGGCTAAAAATCATATTTGAACAGGGAGAATAGTATATGTACGTCTACAACGAAATCGAAACCCTGCCGCGTGAAAAGCTCAGGAAGCTCCAGGATGAGCGTCTGCGCAGCATGGTCGCCTACGTCTACGAGCGCGTGCCGTTCTACCGCGACACATTTGGCCGCGCTGGTCTCAAGCCGGACGATATTCGCTCCGTTGAAGACCTGCCGAAGCTGCCCTTCACGCGCAAACAGGATTTGAAGGAACACTATCCCTTTGGCTTACTTGCCGTGCCACGAGAGCAGACGGTGCGCATCCACGCCAGCAGCGGCACGACAGGGAAGGCTACCGTCGTCTGCTATACCCGTAACGATCTCGATATTTTCTCCGAAGTCATGGCCCGTTCGCTCGTCACAGCCGGCGCTCGCCCCGGTATGCTCCTGCACAATGCCTACGGCTACGGCCTCTTCACCGGCGGCCTCGGCGTTCACTACGGCGGCGAACGCCTGGGTATGACTGTCGTTCCCGTCTCCGGCGGCATGACGCAGCGCCAGATCACCCTGATTCTCGACTTCAAACCGGAAGTTATCTGCTGTACTCCATCGTATGCCCAGACGCTCGGCGAAGAGTTCAAAAAGCTGGGTGTTTCACCTGATGAAATCAGCCTGAAGTATGCCCTGCTCGGCGCTGAACCCTGGACGGAGGCTATTCGCGCTGATGTGGACGAGAAGCTGGGGATTCGCTCAACCAATATCTATGGTCTGAGCGAGATCATCGGCCCCGGTGTCTCGCAGGAGTGCGTTGAGGCTCGCAGCGGCAGTCATGTCTGGGAAGATCACTTCTACCCGGAGATCGTCGACCCCGATAGCGGCGAGCCGCTGCCCGATGGCAAGGAAGGCGTCCTCGTCTTCACCCACCTGACCCGCGAGGCTATGCCGCTGCTTCGCTACTGGACGAGCGATATCACATACCTTACCCACGAGCCGTGCGAATGTGGCAGGACGCACGTGCGCATGGGACCTATTCGTGGTCGCTCCGACGACATGCTCATCGTGCGCGGTGTCAACCTCTATCCCACCCAGGTCGAAGAGGTCTTGAAGCGCATTCCCGATGTTGTTCCCCACTACCAGGTCATCGTGACCCGCGAGGGCACGCTCGACGAGGTCGAAGTCAAAGTCGAACTGGCCGAAACCGTTTTTCAGCAGGTATCCGGTGAAATGCTCACCGATGAAGTGCTGGAAGCGAACGAGCAACTGCGCGCTCTACGGCGCAAAATTCAGCACGAGCTGCGCGGCAACCTCGGCCTCAATATGAAGATTACTCTCATGGCTCCCGGCACCGTTCCCAGAAGCGAAGGCGGCAAACTGCGCCGCTCCGTGGATATGAGAAAGCTGTGAAACAGGAAAGAGCAAATGAGGCTGAACAGGACAGGTTTGGCCTCATTTGCTCTTTCTCAATTTACCGCGTGCGAATCGTGCGCTCCATCTCGCGCCTGACATCGCGTTCCGCGATAGCTTCGCGCTTATCATACAATTTCTTACCGCGACACAGCCCGATCTCGACTTTTGCCTTGCCACCCTTCAGATACAGCTTGAGCGGGATCAGCGTCATACCCTTTGCCTCAACCCGGCTCAGCAACTGGTCGATCTCGCGGCGGTGCAGCAGCAGTTTGCGGTTGCGCATGGGATCATGGTTGTAGCGGTTGCCATGCTCATAGACGGCAATGTGCGCATTTTCCAGCCACAATTCGCCCTTACGCCCGATGGCATACGACCCGCGCAGGTTCACATGCCCCTCGCGAATCGACTTGATCTCCGTCCCCACCAGCGCGATCCCCGCCTCAATCGTGCGATCAACAAAGTAATCGTGATACGCCTGCCGATTGACGGTAATCACCTTGATCCCCTCTGGCTTCTCCGCCGCCTTGCTCTGTGTCTTTTTCTGTTGTTTTGCCATAAAAACTCCTTAAATGAAGGACGTATATCTGCCGCTCTTACTCCATCTCTTCCGAGCAGCAGGAACACTGCCACCTGTAATGGCAGGCCAGACCGAATGGCTATCTGTCTCATTCAGTTCAGTTTTTGACGCGCAACCCTTCCTGTCATGCTCTATACAGGCGATTACACGTATCAATGGAAGTGAGACTATTATATACCACTTCTCTATAATGGTCGAGAGGGAGAGTTGGCGGAATCCCCGTCAGGAGTGAACCGGCCCACCTGTTTACGACCGCGATTACTGAGTCGAGCCTGTCAGGGGGTTGCTTACTATGCAACGAGGCATGAGGAAAGATTTTATGAATTTATTTACGTTCTATCCCCGGTGGTTTACGGATTTTTTATAGATTATTCTGTATACTATAGCGTAGTAGCATGTTAAGAAAAGAGAAGGCGGAGAAGGAGCATGCCGATGAGCTGTCTTGATATCCCCAACGAGACTGTTTTCACCATGGAGATGACCCCTATCAAGATCGGTCCAGGTGCTACCAACGAAGTGGCTTATGACCTCAAGCGTCTGGGAGTGAAGCGTGCGCTGCTGATTACCGATCGTGGGGTCATGAAGCTTGGTCTACCGGAGCGTGTGCGTTCACTGATCCAGGAAGCTGGCATCGCTGCCGAAATTTTTGATGATGTCCACGTTGAGCCAACGGATTACTCGTTTGAAGCTATCGCTACCTTTGTGCGCGGTCGCAACTACGATGGCTTTGTCGCCATCGGTGGCGGCAGCAGCATCGATTCGGCGAAGGCGGCCAATCTTTTCAGCACGTATCCGGCCCCGGTGCTGGACTACGTCAATAAGCCGATCGGGAAGGGTTTGCCCGTCCCCGGTCCTCTCAAGCCATTGCTGGCGATTCCTACTACGGCGGGAACCGGCAGCGAAACAACGGCGGTAGCGATTATGGATGTCCTTGCCTTGAAGGTGAAAACCGGCATCTCTCACCGCTACCTGCGTCCTACGCTGGCAATCATTGACCCGCTCAATACAGTGACACTGCCGCCGATGGCTACAGCTTACCCTGGCTTCGATGTACTGACCCACGCGCTCGAATCGTATACGAGTCGGCCATACAATGCTCGTCCGCGACATCAGCCGGACCTGCGCCCGGTCTATGTGGGCAGCAATCCCATCAGCGATCTCTGGTGCGAGAAGGCGCTGGAGTATCTGGGGCGCTCTTTCCGCCGCGCTGTCCTCAATGGGATGGATGTGGAGGCGCGCACCTTTATGGCGCTGGCAGCCACCTATGCCGGGATCGGCTTTGGCAACGCAGGCGTGCATGTGCCGCACTCGATTGCCTATCCTATTGCCGGTCTGGTCAAAAACTTCTCGCCCCCGGACTATCCTGGAGACGAGCCAATGATTCCGCATGGGCTGTCCGTTGTGATGACCGCTCCTGCGACGTTCCGCTGGACCTACCCCGTCAGCCCGCAACGGCACCTGCGTGCCGCGCAATTGCTGGGAGCGAACGTCAATGGGCTGACGACGACTGAGATGCCGGAGGTGCTTCCGCGCACGTTACTCTCGCTGATGCGTGACACGGGCATTCCAAACGGCCTGGCGGCGTTGGGGTATGGGGAGGCAGATGTGCCTGCCTTGATCGACGGCACGCTCAAGCAGCAGCGTCTGCTGGTCAACTGCCCCCGTGATGTCGGCGCTGAAGAACTCCAGCACATCATCCAGAACAGTTTCGAATACTGGTAGAAGATAGAGGGAGTGAGCCAGTCACAGTGAATGAGAAGATCATGGGAGCGTCTACACCTACGGGAAGCGGCTTGAATCAGGTCTTAGCGGGCATTTCCCCGTTAGAAGGGCAGGGACATGAGCATCCAGGCGATGAAATCGGTGACTATCGATGCGGAGGCTCTGGCGGCTGAACTGCGCGGCCAGATTCGTGGCGAAGTACGTTTCGACGCGGGGAGTCGGGTGCTGTATGCCACCGATTCTTCCAATTACAGTCAGGTGCCGATAGGCGTTGTCATTCCTGGAGACGTGGATGATGTTCTCAAGATTGTGGAGGTGTGCCGCCACCATGCTGCTCCTCTCCTTGTGCGTGGTGGCGGCACGAGCCTGGCAGGGCAATGCTGTAATGTCGCGGTTGTCATAGACGTGTCCAAATACATGAACAGAATTATCGAGATCGACCCGCAGAAAAGGCTGGCACGAGTGCAACCTGGCACCATTCTCGATGATCTGCGCCATGCAGCAGAGCAATTTCACCTTACATTCGGGCCAGACCCCTCTACACACGGTTATTGCACGCTGGGAGGCATGATCGGCAACGATTCCTGTGGCACGCACTCGTTGATGGCCGGCAAAACGGTCGATAATATCGAAGAACTGGAGATTCTCACCTATGATGGCTTACGTATGCGAGTTGGCCAGACCGCTGACGAAGAGCTTGAGCGCATCATCAGGGAAGGTGGAAGGCGTGGAGAAATCTATGCCCGGCTCAAGGCCTTGCGTGACAGATATGCTGACTTGATTCGCGAGCGTTTTCCTCAAATTCCACGTCGCGTCTCCGGTTATAATCTGGATCAGTTACTGCCAGAAAATGGATTTCATGTAGCACGCGCCCTGGTCGGTACGGAAAACACCTGTGTAACTGTACTGGAAGCTACAACGCGGCTGGTGAAAAGTCCGCCTGCTCGCGCGTTGCTCGTGCTGGGCTATCCAGACATTTACAGGGCATGCGATCATGTAATGGAGATTCTGGCGCACGAGCCGATTGCGCTGGAGGGTATGGACGATCGCTTGATCGAGGACGCCAGAAGGAAGAATCTTCTTTCTGCCGATATTGCCCTTCTTCCGTCAGGAGGCGGTTGGCTGCTGGCGGAGTTCGGTAGTGACACCATGCAAGAAGCTGTGGATCGCGCACGCGGCCTGATGGAGGAACTGGAAAGAAAAGGCAACCCACCGGATATGAAGCTCTTTGATCATCCAGAGGTTGCGAAGAAGATCTGGCTGATTCGCGAGGTAGCGGTAGGGGCAACCGCGAGCGTCCCCGGTGAGAAAGATGTGTGGCCGGGCTGGGAAGATTCAGCGGTACCTCCTGATAAAGTAGGAGGCTACTTGCGAGATCTGCGTCAACTGCTTGAGCAATACGAGTACCGGTGGGCCTTTTATGGACACTTTGGGCAGGGCTGTATCCATACCCGCATCAGCTTCGATCTGCAAACCAGTGCCGGTATCCAGAAGTTTCGCTCTTTTATGAACGAAGCCGCTGGCCTGGTACTCAACTACGGTGGCTCCCTTTCAGGGGAGCATGGCGATGGGCAGGCCCGCGCAGAATTGCTTCCCAGGATGTTCGGGGAAGAGCTGATGGGGGCATTCCGCGAATTTAAGGCTCTCTGGGACCCCGATGGGAAGATGAATCCTGGCAAGGTGGTAAATGCCTATCGGCTGGACGAAAATCTCCGCGCTGGCACCGGCTATATCTCTGCCCGGCCACGGACGCATTTCGCCTTTGCTGACGATGGCGGAAACATGGCCAGAGCAACGGCACGCTGTATCGGCTTTGGCAAATGCCGGAGACTGGAAGGTGGTACAATGTGTCCAAGCTTCATGGTCACCCGAGAAGAGCAGCATTCGACACGAGGCCGCGCTCGATTACTCTTCGAGATGCTGCAAGGCAACGCTCTCGACGGTGGGTGGCGCAACGAGGCGGTGAAGCATGCACTCGACCTCTGCCTGGCATGCAAAGGCTGCAAAAGCGACTGCCCTGTCAATGTTGATATGGCTACCTACAAGGCAGAATTTCTCTCGCACTACTACAGAGGCAGATTACGGCCCATAACGGGCTATACTATGGGCTTGATCCACCGGTGGGTACGCCTCGCCGCTCTTATGCCGGCTGTGGCAAACTTCTTCACGCAAACGCCGCTACTGCGCAGCATAGCAAAGAGGCTGGCGGGGATAGCGCCACAGCGACGGATTCCGGTGGTTGCTGCGCAGCCCTTCAGGCATTGGTTCCGCAAACGTGGTGTGTACAATCAAGGAAACCCCAGAATCATCCTCTGGCCAGACACCTTTAACAATTACTTCCATCCTGAGACTGCCATCGCGGCTGTTGAAGTGCTTGAAGCGATGGGATACCAGGTTGAGGTGCCAGAGCAGGTACTGTGCTGCGGTCGCCCGCTCTATGACTACGGCATGCTCAACACAGCCAGACACCTGCTGAGGAACATTCTCGATGCGCTACGGGTACAGATTGAGGAAGGTGTCCCTGTGGTCGGTCTGGAGCCGAGTTGTGTTGCGGTTTTCCGTGATGAGCTGCTCAATCTCTTCCCCGACGACGAGGTCGCCAGACGGCTCAGTCAGCAAACGTTCCTCTTTAGCGAATTTATCGCAAAGCAAACAGCGCATTACCAGTTGCCGCAGCTTCACGCTAAGGCGCTGGTACACGGGCATTGCCATCACAAGGCTCTTATGAAGATGACAGATGAAGAGAACGTCCTCTCAAAATTGGGCCTGGATTATACCATTCTTGACTCCGGTTGCTGCGGCATGGCAGGAGCCTTTGGTTTTGAGAAAGACCACTACGAGGTGTCTATCAAGATTGGTGAAAGAGTGTTGCTTCCCGCTGTGCGCAATGCCGGGAAAGATACTCTGATCATTACCGACGGTTTCAGTTGCCGCGAGCAGATCGCTCAGATGACAGATCGTCATGCCCTGCATTTAGCGCAGGTCATACAGATGGCAATACAAGGGAACCAATAAACCCGCCTCATGATTTTTCGTTGTATGCCAATCCCGAACCTGAGGAGGTTTTGCTGCTATGAAGCACAACAAATTTCTCTTTCTGCGAAAAAGGTTGTCAGAACTGCAACTGAGAAAAACGCTTGACAGGAGGGCCGCAGAGGCGTATAATTGTCTTCGTCAGATAGCTCTCGTGATGCTTTGCAAGGGGTATCAGAGAGTGAATGCTGGCGAGCCGGTGTAGCTCAGGGGTAGAGCATCGCTTTCGTAAAGCGAGTGTCGTCGGTTCGAATCCGACCTCCGGCTTTTTTATTGTATTTTGCGCTGCTAGCTAAAATTTCAGGAAAGGAGGTGGTGCATTTGATGCAATCCCTGGAGATCATTGTTTCACGATGCGCGACCTCCGTTCGAGAGTGCGTTGCGAGGCAGGGAAAGCTATCTCACCTGTGAGAATGAGAAGCTGTTAGCATAAGCTCTACGGTCTTATGACTCTTCTCTTCCCCTGTCTCTCCCTGTTCCTCTCCTCTCCGGTTCGCTCCTCGTATGCAAATGACATTTCCGCTCACCATTCTCTGAGTACGTTCGCGCACAGCTCAGTTATCTTCTTGACCCGATGCTCCCACGAACGCCACTCAGGCCGTGTTTTTTCATGTTGGCCAGCCTGGCAACCTGCTTTTGCGAAAAGAGGGAAAGAGATTGATGGACACTCAGTTGAGATGGAACTTCTGGCTGTCTGCCTGCTATCAGAGGACAGGCGAGTGATGGCGCGCATGTTTCGTAAACGCCCGGATGATGGGCGTGATGTAGTGACGACATTCTTGCAGTGGATGTTTCTGCGCTCGATGTTCCACCGGGGCTATGTGCTGGCGTCTGGCCTCTATTTCGTTGTCGATGCACATCTTTCCGCCGCTCAGCTTGTCTTCCTCGGCACGGCCATGTCCGTCACCCTGGTACTGTCGGACATTCCTGCTGGCGTCTGGTCAGACGCCATTGGACGCAGGTGGCCACTGGTGATCGGGCAGATGTTGCTGGCTACTGGTATGGCAATGACCGGCGTGGTGAGGGCATTTCCGCCACTGATGGTAACGCAAGTCTTATGGGGAGCAGGCTGGGCCTTCTTAAACGGCGCCGATGTGGCCTGGATCACGGACGAACTTGATCAACCCGACAGAATCGCTCGCGTGTTGACGGCAAGCGGTCGCCGGGATCTTGTAGGAGGGGCGACGGGGATGGTTCTGTTCGGGATACTTGGTCGGGCAACGAGCCTGGCGATCGCAATTGTGATTTCAGGCGCTGGCATGGCGTTGCTCGCCCTCTTCGTCGCGGCGCGCTTCAGCGAACGCAACTTCAATCCTGTGCGAGAGAAACGCTGGAGTGCCTCGCTCTCGATTTTCCGGATCGGCGTCAGCCTTTCTCAGCGCGATCACGAGATTTTGCTGGTCTTCGTCGCAACGATGATCGTCAACGCTGCGGCGATGGTCACGTGGCTCTTTCCCAGACAACTGGTGAACCTGGGCTTTCCGGGTGATCCCGTGCTGTGGTACACGGCGCTGGGGATTTGCGCCTCGGCGGTGGGCGTCGTCGCGCTGCATATCGTCGAGGCGCGCATCGATGGCCTGGGTGTCGCCCGACGTATGTACGCGCTCACCTGCTTCATTGGCGTACTCGGCCTGATCGTGCTGGCCTATGCGCCAGATGCTCTCACTGGCAGCCTCGGCGTGCTGCTGGTGAGCGGCATCGCGTTCAACGTTACGCGGACGGTCAGCATCATCTGGGTGAATCGGCGCACTCCGAGCGACGTGCGGGCGACCGTCCACTCATTTCTCTCCCAGAGCGAGTCCGTTGGTGAGATCTGTGGTGGATTCTCCCTTGCCGTTCTTGCCCAGACCACAGGCATTTCGATCACGCTTCTCACCTCGGCTGCGCTTATTGCGTTCATCGGGGCGCTGGTGGCCCTGTTACATGCTGACCATAGAGGTCCTGGCTCAAAATAGGTCTTCTTTAACCCTCTTGCAAAACCTCTTCCCATGATTCTATAATTATCAGGAAGGTTTTCTTGACTTAGAAGATCAAGTTTGTCATGAAAGGAGACAGAGATGTCGGTTGTTCAGGAGTTTCAGCAGGCTAATGAGGCGTATGCCGCGCAGTTTGACAAGGGGAATCTGCCGATGCCGCCCGGACGGAAGGTGGCTGTGCTGACGTGTATGGATGCGCGGCTCGATCCTGCCGCTTTTCTGGGCTTGCAGTTGGGAGATGCGCATGTCATTCGCAACGCGGGAGGGCGCGCCAGTGAGGATGCCATTCGTTCGCTGGTTATTTCAGAGCAGTTGCTCGGCACTGATACTGTTGTGGTCATTCACCACACCGATTGTGGCATGCTGACCTTCAGCAATGAGGATTTGCGCGCAAAGCTCCAGCAGGAGTTGCATGCCGATGCCAGCAACATCGATTTTCTGCCTTTCAGCGATCTCGCGCAGTCCGTTCGCGATGATGTAGCGACCATCAAGAACTCGCCGCTTATCCCCGCATCCATCTCGGTAAGCGGCTTCATCTATGATGTAAAGAGCGGGCGTTTGCTGCCGGTGACGTAGGTGTGTGATCTGGTCCGGGACGGAAGATGGTGGGCTATAAGGACTGCCGTTTCGGACATGACATGCAGCGTGCAGCGAAGCCTCTGAGGGAAAAACGTATTGCGGACAGCCTGTTCGGATACTTCGCTGCACGCTGCATGGGCCGCTCCGGAGCCTTTTCAATGGCAGGTTGTTCATCTTGCCCGTCATCGTCCGTCTGTGTGTTATGAGAAGTGCAGGCGGGTGCCAACGCTGGGCTGGATGTAGGCATCGGGGAGCTGGCGGGCGACAAGGTGGATAGCCTTCCAGCCGGTGCAGTGGCCGGGGACGATGAACGTCGGGCTGATGGCGACCAGTTCGGCGACGGTACGCCCGATGATTGGCTCGAAGAGGGCGCCGGACAGGTGCAGGCCGCCGACGAAGGCGTAGATGGTATTGATGCCGGTCAGTTGTTGGGCGTGGCGCAGGACGTTGATGACGCCGGCATGGCTGCAACTTGAGAGGACAAGTAATCCCTTATCTTTGATGTGGCAGACGACGGCCTGGTCGTCCCAGATCCACGTATCCGGTTCCCAGTCGTGGCCGTCTGCTGTGCGCGCCTGTTGCAGCGCGTAGCCTTTTTCAAAGTCGGTGACGCGCTCCACCTGACCGGTTATCAGGAGCATACCGTCGAGCAGGAGCGAGGGGCCGCGCTCCTCGATGATGTCGACGCCTTCATGGTCGAGATCGGCATGGCTGGGCGGCGGCAGATGTAGCATATGGCCGGTAGGAAAGACGACGCGACGGTCGCGCCAGACGTCGGGATGGAGCAGCAGCGGCATCCTGTGCCGACCAACGCGCCGGAAGATGCCTTCCAGACCACCGTGATGGTCGGCATGGCCGTGCGAGAGGATGACGGCGCGCAGTTCGTTCGCGCGCACTTCCAGCACATCCATATTGTGCAGCACAGTGTCGCGTCCCAGGCCCGCGTCATAGAGAACGGATGCGCGATGGCCTTCTCGCTCCACTGTCACCAGCAGCGAATAGCCATGTTCGGCGATCAATTGCTGCTCGCGCTCAAAAAAATCCCAGGGCATGGCCGCTCGCTGCGCCACCTCGCTGCTCTGCAAGAGAACATCGATACTATTATCTACCAGGATGGTCACATCTGCCCCGTCAATGGGCAGCAAGGTTACGCGCTCGCCTGTACTCATGATGGTCTCCATTTCGCTATCGCTCTCGACTCAGATAATCATGCTCTTATTGTAGCACGCGGCCCTGTCATGCTGAGTGCAGCGAAGCAGCTGAGGGTCATATTTGTCGTTTGCCTCAGCTGTTTCGCTGCACTCAGCATGACAGGGGCTACTGATAGCAGAGAAGAGGCCGTTGGGTCGGACGATTAGAGTTGTACCAGGATGATGCCGAGTGTTGCCAGAGCCGCCGCCAGGATTTTGAGGGCGACGTGGCTGTCTTCTTTCAAAATCACGATACCGGCCAACGCTGTCAGCAGCGTTGAACTGGCCGAGAGGGCTACCACCTGGGGGACGTTGCCCAGCTCAAAGGCTTTGAGCAGGAAAAAGAAGGAGATATCCATCACCGCCGCGTTCAGCAGGATTTTCTTCCACTGGACGCGCAGCTCATAACGCAGCTCTGATACTTTCGGGCGCAGGAAGATGAACAGGTTGGCGATGGCGGGGAAGAGGAAGGCCGCGAGCATGTAGGGGGGAATGGAAAAGCTTTTGACGACTTCACTGTTGAAGCCCAGTGCCACGCCCTGAAAGAGGCTGTACAGCAGCGCGAAGATGATGCCTTTTGACGGTCGCACGCGCAGATAGCGCAGGCCGATCAAGAGCGAAGCGGTCATGATGATGAGGAAGCCGATCACGATAGTCGAGTGGATGGCAGAGTGAAGGAAGACGACGCTGACGGCAAAGGTGAATACGTAGTTCAACGGGAAAATGGCCGAGAGGATGCTGGCTTCTTCATATTTGAAGGAAGAAAACAGGAAAGCATCGACCAGCGCCCACAGGATGACTGAGAGCGCGAAGAGCAGCAGCACGCGCGGGCTGGCGTCGATGGAGAAGCGGTCAAACGGGAGGAAAAAGGGAACGAGCAGCGCGCAGAATAACTGCCACAGGATCGTATAAGCCGATTCGTGTTTCGTTGTTGACAGACTGACGCGCGAGATGATATTGAAGCCAACAGTGAAGGCAATTGACAGGACAATGCATAGCCCCAGCAGGAGCTGCGGCTTCCCGAAGAGGTCTCCCTGCCCTACCGGTTGTCTGAAGAACAGCAAAACTCCGGCGGCACCGGCTACAATCAGGACAGCTACGGTGGTGATTACTATGTTCCGTCGGTCAGTTTTGCGCGGCAATGCAGCCTGAAGATCATTACCGGTATCTGTATTCGTATCTGGTAAATTCTGGAAGGTGGATGACCCTGTTTTCTGTCCGGGCGGCGTTGCCACTCTGGGAAGTGTTGGTTTATCTGAGAGGTCTTCGGGGGTGAGTGGTAATGTTGCCTGCCCGGGTAGCGCCCGTATTCTTTTGAGGGTGGGACTGTCTGATAGATCCTCTCCGCCCTCTACCAGGAGCGAGCGTGCTGGCTGTGAATACCGCGAGCCGTCATGGCCATCGACAACGGTTGGTTTATCGGTGTCTGATTCATGCCTGCCAGTTACCTGAAGGTCTATATGTTGTCTTTTTGCCTGTGGCGTTTCAGGAACAAAGGGCTGTTGAACCGGCCCGGTAAGTGCGGAGATGAGGGCTGATGATAGCTGGTTGCGCGCATTGGGGTTGACCGCGCGGTGATAGGCCTCTGCCAGCGCACCCGGTTGCTGGAATCGCTGCTTCGGATTCTTTGCCATCGCCTTGACGAAGATGCCGAAGAGTCCTGGCGGTAAATCGGCGCGCCACCGGTTGGGCGGGAGAATGGAGGCGTACAGGTGCTGGCTGGCAAGCTCTTGCGGTGTGTAGCCAGAAAAGGCAGGCTCTCCGGTCAAAAGATGGTAGAGAACGGCTCCCAGAGCATAGACATCGGTGAACGGGCCAACAGGCTTGCCCGTTAATTGCTCTGGCGCGCTTCCTTCACCGGCTCTTGCATCCAGATCAGAGAGTTTGCCATCCCGTTGCAGATCGAGCAGGCTGAACAGGCCCAGATTGGCTATCAGCAGGCGTCCATCTGGTTGCAGGTAAATGCAATCAATGGTGAGGCTTTCGTGCAGGATGCCATGCTGGTGGGCATATGCCAAGGCGCCACAAAGCTGGTCAAGGCAGTGTCCTGCCATGAGAGCGTCCATTGGTCCGTTGTTATCCAGCCAGCTACGCAGCGATTGCATAGCGACCTGCGGCATCACCAGAAATGGAGTGTCGCCCTCTACCCCGTAATCGATCACCGGTAGCAGACAGGGGTGGCGCAGGGACGCAAGCTGACCCGCTTTCTGCTCAAAACGCGCCAGATATTCGTCCCGCTTGCCGCTGTTCAGGGAGGTCGATTCTGTGAGCAAGCGCACGAGACAGGTAGCGGAACTCTTCTTAGAGTGTGCCAGGAAGAGAGGAGTATGGTAGTCAACTGCCAGCAATTGCTTGAGATGATGCTGTCCGAACTGCGCTCCGATAAACTGCTCGAATGCCCCTTGCTCGATCATTGCAAATTTTCCTGGCAGAAAGAGGGATTAACGGTAAAGGATTCCCTCCGTTTTTCTTAACAAGGCTTTAAGGAGTAGAGTTATGCCGAAGAAACTCTACTGTAATATGTAACGTCAAGTTGCTTTATCTGTAACGTGAAAGCCCTTTTTACCTCAGCGCCTTCTCAAGAAACGCCAGGATTTTCGGCCAGGAATCGCGAACGGAGTGAGCGTTGGCTGCGATGCTGCCGCCGAAGGCGATGCCGGGGGCAGGCTGGACGTAGGGCGGCAGGGATGGCAGGCCGTAGGGGAAACAGACGAAATGACCGGCGCCTTTGTACCGCAGGTGTTCGTAGGGGTAGGGATGCTGATGGCGCGCGAGCCTGTCCATGATTCGCTCGGCGAAGAGGGTGGAGGGCCAGAGCTGGTCATCTTCGCCTGAGATCAGCAAAACCGGCCCCTGGATATGTTCTACCTGTATGGTTGCCTTTTCCAGATTTTTGCGATCTTTCAGCGTGGTGAGAAACATGGTGCGCATGGCGAACGCATGGCGTTTGAATGCCTGCCAGCAGAGGGCCAGGGCTATGAAGAAGTTGACATGAACGTTGACATGAGGCAGCGGTTCGTCGTGAAATATCCATGCCGGGCCGGAAGGTCTGCCAGTTTCGTTGATGCCCGCCTGGATAAAGGGGCTGGGCGCGCCAGAAACTACCGCTTTGATGGCGGGAAACAGAGAGCCGAGCAGCAGAGCAAGTTCGCCGCCCCTTGAAAGACCAATGACGGCTATTTTCTCTGCATTGACTGTCTCCTGAGCCTGTAGCCAGGCGATAGCGGTCTCGAAGTATTCGAGAGGGATATCGGTCAGCGATCGGGGCAGGTCTTCGTAGTTGAAGTAGGCCAGCGCAAGAGCGGCATAGCCATGCGAGGCGAGCAGGGCAGCGGGATTTTCACGCAGCCCACCGTCGGAACCGTTGAGTACGATGACGGCGGGATGCGGCCCCGGCCCGGCAGGGGAGAAGAAGGTGCCAACCAGCCCATTCTCACGCACAGGCTGGCGTTTGACGCCAGAGGCGACAAATAGCCGCGTGACCTGTGTGCTGGCAACGACCTCGCCCTCTACTTCCGCGACAAGCTCGATCACAAGCGGCTGCTGCGTTTTGTGGATGAAGGGTGTTGTCTGCTTTGTGTCGACCGGCAGCATAGACCAGAAGAGGCCCGTCATGTCAGGATCGCGGTAGGTGCCGGAAAGCGGTTTTTGCGCGCTGAGGTCGATGTTTCCCTGCGCATCAGCCTGAAAGACGGCATACGAAGCCCATGCCTTCTTCGCGTGGTCTATCGTTTTCGCTCTCAGGGTCACCGCCTGTTGTGGGGCAAACCCCTTAAGCTGAATCTGTATCGGCTCATCGACGAGCGCGCTTTGCGGCTTGGCCTCAATCGTGGGAATACGAACGATGTCTGTTGAGCTTTGCATGGCTTTGTCCTTTCCGCTTCGAGTGGAATTCCGCTATGTACGATACTGCTCCGGGATGCGCTAAGCGCCTTTTCCCTTCTCTGGCTTCCCTTGTTGTAAGATGTTTTCGAGCGCCGCTACGTGTTCGGCAAACGCCTGTCGTCCCGCTTCGGTTGGAGCGATATAGGTGTGTGGCTTCCTATCAACGAATGTCTTCGTGATCGTGACATAACCGGCATCTTCCAGTTTGCGCAGGTGCGCGCCAAGGTTGCCGTCCGTCAGGTTGAGCAGTTGCGCCAGGTAGGTAAAACCGACTTCCATTCCTGGTCCCAGCGCGGCTAATGAGGCCATAATCTGTAGCCGTACAGGCTGGTGGATCACTTCGTTCAATGCTGCCATGACTATCTCCGCAGGATAGAAAGGCCTGTGCCGGTCAGTATCACGCCACTACTGATGGCTATCCAGAGCCAGAAGAACTGCGGCAGCAGGTAGTAGCCGGGCAACGAGAGCAGGGTAATGACCACCCCTATGCCGATGAGCGGCTTCAGACGCAGCCATGTTCCTGTGACGACATAGCCAAACATGACGAAGGTGATCCAGAGCAGCGCCACCTGTTGCGCGTGTAGCGGCTGTGCAATCAAGAGCCAGACAAGGCTGTAGAGTGTCAGGGCGGCAAAAAACAGGCCGATACGCGCTCCCAGGTTTGCCAGATCGGAACCGGGCGTTGCCCGTATTCGTTCGCTCTGGCGCCTGCCTTGCAAGAGACCCAGCGCCATAGAACTCAACATGCCAACAATCAGCATTGCCAGGAGTACCGGACCGGTCAGAGTTGCCGGTACAAACTGGCAGACAAGAAAGCCGAAGAACCAGACCAATCCCCAGGCCACCTGATACACTGCACCTAACATCTGCACGTGCCGCATTTTTGCTGTGGAAAGCCTGACCGCTTCAAGGGCCTCCTGCGCTTCCTCTGGCGATATTTCCATCATGTTCATCGCTCCTTCTCACTACAAAGGACTCTGTAATAAAGAGTAGTCTGTACCGATGAATTTGTCAAGGGGTGCAAGTATATTTCTGCGGATGGAAGAGAGGGAAGAAAATGCGGAAGGAGCGCCGGAAGGGGTGCAAGCCTTCCGGCGCTCCTTCTCTTTTGCCATCAAGCAACCTCACTCAACCACCACTTCCCTGCGTGCGGTAGGAGGGTAAAGGTAGGGTTGGGCCGGGCTTAAGGGGCCATCAGCCCGGGCAGCAGGAAGTAGTAGAGAAGTCCAACGATGATGAGCCAGGCGAGCAGAACCAGCGTCCAGCCCATGTTATGCCGGATGACCTGGCCCTCGTTGCGCACGAACTTGGTGGTGGAAACGCCGACGCTGGCCGTCTGTGGGGCGACCGGCTTGCCCACCTCGGCGCCCACGGAGTTCAAGGAGGGCAGCAGGAGGACGGGGAAGCCAAGTAGCCTGCCAACCTGTACCTGCACGAGACCAAACAGGCTGTTGGTGGAGGTATTGCTGCCGGACAGCGCGACGCCGATCCAGCCCAGGATGGGGGCGAGCAAGATGAATGCCGGTCCCACTTTTGAGAAGCCGTAAGCCAGCGACGCGCCCATACCGGAGTAGTTGAAGACGAAAGCCAGGCCGAAGATGAAGACGCCGACCAGCAGTGCGCCCCACATCTGGCGGAAGGTATCGCGAAATACCTGCCCCAGCAGCGCGAGCGGGGGGCGAATGAACAGGAGCATGATCAGCCAGGAAGCTAGAATAGCTGTGCCGCCAATGAAGGGCGCGAAGGCGAAGGAGGCGGAGGTGGGTTTATTGCTGATGGAAGAGACGGCTTTGACCACCCAGCTAAACGCGGTGATCTTTGGCAGATGAGACCAGGGGCCGGTCCACAGCACAACCACGACTACCAGGATAAGGAAAGGAAGCAGGGAGGCCAGCACCGAATGGCTGGAGGTCTCCTCTTCAATTCTGGATGCGCGCTGCGTTTGCTGCTCCTCTTCGCTCAGCGGCACCCCGCCGTAGCCCAGCACGGTGCGTGGGCGCCAGACCTTCAAGAGTAGGAGGATGGCGGCAAAGGAGACGAGCGCGCCGACGATATCGGGCAGATAGGGACCCAGGAATTGCGAGACCGGGAACTGGCCCAGGATATAGGCCAGCGAGCCGACAAGCGCCAGCGGCCAGCCATCGCGGAATCCCCTGCGGCCCGCGACCAGGTAGATCAGTACCCAGGGCGGCAGCAGCGCCAGCACCGCCACGATTTTCCCGACCGAGGCCGAGAGCGATAACAGGGGCAGGTTGGTGACGGCGGCCAGCGCGATAATCGGCGCGCCCAGCGCGCCATAGGAGACCGGGGCGTTGTTGGCAATCGCTGCCACGCGCAGCGCATCCAGTTCGGCCACGCCCAGCACGACCAGGATGGGGGCCACAACCGCCCAGGGATAGCCGAAGCCGACCAGCCCTTCCAGCAGCGCCCCCAGCGCCCAGGCCAGCAGAATGGCCTGCACGCGCACATCGGCGGTGGCCTGCTCGACCAGCCAGTTTTTGAGCGTGTCGAAGAGACCGGTCAGCTTCAGCGTGTTGAAGCTGACCACGCCCCAGAAGGTAATCCAGTCGACCGCCCAGATACCATTGGCACTGCCTATGAGGTACGACTCAATACCGTTGCTCAACGGCAGGTGCCACACCAGAATGGCGATAATCAGGGTGAAAATGGAGCCTATCAATGTGGCGAGCCGGTGACGCGGAACGCTGCCAGTAAGACCAGCAGCAGGATGACGGGAATGAGTGAAGCTAAGACGGTCAGACCAAGATTGCCTGTAGGATCGAGTACCTGATGGAACATGCAATGCCTCCTCGGTTGTCGAGTCTTGACAATAACAGTACCCTCCTGCCACAATTGTACCCGATTTTTCAGCTTTTTTCTACTGGTGAGGTATTTGAAGCGTTATAGTGTATAGCCCATCAATTGGGAGAGCTTTTCCGAGAGCATAAAGAAGAGATTTTTCTGAAAAAGGAGAATGGCGGCGATGAGGACAGCCGGGGGAAAGGGGGACGTTTCTGTTCTCACGTGGTATGATAAAGACATCAACATCTTATCTGTGAGGAGGAACTTTTGCAGTGGGAACATTTTCGATTGTGGTGTTGCCGGGCGATGGTATCGGGCCGGAGGTGATTGAACAGGCCCTGCTTGTGCTTGAGCGGGTTGCGAGCCGCTACGGGCATACCTTTCAGACGACGAAGGCGCTGGTGGGCGTCTCGGCGATTGAGGCCGAGGGCGATGCTATTTCTGACGCGACGATGGAGCTTTGCCAGCAGAGCGACGCGGTGCTATTTGGCGCCGTCGGCGGCTCACCGCGCTATGAGGGGCCGAATTCAAAGGTACAGCCGGAGCGCGCGCTGTTCCGCCTGCGCAAAGAACTTGGTCTCTATGCGAACCTGCGCCCCGTGCGCCCTTTCGCGGCGCTGCTCAATGCCTCGACGATTAAGCCGGAAGTGCTGCGTGGGACCGATTTGCTGGTGGTGCGCGAGCTGACCGGTGGCCTCTACTACGGCAAGCCGAGCGAAATTCGCGAAACGCCCATCGGCTTTGAGGCCGTTGATACGCTGATCTATACCGATGGGGAGATTGAACGCATTGTGCGCACGGCTTTTGAACTGGCGAGGGGGCGGCGCAAGAAGCTGACCTCGGTGGATAAGGCCAATGTGTTGAGTTCGTCGCGGTTGTGGCGGCGCACGGCTGACCGTGTGGCGGCGGACTATCCCGATATCGAATTTGACCACCTGCTCGTCGATGCCTGTTCAATGCACCTCATTCGCCGCCCGGCGACCTTCGATGTGATAGTGACGGAGAATATGTTTGGCGATATTCTCACCGACGAGGCATCCATGCTGGCCGGTTCAATGGGGATGCTGCCTTCCGCGAGCCTGGGGACGAGGCGCACGCAACATGGCCTCTTTGGTCTTTACGAGCCTATTCATGGCTCGGCCCCCGATATCGCAGGTCAGCACAAAGCCAACCCGATCGCGGCCATCCTGACACTGGCGCTGCTCCTGCGCTACTCGCTGGGTCTGGAACGGGAAGCCAGCGCGGTGGAGGCGGCAGTGGAACATGTCATCAATGAAGGATATCGCACGGAAGATTTGCGCGAAGAGGGGAAAAAGACGGTCGGCACTGAAGAAATGGGCCGGTTGATCGCCGACGCTGTTGCCTGATTGCACAGGCCGCGTGCAG